>JBBARZ010000106.1:0-5491 GCA_040399505.1 Cyanobium sp.
AGCAGGGCGGCGTCAGCGACCATCTGGCCTTTGTCCTCGCCGGAGAAGTGTCTGTTGAGGTGAGAACCGGTGAGCGGGTAGCCCTGGGGCCTGGAAACGCGGTCGGCGAGATTGGCGTGATTACCAACCAGCCTCGCTCCGCTTCGGTGATGGTTGGTCCCCATGGCTGCCAGCTCTTCGTGCTTCCCGCCACCGCCTTTGAAGACTTGCTCCGTCGCTCAGATACCTTCAGCCGATCCCTGCTTGCCCAGCTTGCCCAGCGTCTCGCTGAGACGACTCGTCGGCTGGCAGATCCTGGAATGTAGAAGTGATCAGATCAAGGTAATTCGCGGCTCGGGATCCGGCGCCGGGTTGCCCTGCAGAAAGGCCGTCAGTGCCTCCACATCGAGGGGACCCCCCACGGGATCGCGCCCCTGCAGCAAGCCAGCAAAGCCATCGCCCCCCTGGGCCAGAAAGCTGTTCACCACCAGCCGCACCTTTTGGCTTGGTTGAATCGGTCTGCCGTTGAGCCGCAGCTCCCGCACCCGTTGGCCATGGGGTGCCTTGGCAGCCCAGCGGTAGCGCAGGGTGGCGGAGGGTTGCAGAAAGATGGGCCGCTGGGCGCCAGGGCGCTGCTGGTCTTCGAGCAGGGCCTGGAGCTGAGCGCCGCTGAGGGTGAGCACCACCAGGCTGTTGCCGAAGGGCTGCATGGCGAAGAGGTCGCCATAGCTGATCGGGCAGGGTGGTGCGGAACGGCAGGACAGATTGGTGCGGATGCCTCCAGGATTCATCAGGGCGGCCTGGGCGCCGCCAGCGGCTGGAGATCGGGTGGCGGCGAGCTGGGCATCGGCGATCAACCTCCCGGCTGACGAATCGCTGGGACCCTGGCGATCAAAGCCGCCACCGATGGTGCCCACCACTCGCTGGGCCTTGGGAGCGGCGGCGCGGGCATAATCGGCCACCTTGGCAGCCACCTCCGGATCGGGGGCGGCTTGCTCCAGCACCTGGCGCCACGGGGAGGGTTCGGCGGCCAGCACGGCCTTTCGCTGCTCCGGATCGGTGCGGCCATTGAGCACCGGCAGGTTGCGGCTGCTGGTGCGGGCCCGATCCACATCGCCCGTGCGGGGATTGAGGGCCAGATCCACCACGCTCACGCCTCGGCCAAACGAGGTGGCCTGGAGGATCGGGCGCCCATCGATCCAGCAGTTGTAGCCCTGGTGGCTGTGGGCCGAGAACACCACGTCGATAGCGGGGGCAAGCTGGCGGGCGATGGCGAAGATCGGCCCGCGGGCTTTGGGGCAGCGGGTGTTGTTCCAATCGAGTGGCGTCCCAGGCGCCCCGGTTTCGCCCCCCTCGTGGATGATCGCCACGATTGCTTCCACGCCCTGCCGCTGCAGGGCAGCAGCGGCTCGGTTGATGGCCTCGGCCTCCTCACCAAAGCGCAGCCCGGTGATGCCGCTGGCGATCACGATTTGGGGGGTGGTTTTGGTGACGGCGCCGATGAAGCCCACCTTCACGCCACCCAGGCTGCGGATGGCTGTGGCTGGGAACAGGGTGGCGCCGCTGGGGGTAGTGATGTTGGCGGCGATGGTGACGAAGCGGGCCGGGGGGTGGGGGCCACCGTTCAGTAGCCGCAGCAGCTCCGTCTGGCCGGCGTCGAATTCGTGGTTCCCAGGGGCGGCGATATCCACGCCGATGCGGTTGGCGATGGCGATGGTGGGCTCATCGCGAAACAGGGCGGAGATCAGGGGCGTGGCGCCGATCAGATCGCCGCTGCTGAGCACCAGGCTGTGGGCTGCTCCCCGCCGCAGGCTGCTGATCAGACCCGCCAGCGCCGGAGTACCGCCGGCGGCGAGTTTGGTGGTGGCTCCGGGGGTCGTGGGATTGGGCCAGTTGAGGCTGAGGGTGCCATCCTCCAGGTTGCCGTGCAGGTCGTTGATGGCGATCAGGCGCAGCGTGATGGGCGGGGGGGCAGAACGTGCGCTAGTGGTGGATGCGCTAGAGGGGAGTGTTCGGGGGAAGATACCCGCCAGAGCAGGGATGAGGCCCAGGAGTAGACCAACCCCGAGGCCGTGCTTGAACGCGCCGCGGACAGCCCTCCCGCCCATCTCAGCCTTCTGCCGGGTCGAACAGCTCCCTGCCCCGGGCCAGGGAGCCGAACAGCCAGACGCTGCAGTCATCGGACCCCAGGGTGTCCTGCAAGCGCAGTCGCGCGAACGTGCTCTGATTCCTGGTCATTGGCTCATGCTATTGGGTTCCAAACCGCTGTTCAGCCGTTGATGCCTGCCATGCCCCAGGCGTCGTAGCGATCACCCACCACTCGCGGAGCAAGCCCCTCCAGGGAGGCTTGCTCCTCGGCAGAGAGCTCCACAGTGCAAGCGCCCAGATTGTCCTTGAGGTTTGCCAGTTTCGTGGTGCCGGTGAGCGCCAGAATGTTGGTGCCACGGCTGAGCACCCAGGCCAGGGCCAACTGCGCAGGTGTGCACCCCTTGGAGTGGGCCATCGCTTGGATCTCTCGAGCCAGGGTCACATTGGCGGCGAAACCCTCTCCTTGGAACCGCGGCGTTGTGGCTCGCCAGTCTCCCTCGGTCAGCCTCTCTTCCCTGAAGCGTCCTGTCAGGAGTCCTCTTCCCAGAGGTGAGTAGGCCATAAGTGATGCGCCAACTTCCAGGCAGGCAGGAATCACATCGCTCTCGATATCCCGGCTGAAGAGGGAGTATTCCGATTGCACCGCCGCAATCGGATGGATCTTGGCCGCACGGCGGATGGTGGCCCCGGAGGCCTCTGACAACCCAATGGCACCCACCTTCCCCTCCGCCACCAGAGCCGCCATGGCGCTCACCGTTTCCTCGATGGGCGTTGCCGGATCCACGCGATGCAAATAGTAGAGATCGAGGTGATCCGTTTGCAGGCGTTGCAGGGATCCTTCGATGGCGCGGCGGCAGTTTGCAGCCGATCCATCAAGGCCCGTGAATTCGCCGGTGTCGAAGTTGCGCATCACACCAAACTTGCTGGCCAGAAACACGCGCTCTCGGCGATCAACGAACGCCTGGCCGAGCAGCGTCTCATTGGCAGCACCCATGCCATAGATCTCAGCTGTGTCGTAGTGAACAACGCCTAGGTCGAGGGCTTCATGCAACAGCTTGATCGCCGCGTTGGGCTCCATGGCGGGCCCGTAAAACTCAGAAAGGCCCATGCAGCCCAGGCCGATGACGGGGAGCTCCCATTGGCTATGGCCAAGAGATCGGGATGGCATGGTTGTTTCCTTGTTCATTCCAGATCAAGCCCTCCCCATCAGGCTAACGATGGTCGTCACTGCTCGGCCAACAGGACCCTCCGCTCCCCCCCCTCAGTGCCGCCCGGCCAGCACCGCCCGCAGCTTGCTTTGCAGGATCAGCCCGGCGCTCACCAGGGTGATGGCGTTGGCCACGATCAGGGGGCCATCGCCCCGCAACACCCCGTAGATCCCCCAGAGCGCCACGCCACTGGTGAATAGCAGATACATGCGCAGGGAGATGGCCTTGGTGTCGCCCGTGCGTAGGGTTTTGGTGGCCTGGGGCAGAAAGCTCACCGTGGTGAGGGTGGCGGCCGCGTAGCCGAGGGCATCGATCGGGGCCGTCACAGCAGGCTGGGCATCGGGCGGTTGGATGATCCTGGCAGGCCTCCATCCTCCGCGGCGCTGTGCCGAGCCCATTTTGCTTTTCTTTGGCTCAAGAGGTAGGTCACGATGTGGCTTGGCTTGTCAAGGCGGTATCACTAGGGCTGGTGATGCACTCCGCCCCATGTCCGTGCTCGGCAGACAAGCCATCCTCCAGGCCATCGATCAAGGGGCGATCAGCATCACGCCCTTCACGCCGGAGCTGGTGGGGCCGGCCTCGGTGGATCTCACCCTAGCCAGCACCTTTCGCGTGTTTCGGAAGGTGCACCAGGTGATTGAGGTGCGGGAACACACCGACTACCGGGAACTCACCGACAAGATCGAGGTGCCCAGCGGCCAGCACATCCTGATCATGCCGGGGGAAACGGTGCTGGGCATCACCCGGGAGCGCTTGCGGTTGGGGCCAGGACTCTGCGGCTGGTTGGAGGGTCGCAGTCGGTTTGCGCGGCTGGGGCTGATGGTGCACATCAGTGCGCCCTTCATGGGGCCGGGCATCGACAGCCAGCAGGTGCTGGAGATGAGCAATTTCGGGCCAGCCCCCCTGGCTGTTTATCCGGGCCTCGCTATTTGCCAGTTCGTGTTTCAAAAACTCGAGGGCAACGAGCACTACCAGGGCGCCTTCGCCGGGCAAACGCAGGACACCTTCTGATCCTGGTGAAACCCCCAGCCCATGCCTCCCACCCATCCTCCCCAAGCTTCTGCCCTCACCCATCTGGCGGTGGCGGGCTACCGCTCCCTGCAGCAGCTCACCCTGCCCCTGGGGGGACTCTCCGTGGTGTGCGGCGCCAATGGCTGCGGCAAGAGCAACCTCTACCGGGCCCTCGGCTTGGTGGCCGCCGCCGCCCGGGGAGATCTGGTGGCAGCCCTGGCGGCCGAGGGGGGGCTGCCGGCGGTGTTTTGGGCGGGGCCTGAACGTCAACCCGCCGCCATGGGGCGCGGGGCCCGGGTGCGCCTGGGCATCGCCGGGGAGAGCTTGTCGTATGCCATCGAGCTGGGCTATCGGGCGGACGACAGCACCAGTGCCTTCGTGCTCGATCCGGAGATCAAGCGGGAGTGGATCTGGGCGGGTGGGCCCTTCCATCCGCGGAGTGTGCTGGTGCAGCGCACGGGACCGGTGGTGGAGCGCTGCGGGGATGGGGGTGGCCGCAGCCACCCCCTGGCGATGGAGGTGTCGCCCCACGAGAGCCTGTTCACGGCCGTTTCTGATCCGCTGGAGGCCCCGGAGGTGTTTCAGCTGCGCCGCACCATCTTGAGCTGGCGGTTTTACGACAGCTTTCGCACCGATCGCCAGGCCCCAGCCCGCATCGGACAGCTGGCCACCCGCACCCCCTCCCTCGCCGCTGATGGGGGCGACCTGGCGGCGGCGGTGCAGACGATCCTGGAGATCGGCGATCGGGAGGGATTGCAGAACGCCATCGCCGATGCCTTCCCCGGATGCAGCCTGGGGGTGGACATTCAACAGCCGATCTTTCGGCTGCAGCTTCACCAACCCGGTCTGCTGCGGCCGCTGGATGGGGCGGAGCTCTCCGATGGCACCCTCCGCTATTTGCTGCTCGCCACGGCGCTTTTCAGCCCCCGTCTGCCGCCGTTGCTGGTGCTCAACGAACCGGAAAACAGCCTCCATCCCGACCTGTTGAAGCCTCTGGCCCGCTTGATTGCCGCGACGGCGGAGCGCACCCAGGTGTGGGTGGTGGCCCATGCGGAGGCCCTGATCAGCTCCCTGGGGGCGATCCCCAACACCAAGCTGTTACGGCTGGATCGGGAGCAGGGCGGCACGGTGTTGCCTGGTCAGACGGTGCTGGAGCGGGCGGCCTGGCGGTGGCCGGGGTGAGGAGGCAGGCTCCCAACCTCCTC
>JBBARZ010000107.1:0-5398 GCA_040399505.1 Cyanobium sp.
ATCTCTCTGCCTACTTGGTTTCCATCCAATTGGCCCCCACTCCCGTTTCCACCAGGAGGGGCACCCGCAGCTGAATCACACCCTCCATCGTCTGTTTCGTGAGCGCCAGAACCTCCGCCAGAGCCTCTGGGGCCGCCTCCAGCACCAACTCGTCGTGCACCTGGAGCAGCAGCCGGGCTGGCAGGTTGCGGGCGTTGAGTTCGTGGTGCAGCTGCACCATGGCCAGTTTGATGATGTCCGCACTGGAACCCTGAATCGGCGCGTTGGCGGCCGCCCGCAGCTGCTGGGCTTCGAGCCCCCCCCGGCGGGCTCCCTCGATGGAAATCTCGAGGGGGTCCTTGCCCCGATGCCGCCCGAGGCCGCCGGGGTCGAAATGGAACGTGCGCCGCCGGCCGAGAATTGTCTCCACATAGCCCCGGCTGAGGGCCAGGCGCTCCTGCATCTCGAGGAAGGCAAACACCCTGGGATAGCGCTGGCGGAAGCGCTGCAGAAACTCCTTGGCCCGCGCCTGGGGAATGCCCGTCTCCCGGGCAAAACGCTGCACGCCCATGCCGTAGATCACCCCGAAATTGATGGTTTTTCCAAGCCGGCGCTCCTCCGCGTTGATGGAGTCTTTCTCCAACAGCAACCGGGCGGTGAGGGCATGCACATCGTCGCCATTGTTGTAAGCCTCGATCAACACCTCCTCTCCAGAGAGGTGGGTGAGGATGCGGAGTTCAATCTGGGAATAATCGGCGCTGATCATCTGCCATCCCTCCTCTGGCAGGAAGGCCTTGCGGATCCGGCGGCTGAAATCCGTGCGAATGGGAATGTTCTGCAGATTGGGATTGCTGCTGGAGAGCCGGCCGGTGGCGGTCACCGCCTGGTTGAAATCCGTGTGCACCCTTCCCGTTTCGGGCTCCACCAGGCTGGGCAGGGCATCCACGTAGGTGCTGCGCAGCTTGCTGAGGATGCGGTGGTTGAGCACCAGGGGCACAACGGGATGGTCGTCCTCCAGCCGCTCCAGCACGGTGGCATCAGTGCTCCAGCCGGTTTTGGTTTTGCGCGACTTCTTGCGGTCCAGCTTCAAGGTGTCGAACAGCAGGGCTTCCAACTGTTTTGGCGACCCCAGGTTGAAGGTTTGGCCGGCCACCTCCTGGGCTTCGGCCTCCAGGTGATCCAGCTGGGCCCCCAGTTCCTGGCTGAGCTCCTGGAGGTAGGCCTGGTCGATGCGGATGCCCGTGGCCTCCATGGTGGCCAGCACGGGTTCCAGGGGCAGCTCCACCTCCTTGAGCAGGGCCGGCAGGGCGGGGCCCAGGGCCGCCAGTTCATCGGCCAGCCGGCCGGTGAGCGCCCAGGTGAGATGCACATCCATGCCGCAGTACAGGGCCGCCGCGGCGATGGGCACCTCCGCGAAACTGTTCCCCTTCCCCACCACGGTGGTGTAGCTGTCGGGGGTAAAGCCAAATTCCCGCTCGGCCATGGCCTCCAGGGAGTGTTTATCGGCGGGATCCCGCAGGTAGTCCGCCAGGAGGGTGTCCATCACCACCCCGGCCAGGGGCAGGCCATGGCGCATCAGGATTAACCGGTCGTATTTGGCGTTTTGCAGAGTTTTGGGATGGGCCTCGCTCCCCAGCCAGGGTCCCAGGGCCTGGAGAACCGTCTCCAGCTTCAGCTGGGGGATCGGCCCGCGGGCTGCCTCGGGCAGCAGGGAAGGGGGGCTTTCGAGGCGATGGCCCAGGGGGATGTAGGCCAGGTCGCTGGCCCCCGCGCCCCAGCACAGGCCCAGGCCCACCAGTTCGGCGCGGAAGGGATTGAGGGAGGTGGTTTCCGTGTCGAGCGCCACCGGAGCCGTGCCCTCCTTGCAGGCCATCAGCCGTTGGAGGAGATGCTGGAGCTCCTCCTCGCTGGCGATGAGAGCGGGGTGGAGTTGGGGCCTGGCCGTCGCCGGATCGGGTGAGGGCTCCTGAGCAGCCTTGGCCGCGGCTTTTTGGGCCCGCTTGGCTGGTGCTTCGGGCTCGGTCGCGGGGGGGCTGGCAGACACCTCGGGGTGCCCGCTGGAGAAGGTGGTGGTGAAACGGTCCGTTTGGCGGAGCAGGCTGAAGAGCTCCAGGGCTTGGAGCCGTTCCCCCAGCTCCTCTGGCTTCACCTGGCCCAGGGGCAACCGGGGGGGCGTGGAGAGGGGCACGTCCCGGTGGATGGCGGCCAGATGCCTGGAGCGAAAGGCGCTCTCCCGGCCGTCCTGGAGCTTGGTGCGCAGGCTGCCTTTCTGGGCCTCGAGGGCTTCATAGATCCCATCCAGGCTGCCGTGGGCCTGGAGCAGGGTGATGGCCGTTTTCGGTCCCACCCCCCGCACTCCGGGGATGTTGTCCGAGCTGTCGCCCGTGAGGGCCTTGAGATCCACCACGTCTTCGGGGGGCACCCCCAGCTTCTCCACCACCCCTTCCCGTCGAATCTCCCGGGGGCCCGAGCCTCGGTTGTTGGGGCCACCCCCCAGGTAGAGCACGGCGATATCCCGTTCGTCATCCACCAGTTGGAACAAATCCCGGTCGCCGGAGAGGATGCGAACCCTCCAGCCCTCCTTGGCTCCCCTTTCGGCCAGGGTGCCGAGCACATCATCAGCTTCGTAGCCCGGGGCCATCACCAGGGGCAGATCCAGCTGCTCCTGGAGGATCTGCTGGAGGTTCTCGAGATCTTCAAAAAAGTGCTCGGGCGCTACGTCCCGGTTGGCCTTGTAGGTTGCATCCGTCTGATGACGAAAGGTGGGTTCGGCGGTATCAAAGGCAATGGCCACCCCCTCGGGGCCCCATTCGGCACAGGTATCGAGCAGGCTTTTCAGAAAGCCGTAGGTGACGCTGGTGGGCACCCCCTCTTTGGTGGATAGCCCCCCATCGCCCCCTTTGGCGAAGGCATAAAAACTGCGGAAGGCCAGGGAATGGCCATCGACCAACAGCAGGAGAGGTTTGGGATCTGCCATGGCCAACCGATGTTCCACCCCGAATCGCCACAGCCTGCCAGATCCTTTTCCAGTGCCAGTTTCCTGGGATGGCAGCTCAGGGGCCGCCGCATTCAGCGACTGCGGCCATTACCGCTGGTGGCTTGTTCGCCCTTGCCAGCCGGCGGGCAGCGCCGTGTTGTTTCTAGGGTTGAATCCCTCCAGGGCGGATGGGGAGCGGGATGATCCCACCCTCCGCCGCCTGCGGGCCCTGGCGGTTCGCTGGGGCCATGGCCGCCTGCTGGTGATGAATCTCTTCGCCCGGGTGGGACCGGATCCGAGCCTGCTGCGGCGTGCTCCTGACCCCGTTGGGGAGCACACCGATGGCTGGTTGGCCACCGGCTTGGCCTGGCTGGCGGCCCAGCCCCCCGATCCCTTCGGGCCCCCGCCACGCATCTGGGTGGGGTGGGGGCAGCGGGGGGGGCTCCATGGCCGCAGCGAACAGGTGTGGGATGGGCTGCGATGCTGGGACGGTGACGTGGTGTGTGTGGGGTTGACCCGCCAGGGCCAGCCCCGCCACCCTCTCTTTTGCCGGGCTGACCAACCGCCCCAGCCTTTTGTTGTGGCACCAGCCCATGTCTCGCATCCTCCGTTGCTACGCCATCCACCTGCACCTGAGCAGCGGCCATGAGGAAGTGGTGCAGTTCCCCACCTTGGAGGCCTTCCAGCAGTGGTACACCAGTGCCCTCCACGGGGGGGCCTCCCCCGACACCTTCATCAACGTGCCGATCAGTGAGCTAGAGGGGGAGTATCTGCTGGTGCGGGCCGGAAACATCATTGGCCTGCGGGTGGAGCCCCTCTACGGCAGCATCGACAACTGAGCGCAGCAGGGCAGCAGCTGGAGGCCTGCGGTTCAGTCTTGAAGGGCGGCGGCCAAGCGCTTCTCGTCTTCGCCGATCTGGTGGAGCAGCTGCCAGGAGCTGAGCAGATCGGGCCCCTGTAAGGATCCCAGCAGGGCGGCCCGCAGGCTTTTCATCATCACGCCCTTCTTCACGCCAGCTGCGGCGGCACTGGCTTCGAGGAGATTTTGGGCGGCTTGGGTTTCCAGGGGTGAGCCGGTGGGGTGCTCGGCCAGGAGGGCCTGCAGGGCCGCTAGAGCCTGCTGGGAGGGGGGGTGGTGGAGCACCTCCTGGGCCTGGGCATCGGGCAGGGGTGCCTCAAAGAAGGGTGCGGCCTGGGTGACCCCATCGCTGAGGAGGGTGAGGGAGGGCCCCAGCAGGGCCGTGAGCTGGTGCAGCCAGGAGGGGGGAAAGGGGCTGGCGTCCGTGGGCCCATCCCCCCCGAGCCACCCCCTGGAGGCCCAGAGGGGCTGGAGCTGCTCCAGCAGTTCCGCCGGAGGCAAGCCATGGAGCACCTGGGCGTTAAGCCAGTTGAGCTTTTCCCAGTCGAACCGGGCTCCGGCCCGGTTGACCCGCTCGAAATCAAACACTTTGGCCGCTTCCTCGAGGGTGAAGCGCTCCCCCATTCCCTCAGGGGGCGACCAGCCCAGCAGGGTCATGTAGTTGGTGAGGGCTTCCGGGGCATAGCCCAGAGCACGGAAATCGCTGATAGAGGTGACCCCATCTCGCTTAGAGAGCTTCCGCCCCTCTTGATTGAGGATCAGGGGGGTGTGGGCGAACTGGGGGATGGCCAGGCCCAGGGCTTCATAGAGCAGGATCTGCTTGGCGGTGTTGGCGATGTGGTCTTCCCCCCGGATCACATGGGTGATGGCCATAGCGGCATCGTCCACCACCACCACCAGGTTGTAGAGGGGATCCCCGATCGCATCAGCGGGAGCGCGGCGGGCAATCACCATGTCGCCCCCCAGATCGGCCCCACTCCAGCGCATGTCACCCCGCACCAGGTCGTGCCAGGTGATGGCACGGTCGTCGTCGATCCGGAAGCGGATCACGGCCTCGCGTCCTTCGGCGATGAAGGCCTGCTCCTGCTCGGGGCTCAGGTGCCGGTGTCGGTTGTCGTAACGGGGGGCTTCCTTTCGCGCCGCTTGCCCCTCCCGCAGGGCGGTGAGCTCCTCCTCCGTGGTGTAGCAGCGATAGGCCGCGCCGCTGGCCAGCAACTGGGCGATGGCCGCCCGATGGATGTCGATGCGGGCGCTCTGAATCACAGGCTCCCCCTCCCAATGCAGGCCTAGCCAGCTCAGGCCCTCAAGAATGTTGGCGGTGTATTCCGGCTTGGAACGGTCCCGATCAGTGTCTTCGATGCGCAGGAGGAAGGATCCGCCCTGGCGCCTGGCAAAAAGCCAGTTGAACACAGCCGTGCGGGCAGTGCCAATGTGGAGCGTGCCCGTGGGGCTCGGAGCAAGGCGGACGCGTACAGAGGAGGGGGCCGCTGCCATCTGGTCTGAAAATCTCCGTTGGGCAACGGGAGGAGAACGGGACTGACGGGGCTCGAACCCGCAACTTCCGCCGTGACAGGGCGGTGCTC
>JBBARZ010000108.1:0-5387 GCA_040399505.1 Cyanobium sp.
GCCTTAGGCGATATAGCTAGGGCTAAAGGCATGAGCCAAGTCGCACGTGATGCTGGCCTTGGCAGGGAAAGTCTATTGCCGCGCGATTAGGCGTCGCCGATTTCGTTTTTGTAAGCCGTCCTGTACGAAAAGGTCAAGCTCTGCGAGAAGCCTCTGGAGATGGTCTTCTTATCGTCGGATCGCGTAGAGCTGTTTTGCAAGTAAAGGCACGAGAGCAGGAGGCAGCTCAAGCCATCGACGCCCGCTGCGAACCCTGGTGAATAGTGGCCTGGAGCTTCGGTTCATCATCTCTTCGGCCTTCAGATCCCAGTAGGCGCGGGAGGTGGGCAGGCCTTAGGTTGGGTTTTGCTCAGGGTCGTGGCCTGGGCTGGTCATGCGAAGAGCGCCAAGTCGCTTGGCCTAGAGTCCGCTCCTGGGAACACTTGAAAGGCCCTGCCCCCCGGCCCATGGCTTTTGTCCCTGCTCCCCTGCTGGCCATCTCCCGCAAGGCCTTCGAAGCCGTGCTGCTGCGGATCGGCGCCGATCTGGCGGGGTTCACCCCGGCCCACGCGCTCCTTGACGAGCCGCCGCGCCGCTTCCCCGCGGAGTCACTGGTTTCAGGTTGAAGGTTTCCCGCCGGTCGATGGCCTTGGTGCTGGGGGCAGCGGTGGTGCTGTGGTCGACCTGGCCCGTGCTCTCGCCTTCGGCCGGGGGAAACCAGGAGGTGATCAGTGTGTTCGTGGAGGATCCCTGGCGCATCCACGATGCCCTGCGGCTGTGGAGGCAACGGCCAGGGTCGCTGCTGGTGATGCAGGGCCGACCCAGCTCCCAGGTACAGGTTCGCCATCACCTGACATCCCGCGACATGTGGCCGCCCGGCCAGGGTCGGATGCTGCTGCTTACCCCGGGATGCGACACCGTGGCGCAGATCAGGGCCCTCAGCGCGGTGCTCAGCCACCTCCCTACTCCCGGTCGGGTCACGATCGTGACCAGTGAGGCCCACCTCGCCCGCTCCATCGCCATCGCCAGAATCCTGCTGGGTGGTGGGGGCTGGAGGGTTGAGGGCTTCCCCGTGGTCGGACACGACAACCGGCCCGAACACCCCTGGCGGCTCCACCGGGATCGGATCCGTGCCCAACTCTGGCGTGCGACAGGCTGGGATGGTGGCCTGCCGGACAAGCTCTGCCCATGAACTCCCCTTCCACTGGGGTCCTGGACAGAGCCCTGCTCAGCTGGCTGCTGCTGGCAGCGCTGATCCCCCCTCCTCAGGCGTCGGCTGCTTAATCAACCCAATCCGCGCATTAGGCTCCACCCAGCCGAGCTCCACTGCCTTAAGGCTCAGCGCCAGGGCCTGGGAATCGCCCGCCAAGGCCATGGCGCTGTCGCGCCAGACCTGGCGCGGGAACATCGTGGAAGCATCTGCCGGCATTAGCGGCACACAGCGGCAGGCCGGCGGCCCGCCGGCCGGATGCTGCTGACGGCAGCACTGGGTCCGCGGCGGACCCTCACTCGGAAGGTGCAGTGGGCTGGCCCAAGATGCTCGATCAGGGCCTCACGGGCCTCGTGCTGCAGCTCCTCAAGTGTGGGCGCGGTGATGCGGATGGGCAGGGTCTCGGCCTGGGCCTCCAGGTGGCCGGGGCGTTCAGCCAGAACGCGGAACACGATCTCTCGCATGCGGGGGTATGTCCTTCTTTCCGGCTCCATCCTTGGCCTGCTGAGGCGAGAGCGCAGGTACGGCCGGATACGGGGAACCGGCCCTGCGGGCACCTGTTGCCAGGCCCCAGACAGGGCAATGCGTGAAGCCGCAGACACCCGACCCGATCCAGCTCGAGACGCCAGGGCGGTGATCCGCGACCGGTGCTAAGGCGCCCCCACAGGGCGCCTTCCTGTTGGCGAAAGGGCACCGATGTTCCTTTCTTTGTCCAACTTTGACCAACTTTGAATAGATCATGTCTGCGCACAATCTATCCATACTCTTTGGGAGAGCTTCATCAGAGAACCTGAGCGTGCTGCTTAATGCGTGCAGATGTGCTCATTTCCGAACAGGCACGGAAGATTAAGCCGTCACCTGCCGAAATGCGATTTAGAGTCCGATTAAGTTGAGGTGGGGAGCATGACGCTCTGTTCCTTACCCTAAGCCTTGGGATGAAACTCAAGTCTTTGCCTAGGCGAACACAAAATCCACAACTAATCAAGATGAACGTATGACATTCAATCCAGCTGTCTATGTGAACTTTATTGCTGAACGCACGCGTGCCAGCGAGAGACTTTTTCTCGAGTATCTGGGGCCTCGTAATGACTTTGACATCATTATCGTTGGATCAGGCATCGGCGGCGGGCTGCTTGCCGATGATCTGGCTGAACGTGCCGGCAAGAGCAAGCGCATCCTTGTTCTGGAAGCAGGCTCCTATCTCTACCCAACACACGCCTACAACTTCAGTCGCTTTCCTAACAGCAGCCTGGCCAAGCATTTTGCATGCGATACGTTCTGGCAGTCTGGCAACAACTCAAACGAATTCTTCATTGGTGAGAAGCCTCAGCTTAACTTTGGTGGTCGTTCGATCTTCTGGTCTGGGCTGATCCCAACGCCTCAGGGTTGGGAGATGGAATATTTCCCCCAACGTGTGCGGCAGGATCTCAATGGCGGACTGCTGGAACGGGCAGGCGCGGTGATGCTGGCTTCCCGTTCGATGGGCAGCACAGCAGAGGCGGTTGTCGCCCGCTTACGTCAATCAAGCCTGGCGACCGACTTCTCGATTCAGCAGACACCCCGCGCACTGCATCAGCCCTATCTCAAGGATGACGGCAGTGCTAATGAGGAATTCTTCACCGAGCCAACGGGCGTGTTCAACACGGCTGAACTGCTCATCAATCAACTGGGGCTGACTCCAGGCGTCAGCCATGGTGATGGTCCCGGCCTGCAGCTGCTCCTGAATTCCTTTGTAGAGGATGTGCGTCGCTCCGGGAGCGGGCATGAGCTTGTAGTGCGCAATACTCTCAGCGGAGAAGCCCGCATCTTCAAGGCTCCGCAGGTGGTGCTGGCCGCTGGATCGATTGAGAGTCCGAAGCTGTTGCGCCGCTCGTCGCTCTTCGCTTCACTGCCTGCACAGGTTCAGGGTCTTGTGGGCAGGGGGCTTACGGATCATCCAACAACGAGTGAGATCACCACCTATGTGAACCGGATCGGCAATGTCACCCTTGACACAAGTGATCACGCCAAAATCGTCTTCTATTCCAGAGGTCTTCGGGATAACGGTGCCATTCGCTACCCCTTCAATGTTGAGCTCAATCTGAATCACGAGTATTGGCACCTGCGAGAGAACGACCCCAGCGAGTCAGCTCGCCCTGCGGACGGCCCCGCCGGCGCAGCGCGCCTCGACCTTAAGTTCAGCTTCGCCAACTGCCTTGATAATGACAACCAGATCAATGCGGCCCCACCATTCGGTTATGTACCAGAAATTGTTTTCCGCAATCAAAGCTGGGTTGATCACCTCTCACAGGTTCGCTTGCCAGCCCTAGCTGGCTGGCAGAAGAGCCCCCAGCAGATCTGGGCGGTGTTGAACGACATCACCTTCCGAATCATGTCCGAGTTTTCGATCAATGGCGCTCCTGCCAGGCCCGCAGGAGAGATCTGGTACGGCCAGGGCGGCAAGGGCTTTGGCTGGGGTACGGTTCACCACGCCGCCGGCAGTCTGCGGATGCCGTATCGGCCCAGGTTGGATGCCCCTTTCGCCGCTGATTCTGTTGTCGATGAGGACCTTAGGGTGATCGGTACCTCCGGGCTCTATGTCTGCGATATGTCTGTGATGCCACTGAGTTGTGCCGCCAATCCGGTCCGTCCTCTGGCCGCACTGGCTCTGCGTTTATCGCAGCATCTGAGTTAGCCCTGGCAGGCACATGTCATGGGTGTCAGGGCAATGGCCCGGTCCTATATCGCCAGTAACCATTACGGGATTTACCTTGGGGCGGTCCAGGGGCCCCTGCAGTGGCATGTCGACAATGTCGAGGCCGCCATTACGGGATGGAGCAAGATCATTCGCGTCATGCTCATGGCCCAGCATCCAAGCCCATGGCCGGCAAACGAGCCCTCAACGCCAGGAATCTTCAAACGCTGGGCGCGGAGGCCCTAGCGGAGCTGCTCATCGAGGTAAGTACCGGCAACGCCGTGATCCAGAGGCGGCTGCGTCTGGCTCTGGCAGCCGCCGGCGGGGCCGACGGGGCGGCGCAGGAGGTGCGCAAGCGATTGGCGGCGATCGCCCGTTCCACCACCTTCATTGATTCCGCCAAACGCAAGGCGCTTCTGGCCGACCTGGAGGCCCAACAACAGGCGATCACAGGGGCGATCGCCACCGCCAACCCCGCCCTGGCGGTGAACCTGCAGGTGCGCCTGCTGGAGCTGAGCGAAGGGATACTGGACCGCTGCTCGGATTCCACCGGTGCCGTAATCGGTCTGTTCCAGCGGGGAGTGGAGGCCCTGGCTAGCCTGGCTGGCGCATCTGGCCTCAGCCCTGAGGCCTTGGTGGAGCATGCGGCCGAGCTGCTGCAGGTGAACGGCTACGGCCAGTTCGAGGGGTTGATTCCTGCCCTGGCGCCGCTGCTGGGCGAGGAAGGGGTGCTCAGGCTGGAGGAGGCACTGCTGGAGCGCGGTGGCGTCGATCGCTTCACGAGGGAGCAGCTCGTCCGGAGCCGTGGCGACCTGGACGGTTACCTGGAGCTGTTCGAGCCCTCCCAGCTCACCTGGCCCGACACCGCCGCCGATGTAGCCGGCCATCTGCTCAGAGGCGGCCGGGCCGAGGAAGCCCTGGCCGTGCTCGAGCGGGCCGCTAAGGCGACCCTGATCATGGAGGCCGAGGCGTGGCACGCCACCCGCATCGCTGTGCTCGAGGCCCTTGGCCGCAGCGAGGAGGCCCAGCTGCACCGCTGGCAGGTCTTCGCCAAAACCCTCTCGATTCCATTGCTGCGCGAGTACATCCAACGGCTGGATGACTTCGCCGATGTGGAAGCTGAGGAGCAGGCCTTCACGGTGGCGGAGGAGCACCCCCACCCCCTGGCGGCGCTGCAGTTCCTGGTCTTCTGGCCCAGCTTGGCGCGGGCGGCCAGATACGTGATCGAGCATTGCCACGACTGGGATGGCGACGCTTATGAGATCTACGAACCTGCAGCCGAGCGCCTCAACGCCGACCACCCTGTGGCTGCCAGCCTGCTGCTGCGCGCGATGGTGGTGTTCGCCCTATCGATGGGCCGCTCCAAGCGCTACCGCTACGCCACCGAGCACCTGCGCCAGTGCGAGCGGCTGGAAGCCCGCATCGACGACTGGCAAGGGTTTGAGAGCCACGCCAGCTTCGTGGGGCGATTGCGAGAGGCTTTCGCTCAGAAGTGGAGCTTCTGGCAGCTGCTGGAGCGCTGAG
>JBBARZ010000109.1:0-5336 GCA_040399505.1 Cyanobium sp.
TCCAGCTTTGCTTACCACCACGCCCGGCTGGTGGAGATCGTGGCCTGCCTGGAGGCGATCGAGCAGCTCGTGGCCGATCCGGAGCTGGCCACAGGGCGGGTGCGGGCCCGGGCCAGCCTCAACGCCCAGGAGGCCGTGGGGGTGAGCGAGGCGCCCCGGGGCACCCTGTTTCACCACTACCGGGTAGATGGCCAGGGCTTGATCACCCGGGTGAACCTGATCATCGCCACGGGGCAGAACAACCTGGCCATGAATCGCACGGTGCACCAGATCGCCCAGGAATTTCTGCCCGATCCGGTGGCGGCCGAGGCCCAGATCCCCGAGGCCATCCTCAACCGGATCGAGGCGGGCATCCGCTGCTTCGATCCCTGCCTCTCCTGCTCCACCCATGCGGCCGGCCAGATGCCCCTGCAGGTGCAACTGGTGGGCCCAGATGGGGTGGTGCTGGCGGAGCGGCGCCGCTGATGAGAGCCAGGCCCGATCTACTGATCGGCATCGGCAATCCCCTGCGGGGCGACGATGGGGTGGGGGCCCTATTGGTGGAGGAGTTGGCTGAGGAGCTGGGGGGCTGGAGCACCCCAGCCGCTGAGCTGAAGGTGGTGCACCAGCTCACCCCCGAGCTGGCCTGCACGCTGGCCGGGGCCGAACGGGTGCTCTTTCTGGATGCCTGCGGATCAGCCCGCACCGTGCAGCCCTGGCTGGACCTTCTCCAGAGCGAGGCCGGCGCGGACGCCGCTGCGGCCGGCCTGGGCTCCCACCAACTCGAGCCCGCGGTCTTGCTGGCCCTGGCCCACGCGCTCTACGGCTGGCGGGGCGAGGGTGCCCTGTTGCGGCTGCCCGCCTTTGCTTTCCCCCATGGTCAAGCACTCTCGCCCTCCCTGCTGGAGGCTCTGCCTGAGGCCCGGCGGTTGGTGCGGCTGTGGCTGCAGGGGTGATGATCGGAGAAATTCGGACGCCGGGCCGTGGCTGAACACGCGCATGGCCACCATCACAGGTCCCATTCCCCTGGGGCTGGAGCAGGGCGGGCCTTTCGCTGGAGCATCCTGCTCAACAGCGGCCTGACAGCCTTCCAGCTGGTGATCGGCTTCGGTTTTGGATCCCTGGCCCTGATCGGTGATGCCCTCCACAATCTCGGCGATGTGGTGGGTCTGGCCCTGGGGTGGGGGGCGGAGCGCCTGAGCTTGCGGCCAGCGAAGGGTCGCTTCACCTATGGCTACGGGCGCAGCACCCACCTGGCCTCCCTGCTGAACGGCATGTTGATCTTCAGCGCCGGGATGGTGGTGGTGGTGGAGGCCATCCAGCGGCTGTTTCACCCGGTGCCCCTGGTAACAGGACCGGTGGCCTGGGCCGCCGCCGCCGGAATCGCCATCAACCTCCTCTCCGCCAGGCTGTTTGGCCGCAACCACCACCACGACCTGAACCAGCGGGCGGCAGTGCTGCATCTGCTCACAGATGCAGCGGTGTCGGTGGCGGTGCTGATGAGCGCCCTGCTGGTGGGCGTCACCGGTTGGCTCTGGCTGGATCCGGCCACGGCCATCGGCGTGGGATTAGCGGTGACGTGGAGCGCCTGGGGGTTGCTCAAGGATGCCCTGGCCCTGAATCTCGATGCGGTGCCGAGGGGCATCGACCTGGCGCAGGTGGAGGCCGTGCTGCTGGGCCTGCCCGGGGTGAGGGCGGTGGACGATCTGCATGTCTGGGGTCTGAGCACCAGCCGGGCCGCCCTGACGGCCCACCTGCGCTGGAATGGCACCGGGCTCCCCCCCTCGGCGTTGCTGGCCCTGGCCGAGGAGCGCCTGGCGGCCATCGGGATCCGCAAAACTACCCTCCAGCTTGAGCCACTGGAGCAGACGCCATGACAGGACTGGTTCCCCAGGGATGGGCGGCCTTCGGCGCCAGTTTCACCGCGATCACCCTGGCGGAGTTGGGCGACAAGACCTTTTTCATGGCCTTGATCCTGGCGGCGCGCCACCGGGCAAGGGATGTGTTTGTGGGGGCTTTTGCCGCCTTGGCGGCCGTCACCCTGCTCTCCCTGGCCCTGGGCTATGGCTTGCGGGAATTGCTGCCCCAGGCCCTAGTGCCCTGGCTGGCCGCTCTTTTGTTTCTGGGCTTTGGCCTGAAACTCCTCTGGGAGGCCCAGGGCATGGCCGCCGATGAAGCTCTGGAGGAGGAGCGGGATGCGGCGGCGGCGATCGACGAGGCCGAAGGCCGTGGGGCACCGGCGCGCACGGCCGGGGCGGTGATCTGGGAGGCCTTTGTGCTGGTGTTTCTGGCGGAGTTGGGCGACCGCACCCAATTCACCACGATCTTTTTGGCCACCGCACCGGCGTTCACCTTTGCCGGGCTGTTGGCGGGCACCCTGGCGGGCCATGGTTTGGTGACCGGCTTGGCGGTGGGGGCAGGCAAGTGGATCGGTGGCCGGTTGAGTGAACGACTCCTCTACCGCCTCAGCGGAGGGTTGTTTCTCGTGTTTGGCCTGGCAGCGCTACAACAGGCTCTCCGCTGAAATTCGCGGCATGCCCCGCCCCTACCAACCGTCGTTGCTGCGTGTGCTCCATGGGGCGACAGCCCTGTTGGTGTGCGGGGCCTGGGCCACGGGCCTGATGGTGTATAGCCAGTTCGATGGCCGCTGGGGCCGCCTGCCGGTGGCCTTCCCCGGGGAGTGGATCGACATCCACGGCACGGCGGGCGTGGTGCTCTGGCCGATCGCCCTGTTGTTCGTGCTTTATGCCCTCACCCTCGGCCGTGCCCGGCTTCGTCAACCGGCCAACGGCCTGGCCCTGGGAGCTCTTGTGCTGGCGGTGGGCAGCGGCAAGTTGATGGATGAAAGCTGGCTACGGCAGGGCGACTTAGGC
The DNA here is from genome assembly GCA_040399505.1 of Cyanobium sp. Taxonomy (GTDB): domain Bacteria; phylum Cyanobacteriota; class Cyanobacteriia; order PCC-6307; family Cyanobiaceae; genus Cyanobium. Next base: position 2,853 of record JBBARZ010000109.1, read on the forward strand.
CAGGGGATCTATGCGGTGCATCTGCTGGCTTGGCTGGCTGTGGCCCTGGCGGTGGCGGTGCATGTGGGATCGGTGCTGCGCCGGGGTGGAGTGAGCCTGGCCCGCTCCATGGCCAGCTTTCAGGTGCGGGCCCAGGATCGGCCAGGGGATTGGCTCCATCAGCTTCGCCGCCACTTCAAGTCCCAGGCTTCGTGATGCAGCTCTCACTGGGCCACGAGCCCATAGGCTTGGTGGCGCTCATGGCGCTCACCCTTCCCTGCCAATGGAGCCACAGAGCTCCTGATCCAGCAGATCCTGGGCGAGCATGAGCATGGCAATTCCCATCAACGCCAGAGCCTCTCCCCGCTGGCCATCCCCGGAGAGCTCCAAGGTGCGTGCGGTTTCCAGGTGCTGGGGCCAGGTCAGTCGCATGCCACACAAAAAGTGAATGCTTATGGTAGTGATACAAAAAACTAATCAATGCCGCGGCTTCATACTTCGAAATACTGACAGGGACAGGGGTGGGTAGCCGTCGCTACGGGGCCAGTAGGGGCCTGCCCTATCTTTAGATTTGTTAAATACTGTTGATCAAAGGCGCTATGGGTGATTCTCCAATGCCCCCTTCCATGCCTTCCTCGATGAAGCTCTCAATCGGCCAGCAGTTCGAGATCGAGCGTTTCAGCCGGGCCATCGATGCCACAGCGGATCCCGAGGCCCTCAAGGCCATCGCCAAACAGCTGCTCCAGGCCTGGCACACCCAGAAGGCGGCCACCAATTGGGTGATCGGCCAGCAGCTGGGCATCGCCTCCCAAGGGTCCTCCCCGTCTCTGTAGCCGGGGCTTGCGCAACGGAGCGCAGCAAAAACACACCAGAGCGGCTATAGTACAGACGTACTGATCAAAACCCATGTCTGTTTTTCCTCCCAGCGCCGTTTCCTCTCCCTACGCCGTTTTCCGCGCCGTCGACCTGGGCTGGCCCACAGCGGTCCTCAGCGCTCCGCCGTCCCAGGCCGCTCTCCTCACGCCGCCGCCCTCCAGACAAGAGATTCGGCGGCCCCGGAAGTCCCAGGTTGCGAACACTCAACCGGATTCCCTGGATCACTCCTTCGTTCAGGGCACATTGTTTTCGCCTTCCCTATTCACCGCCTGAACCAGAAGTTCGCTCAATTCATGGGTTTGGTTTCCTTCACCCCACCCACGAGCCGCTCCACAACAATCTTCAATAGCAGCGACACCAGGCCCACTCCGCCAAGCACCAGGGCGGCGCCGTAGGCCAGCTCCGTGTTGTATTGCTTGTAGCTGTCTTCCACAAAGAGGGGCAGGGTTTGGGTTTGGCCAGCGATGTTGCCACTCACCACGGCAACGGCGCCAAATTCCCCCAGGGCTCGGGCGGTGGTGAGCACCAGGCCGTAGAGCACAGCCCAGCGCACCGTGGGCAGGGTCACCTTGCGGAACACCTGCCAGCTGGTGGCTCCCAGGGTGCGGGCGGCTTCCTCCTGATCCCAGCCCTCCTCCTCCAGCAAAGGGATCACTTCTCGTGCCATGAAGGGAAAGGTGACGATGATCGTGGCCAGGGCCATGCCCGGCCAGGAGAAGATGATCTTCCAGCCCAGGCTTCCCACAACATTTTTCAACAACCCATGGTTGGGGCTGTAGAGCAACACCAGCATCAAACCCACCACCACCGGCGAAATCGAGAACGGCAAATCGATCACGCTCAGCAACAGCGCTTTGCCAGGGAACTGGCGCCTGGCGATGGCGGTGGCGGCCGCCAGGCCGAAGATCGTGTTGGCCGGTACGGCGATGGCCGCCATGAGCAGGGTGAGCTTCACGGCCGAGATCAGGTCGGGCGAGGAGAGGTTCTCCAAGAAGGGCCCTAGCCCCTTGGCGAAGGCACCCGCCACCACCTGCAGGGCCGGCAGCAGGATCAGCACGGCAACGTAAAGCCCGGCGATCAAGGGCACCAGCACCGAGGCACTGGGCTTGGGCAATGCGCTGAGTTGTTGGCGAAGGCGGCGAGAGGAAGCCATGGGTGGGCAAAAGATGAAGAAATGGTGGGGTCAGCCGCCCACCATCGGATTGGCTTCCCAGTGACGGCCCCACACCTGCAGACCATTGATCACCAGCAGGCTCAGCAGGGAAAAGCCAAGCATCACCATGCCGATCACGGTGGCGGAGGCGAAGTCGTATTCCTCCAGCTTCTGGATGATCAAGGTGGGCGTGATCAGGTCTTTGAAGGGCACGTTCGAGGAGATCATCACCACCGAGCCGTATTCCCCTACAGCCCGGCTGTAGCCCTGGGCCACGCCGGAGAGGATGGCGGGCATCAGCTGGGGCAGCACCACCCGCAGCAGGGTTTGGCGGGGGGAGGCCCCCAAGCACCAAGCGGCCTCCTCCTGGTCCTGTTCCATGGCGCGCAGCACGGGTTCCACGCTGCGCACCACAAAGGGAAGGGAGATGAACACCATGGCAATGGCAACCCCCAGCCAGGTGAACGACACCTTCA
>JBBARZ010000110.1:0-1838 GCA_040399505.1 Cyanobium sp.
CAGGCCCACCTGCCGCGCCTTGAGCTGGAGGGCGAGGAAATGGGAATAGTGGCGGCACTGGTGCAGGTTGCCGCCATGGATCCAGAGGTTCTCCACCTGGGTGGGCTTCCACATGTTGCGCAGCTCCCCCTCCCAGGGGCCCGGATCCTTGGGGGTGTCGGAGCCCAGCCCCCACACCTTGCCCACCTTGGCGGCCACCTCCGGGGAGATCAGCTCCGCCAGGTAGCGGTTCATGGAGCCATAGCCGGTGGCATACACCACCAGATCGGCCTCCAGCACGCTGCCATCGCTGAGCACCACCGTGTGGGGGGTGAGCCGGTCGATGGTGAGGCCGCTGCGCAGCTTGATCCGGCCATCGGCCACCAGCTCGGAAGCGCCCACATCCAGGTAGTAGCCCGAGCCCCGCCGCAGAAACTTCATGAACACCCCGGAGTCGTCGGCGCCGAAATCCAGAAGGAAGCCGGCCTTCTCGAGGCGGGCATAGAGATCGGCATACTCCACCCGCATGGCGTCGTACACCGGCTTCTGCCACTGGGGCAGCAGCTTGTAGGGGATGGAGGCCATCGTCATGTCCGACTGGTCGGGGGTGATGCCCCGCGCCAGCGCCTGCTCGGAATAGGAGCCGGCGAAGGCCAGCTTCTCCAGGGCGGGCACCGGCGCGATCAGGGTGGAGCTGCGCTGGAGCAGGGTCACCTCGGCGGCACCCGCCTCCCACAGCCCGGCGGCGATGTCGTGGGCCGAGTTGTTGGAGCCCACCACCACGCAGCGCTTGCCCCGGTAGGCATCGGGGCCGGGATGGGCGCTGGAATGGTGCTGATCCCCGGCAAATGTCTCAGCACCCGGCGGAGTGGGCATGACGGGATAGCCCGACACCCCCATGGCCAACACCAGATGGCGGGGGCGCAGCAGATGGTTCTGCCCCTCGCGCTCCACCGTCACCTCCCAGCAGCCGGCCCCAGCATCGAAGTGGGCCTTGCGCACCGGAGAGGAGCCCCAGAAGGCCAGGTCCATCACGCTCACGTAGGCCTCCATCCAGTCGGCCAGCTGATCCTTGGGGGTGTAGAGGGGCCAGCCCTCGGGGAAGGGGAGATAGGGGAAATGGCAGTAGTGAACGGGATCGTGGAGGCAGAGGCTCTTGTAGCGGCGGCGCCAGTGGTCGCCGGGGCGGGGCAGTTTCTCCACGATCAGGGTGGGCACCTCCAGGTGCTTGAGCCGGGCCGCGAGGGTCAGCCCCGCCTGCCCCCCGCCCATGATCAGCACCTCCGGTTGCTCGCTGAAGCCAAGGGCCTGCCGCTCGGCCTCCCGCCGTTCCCCCCAGGAGTGCCGCCCCGGATGAACGCCATGCTCCGCCCCTGCGGGCCGACGCTGCCGCACCCGTTCCTCGTGGCCCTTGAGCTCATCGAGGGCGGTGAAGAGGGTCCAGGCCCGGCCCTCCTTCAGGCGCACCTGGCCGGTGCAGCGGCCCACCCGGGTTTCAAAGCCGAACCAGGCCTCCACCCGCCCATGGTTCTCCGTGGCCTCCCCCCGCAACCGGAACCCCTGGGGCGCCACATCGGCCAGACGGGCCGCCAGCATGGCGGCAATGGCGTTTGGGCCTTCTTCTGTGCGCAGGTTCCAGGTGAAGGCCACCAGATCCCGCCAAAAGCACTCCGGGCCAAACAGGGCCACCGCGGCCTGGGCATCGCCGGAGGCCAGGGCCCCGGCGAAGGAGGCCAACCAGGCTTCTGCGGCAGCCGTGGGGGAGGGGGGGGTGGCCATGGGCCGGGCTCGTCAGAGGCCTGCCCACCCTGACCTTCCCGGCCGGCCTTGGCCGCGGACGCAACCCTTCCTCACATTCC
>JBBARZ010000110.1:1938-5280 GCA_040399505.1 Cyanobium sp.
TTGGCATGCCAGAAGGTGCCGGAGGTGTCCAGCGTGAGAGCATCGAAACGGGCCAGCAGGCCCTGCACCGCAACGGCGGGATCGATGCCCTGGGGGTTGAAGGCCACCATGCGGGTGCGCACCAGGCCCGGGTGGAGGATGGCCACGGCGATGCCCCGGGGCCGCAGATCCACGGCGAGGGATCGGCCCGCCATGTTGAGGGCCACCTTCGACATCCGGTAGCCGTAGGAGCCGCCGGAGCTGTTGTCGTCGATGGAGCCCATGCGGCTGGTGATCAGGGCCAGCTTGGAGCCCGGGCCCAGTTGGGGCAGCAGGGCCCGGGCCAGGAGCAGGGGAGCCAGGGCATTCACCTCGAACTGGCGCCTGATGCTCTGGGGATCGAGGGTGTCGAGGCCCATGCCCTCCAGGAGGCCCGCATTGAGGATCAGCCCATCGAGGGGGAGTCCTTCCAGCCGCTCCACCAGCTCGGCGATGGCGGCTCCGCTGGTGAGGTCGATGCCCGGCTCGATCCGCACGCCCAGGGCCTCGAGCTCGGGGGAGGCCGTGCGGCAGACGCCGATCACCCGATCCCCCCTCTCCTGCAGCTGGCGGCAGAACTCCAGGCCGATGCCCCGGTTGGCACCGGTGACAAGAAAGGTGTCCATCCGGCCAACCTGACAAGGGAAGCCCAACCTAAAGTGCCTGCACGCTGCTCCGACTGAGGTATTGGCTGCACGTGCCATAGGACTCTGGTCCAGCGTGCTTCTCGGGATGTTGCTGCTTCAGGGGGCGCCGATGACGGCCCACCCAGGTGGGGATGCTCCTCCAGCCGGGCTTCCCGCCGATGTGCTGGAAGGGATGGCGCGGCAATGGCTTCAGGCTCAGGGGTGCCCCTCCGGCCTGGGTCCCCTCGGGGATGGTCCGGCCAGTGAAGTCCCAACCCGCCGGCTAGCTGTCGCTGCTGTGCTGATGGCCTGCCTGGACGCCTCCAGACAAGAGGTCAGCGATCTCCAACGCCGTTTGGTGCAGGAGCTCACTCCGGAAATGGAACGCCTCCAGGGGGAGGCGGGGCTGTTGGAGCAGGCCGTGGCTGATCTGCAGGCCAGTCGATTTGCTCCCACCACCCGTCTGCGGGCTCTCTCCCGCTGGTATCTCGGAGGCCTCAGCTACAGCGGCAACCAAATCGGCCCCGGCAACACCTACCGGCCTGGGGGGCAGGAGAAGCCGCTCCCATTGCCGGACCATATCAACTTGGTCTACGACCTGCAGCTCAACTTCGACACCTCCTTCCATGGCCAAGACCTACTGAGAGCAAGGCTGCGGGCAGGGAACGGCGCCTACTCCGGCTTCCGTGGCAACCCCGTGACCCCCATGGTGCGGCTCGATGGGGTGTCGCCCTTCTGTTCGGTGAACAATCAGCAACTGGGCACCTGCCGCAACAACCAGGTGCGACTGGACAAGCTCTTCTACCGCGCTCCCCTGGGCTCGGGCTTCACGCTCACCTTCGGCCCGCGGCTGAGCCAGAAGGACATGCTCGGGCTCTGGCCCAGCCTGTACGGCGCCAGCGAGCGCATCCTCAACGCCTTCGATTATGCCGGCGCCGTCGGCGCCTACAGCGATGTCAAGGGTGGGGGCGTGGGGTTGCACTGGCGGCAGCCAAAGAGCAAGCGACAGTCGTGGGTGGTCAGCGCGGTGTATGTCGCTGGCAACCCCAATCGCGGGGATCCTGGGGAAGGAGGTGTGCTCACGGCCGCCAGCAAGGGTGCGGCCACGCTGCAGGTGGGTTATGAGGGCCGCACCTGGAGCGTGGCGGGTGTCTACACCCACAACCAGGCCGGGGCACGGCAGAACGAGATCATCACGCCCCTTGCCGCTGAAACCTGGCCGTCTCTGGAGCCGGGCCTCGCTGGATCAGTAACGTCCTTTGGATTGAGCGGCTATTGGGATCCCACCCCAACGGCCGCCGATTGGCTGCCCGTCATCTCCCTGGGTTGGGGATGGAACAGGAACCACTACAACGTTTCGGGACCGAACGCAGCCAGCCCCTTGCTGGCTGCCGATTCGCAGTCGTGGATGGCTGGTCTGGAGTGGAGGGATGTGCTGGATGACGGCAACAACCTGGGCCTGGCCGTAGGGCAGCCGAAGCTCCTCACCCGGTTCGTGAACCCCAGTGGCCAGGGTGGTGCGTTTGATTCCAGCTGGTTGATGGAGGCTTGGTATCGGATTCAGGTGAGCAATGGCCTCTCGCTCACCCCTGCGATCTTCTGGTTGCCCCGTCCCCGCGGCCAGCTCACCCGGGCCGGCACCTCCTGGGACGATGCGGTGCTCCCCACTGGAAAGGGCGCCACCCTGGGGGTGTGGGGCGCGGTAGTCAAGGCCACGTTTCGATTCTGATGGGGGAGGGCGTTGCGGATGGCTGAGCGCTGGAGGAGGGGCCGAAAACATTTCTGGGCAGGCGTCCTGGGGGCCGTCCTGCTGGCGGCGTGGGGCGCTGCGGCCGCCCCTGTCCCAGGCTTGGGCTACACCACCACCAGTGCGGAAGCCGGAGCCCCAGCCCGCTATGGATTCCTCCTTCCAGGGGAAGCCTCCAAGCTTTGGGCTCCAGGGGAGCCATGGACTCTGGTGTTCGATGGAGCCCTGGATGTGGCGGCCTATCAGCGGCGCCTGCGCCTGTGCTACGCCAGGCATTCCTCTGGCCTTCGACCGGCCCACAGCCGCTGCGTGGGCCCCATCCCCGCGACCATTGAGGTCAGCACCGCGTCCGGGGAAGACAGGGTGACCATCACGCCAACCCGGGCCTGGGAGGCCAACCGGCCTCTTGGGGTGTGGGTGGATCTCATCAACCCCATGGATCCTGGAACCTACGAGGTGCAGCTGCTTCAGGTGGATCAGCCGCTGGCCCGCTGGCACCTGCGGGTGGAGCAACCCGGTGTTGACAGCCCAGGCGCGCCATGATGCTCCCTCTGCAGACCCGCGCCCACCACCCGTGCATCACACAGGCCTGATCACCACCTTCGCGGAGTTTGCCCAACGGGCCAACTACTCCCTACTGGAGTCCCTGCAGCCCGATCCCCAAGCCACCGCCGACGGGCAGGATCACCGCCCCCGCCAGGTGTTCTCGGGCCATTACGTGCCGGTGACGCCCACGCCGCTGCCGGCGCCGGACTATGTGGCCCACAGCGCCACCCTTTTCCTGGAGCTGGGCCTGAGCGAGGAGTTGGCCCGCGACGGAGCTTTTCTCCGGCTGTTTTCCGGCGATATCACGGTGGCCCGAGAGCCGATGCGGCCCTATGGGTGGGCCACCGGCTATGCCCTTTCGATCTACGGCAGCGAATACACCCAGCAGTGCCCGTTCGGCACCGG
>JBBARZ010000111.1:0-5275 GCA_040399505.1 Cyanobium sp.
GGGTGAAGGGATGGCAGCGGCTCAGGCGCCGCACACTGAGCCAGCCCCCCCGCCAAGGCCCATGGCGCTGCAAGGCCTCGGCTGCGTAAGCGCTGCAACTGGGGATGAACCGACAACGGGGCCCCAGCAGGGGGGAGATCCACTGTTGATAGATCCGAATCAGGCCCAGCAGGGCTGCAGTCAGCCAGCCCTCTAGGATGAATAGTTGGCGCTGCATGGGATAGGCCGGTCAACCTTCTGGAGGTTGGTCCAGCTTGCCTGGCCGGCGCCTTCTGTGTTCCTTTGCCCATCGTTTTCCATGTCCCGTTACCGCGGCCCTCGCCTGAGGATCACGCGGCGCTTGGGAGACCTACCCGGTCTCACCCGTAAGTCCGCCAAGCGGTCTTATCCCCCCGGTCAGCACGGCCAAGCCCGTCGCAAGCGCTCCGAATACGCGATCCGTCTCGAAGAAAAGCAAAAGCTCCGTTTCAACTACGGCATTTCTGAACGTCAGCTGGTGCGCTACGTCAAGAAAGCCCGTGCCCAGGAGGGTTCCACTGGAACCAACCTGCTCAAGCTGCTAGAAAATCGGCTCGACAACGTTTGTTTTCGCCTGGGCTTCGGCCCCACCGTGCCCGGTGCGCGGCAGCTGGTGAACCATGGCCACGTCACCGTGAATGGCCGGGTGGTGGATATCCCCAGCTACCAGTGCAGGTCTGGCGATGTGGTGAGCATTCGGGAGAGGAAAGCCAGTAAGACGTTGGCGGAAGCCAATCTGGAGTTTCCTGGTCTGGCGAACATCCCGCCCCATCTGGAGTTCGACAAGGCCAAGCTCACCTGCAAGATCAACGGCCCGATCGAACGGGAATGGGTGGCCCTGGAAATCAACGAACTGTTGGTGGTGGAGTTTTACAGCCGTAAGGTGTAAGTCAACCCCCCAAGTCCCCAGGAAAAGCCTCTGCCAATGGCAGGGGCTTTTTGCCCTTTGCCTCACATTGAAAAAGCCGTTACCTTTTCACCAACCAGCGAAACCCCTCCAGTTGCTGGCATCTCCAAACCCCTGGCTTCTCAGCCCCTAATCCGATGCCCCGCTTCCCATTTCCCCAGATGAAAGCTCTCCCGCTCTCTCTGGCGACTGGCCTTGCACTCTTTTTGACCAGCCCACCCCCTCCTTCCCAGGCTCTCACTCTCACCATGCTTGAGGTTGGCAATGACGTGGTCGTGAGTGGCAGTGGCACTCTTAATCTTACGGCGCTGCAGGGGCCCATACCTGATTTTAACGGAGTGGCATTTGTCGATCCAGAATTCAGCTCATTCCTTTTGGGCGAAGCAACGGATTTTGATGTTTATTCCGGCACTATTGCCTTCCCTGCAAACTTTGGCTCAGGCACTTATTTTGAGACCCGTGATGGTGGGAGTGGTGACGCGTTAGGTCCTGTTCAAATTTTTGGTTTCGGTCGGGAAATCTGGGTGCCGGCTGGTTACCAATCCGGTGAGCCTATCAATTCCTCTGCCATATTCCCTGGACAGTCGCTGGCATCCCTGGGCGTCACCCCAGGGATCTACACCTGGACCTGGGGATCAGGTGCCGATTCCGATGATCTAACCCTTCTTGTGGAGGAGTCCATCCCCCCGGTGCCTGGTCCCCTGCCCCTGCTGGGAGCTGCTGCAGCCTTTGGTTGGAGTCGCCGCCTCCGCAAGCGGTGCCTGCAGGCCCGCCGCTGAAGACAGGGGGGGCTTACCCCCCGATCAACACCTCGAGGGCGGCGCTGACATCCGCTTGTCGCATAAGCGCCTCCCCCACCAACACCGCATCGGCTCCAGCGCTTAGCACCCTGTCCAGGTCGTCGCGGTTAGCGAGGCCCGATTCACTCACCAATAGGGTTTTGCTCGCACGGATCCGTTGGCCGTAGTCGGCTGTGAGCCGTTCGGTGGTGGCTAGATCGGTGTGAAAGGTGCTCAGATCGCGGTTGTTGATTCCGATCATGGGCACCCCTTCTAATCGCAACACTCGCTCCATCTCCTGGGCGTCGTGCACCTCCACCAAGGCCGCTAGACCGAGACTGCGCGCCACCTTGAGCAGATAGCCCAGATCCGCATCCTCCAGAATGGCTGCAATCAGAAGTGCTGCGTCTGCCCCTGCGGCCCGGGCCTGATACAGCTGGTAAGGAGACAGGATGAATTCCTTGCAGAGCAGGGGGAGATCCACTGCCTCCCGCACGGCCACCAGCACATCAAAACCGCCCTGAAAGAACGTTTTATCCGTCAGCACAGACAGGCAGCTGGCGCCCCCTGCGGCATACCCCCGGGCAATGGCCACCGGATCGAAATCCTCCCGGATCACCCCCTTGCTTGGGCTGGCTTTCTTCACCTCGGCAATCACCGCCGGCTTTCGGCAAGAGGCCCTCAAGGCAGCCACGAAATCCCTTGGGGGTGGAAGCTCCGCCACCTGCCGCTTCAGCTGATCCAGGCTCACCCGATCCCGGGACGCAGCGATCTCCCGATCCTTGTCCCAGACAATTTTTTCCAGAATGTGGCGAGGCTCCTCTTCCGGATGGGGGATGCCGTATTCCAGATGGGCCACCTTCACCGAGGGGTTGGGGGGCCGGCGACGGATCTCCATCAGCCCGCCCCAACCGGGGCAAGCCCCATGGCGGCTTGCTTGTAGGCCACTTCCACCACCTCGCTGAGGGTGGGGTGGGTGTGCACTTCCGTGGCCAGTTGGCGCACGCTCTGGCGACGTGCCAGCGCATTGGCGATTTCCTGGATCAGATCGGCGGCGTGCAATCCGTAGATGTGGGCGCCCAGCACCTCACCACTGCCTTTGTTGTAGAGCAGCTTGAGCAATCCATCGCTCTCCAGCTCAGCGAGGGCTTTGGAATTGGCCTTGAAATAGCTGCGCACGCTGCCCAGTTCAAAGCCTTCTTTCGCCGCTAGCTCCTTGGCATCGGCTTCGCTCAGGCCCACCGAGCTGATCTCCGGGTGAGTGAAGGTGGCGGCTGGGATGGAGCGGTAGTCGATCTCGCGGGGGTGGCCCAGGATGTTGTCGATCGCCACCGCCCCCTGGGCGGCGGCTGTGTGGGCCAGCATCATCTTCCCTGTCACATCGCCCACGGCCCAGAGATGGGGCACGGGCTCGGCGCCTTCGCCATGGCTGGAGCGCACTTGCATCCTGCCGTCCACAGCGATGAAGCCCCGCTGGGTTTCCACGCCCATGGATGCCAGGTTGAGGTCTTGGCTCACCGGCACCCGGCCTGTGGCCACCAACACTGCGTCGACCTCCAGCGTTTCCACCGGCTCCCGGGTGGCCATGTCCACCAGTTCAATCTTCACCGGGCAACCCGGGGTGATGGTTTTGGCGAGAACGCCGGCGCGGGCATCGATCTCGCGCCCATCAATGAGTTGGCGGGCAGCCAGCTTGGCGATGTCAGGATCGAAGGTGGGCATCACCCGATCGAGGGCTTCAATCATCGTCACCTCGCAGCCCAGGGCCGTATAGACATCGGCAAATTCCAGGCCGATGTAGCCACTGCCGATGATCGTGATCCAGCGGGGCAACCATTCCAGATTGATGGCCTCATCGCTGGTGAACACCGTGCGTCCATCTGTGGTGATGCCCGGAGGCACAAAGGGATCGGAGCCGGTGGCGATGATCACCTCCCGCGCCCGCCACACCCGCTCCACTCCGCTGGCCTCCCGCACGGCCACTCGCTGGGGGCCCTCGAGGCGGCCCTTGCCCCTGAGGATGGAGACACCAGCCCGCTCCAAGGTTTTGGTGAGGTTGCCCCGGATCGTTTCCACCAGTTGCCGGGCATGGTCGGCGATCTTCTGCCGCTCAAAGCGAACGGGAGCGGCGTGAATGCCAAACGCCTTGAGATGGTCCGCATCGGCCAGCTCCCGCACCCGGCCACTGGCGGCCAGGAGTGCCTTTGAGGGCACACAGCCCCGGTTTACGCAGGTGCCACCCATGTCGCGGCACTCCACGATCGCCACGTTCAGACCGTGGTCTGCACCATGTTTGGCCGCATCAAAGCCGCCATAGCCTGCTCCAATCACGATCACGTCGTAATCAAAGCTGTCGCTGGAGGCCGGGGAAGAGGAGTCGCTCACCAGGATCGGGTTTGCTGATGGGGGCATTCTCACTCTCTCAGGGGCCTGGGGTCTGTGCAGTGGCACCGGCCCCCAGTTGCTGGCGGCGGCGCTCGAGCAGCAGGGGGGCCGCCGCGACCGCCACATTGAGCGACTCCACCCCGCTGCTCAGGGGAATGGTGAGCAGGGCATCGGCCTGGGCGAACAGCTCCAGGCCTAGGCCCGAACCCTCATTGCCCAACATCAACAGAATCGGCCCCTGCCAATCCTGACTCCAGTACGGGACTCCCCCCTCCACCACCGTGCCCAACAGCCGGGTGCCGGCTTCTTTTGCACGCTTCATTAAGTCCGGGAGCTCACCCCTGCTGAACCGGCCGATGGGCAGGGCCAGGCTGGCGCCACTGGAGGCCCGCAACACCTTTGGTTGCCAGGGGTCGGCTCCCTCCGCCAGCCAGATCTGATCCACGCCGGCCGCCAGTGCCGTTCGCAGCAGGGTGCCCAGGTTGCCCGGATCCTGCACGTTGTCCAGCAGCAGCCCAAAGCCAGGGGCCGATGGGGGCAGGTGATGTCCAGGCAAAACCCAGGGAAGGGTCCCCACCACCCCATCGGGATGGCGGGTGGTGGCTGCGGCCTCGATCACCTCAATGGTGGCTTCCCGGCACAGCGTGGAAGGGGGAAGGCCCGCCAGCATCTCAGCATGGCGAGCCATCCAGGGGGCCGTGGCCAGCAGGAGGTCCGGTGGGCGCCCCAACCTGAGCGCTTCCTGGAGAAGATGGGTTCCTTCCAGCAACAACCGTTGCTGCTCAAGCCGCCCAGCGGCGTGATGCAACTCACGCAACCCTCTGACCAAAGGATTGCGACGACTGCTGATCCGCTCGAAACCCACCCAGGTCTCAGAAGTGGTCGTGGCGACGCACGTTCATCTTTTCTTCGAAGCGGAGTTCTTTGTCTTCCAAATGAATGCCGCGCACAGCAGCAATTTGGCCGTGAATGCCTTCCGCGACGAGATTCTGAACCAATTGCTTCATCACTTCCTCTTCAACCTTGGCCTCATCAAAGCCTGCAGGCGTGAGGCTCTCAATGAACTTGCCAGCTTTCTTGGCGACAATCTCGGAAGAATTGTTAATGGAAAGTAAAATCATGTTGGGGTGATGCGGATGGGGAGACTTGAACTCCCACGACATTGCTGCCACTAGTACCTGAAACT
>JBBARZ010000112.1:0-1918 GCA_040399505.1 Cyanobium sp.
CGCCGTGGATGTGATCACCAATCCCCGCATCACGCCCTTCCTGGCCACGGCCCGGGATCGGGGCTGCCCGATCGTGGATGGGGTGGAGATGCTGGTGCAGCTCGCCATGCAGATCTTTGAACGCTGGACCGGCGTGGTGCCCGAGGAGGGGGTGTTTCAGAAGGCGGTGGCGGATGCCCTCGGGGAAACCCCCACCCCCTAGCCTCCCTCTGCCGGTTGCAGGCCACCTGCCATGACCCTCACCCGACCCGGCCCCACGCGCCGAGGGGCCCTGACGGACGCCATGATCCGTGGCGCCCTGAGCGTCAAGCCCCTGTGGGCTGTGGCGAAGCACCAGGCCCGGCGGATGATGATCCAGCGGGCCGAGCGCCACGGGATCCCCTGGAGCGCCCGGGTGGCGGCGTATGAACAGCTGGACTGGGCTCCCCACTGGCAGGCGGTCCACGACCCTGCGGTGGCCTATCCGGCCAACTACCAGGCCTCCTTCCACGGCTACGACGCCGGCCATCTCTGCTGGCAGGCGGCCTTTGAATTCGAGGTGGCGTCCAATGCGGTGCACTCCAGCCTTTATCCCGAGGCGGGTGCGGCCAGTGACCAGGCCCTGCGTGTGGGCTACCACCAGGCCCTGCTGGCCCGGTTTCCCCAGCCTCCCGCCACCATCCTGGATCTGCATTGCACGGTGGGGTTGAGCAGCTTCGCCCTCAAGGCAGCCTTCCCCCAGGCCGCCATCACGGGCCTCACCTTCTCCCCCCACTACCTGGCGGTGGCCCGCCATGAGGCGGAGCGGCGCCAGGCCAGCATCCACTCGTGGCGCCATGCCCTGCCGGAAGCCACGGGCTTGCCCGCCAGCAGCTTTGATCTGGTGTCGGTGTTTCTGCTGCTGCATGAGATGCCCCAGCCCACCACCCGTCGCATCCTGCGGGAGGCCCGCCGGCTGGTGCGCCCCGGGGGATGGCTGGCCGTGATGGACATGAATCCCGCCTGCCAGGCCTACCAGACCATGCCCGCAGCGGTGATGACCCTGCTCAAGAGCACGGAGCCCTTCCTGGATGCTTACTTCGCCTTTGATCTGGAAGACGAGCTGCGTCTGGCGGGGTTCGACACGGTGACCAGCTCCCCCTGCACCCCCCGCCATCGCGCCGTGCTGGCCCAGGTGGCCCCCTGACCCCCATGCCAGCTCCTCCCCCCCTGCTCCAGCACCTGGCCCAGGTGCCCGGCATGGAATCGGGCCGCCGCCGGCTGGTGGTGCTCCTCTCCCAGCTGGGCGACTTCGACAGCCTGGAATATGCCCAGGCCCTTTCTGCTTCCCTGCCACAGCTGCAGGAAGCGGGGATCGCCCTGCTGGCGATCGGAATCGGGGATGCCGCCGGCGCGGATCGCTTCTGCGACTTCACGGGGTTGCCGCGGGAGCTCCTGCAGGTGGAGGCCACCCCGCGCCTGCACAGGGCCCTCGGCCTCTCCGAGGGGCTGCAGGCCCCCGGCGGCCCCTGGCCTTCCCTGCTTCTGATGTGCGCCGGCGTGGGCTCTCCGGGCACCTTGGCGGAGGTGTTCCGGGGGTACACGGGGGATCGCTCCGCGCCCCAGCGCCTCGCCAGCCCCCTCTTCAACCTGGCAGGTGGGGAGGGGTTTCAGCGGCCCTTCGAGCTGGCCACCGTGCGCCTGCGCAACATGGTGGAGGTGCTCAGCCACTGGCGCACTTATGTGCCGCGGGATGATTTCCTCACCCAGCGGGGCGGCACCTTCCTTCTGGAGAGGGATGACAGCCTGCTCTACAGCTATCTGGATCCGGGGTTGCTGGGGTTTTCCCAAACCATGGCTCGGCCCCTCAGCTTTCTGGATCCCTATCTCGCCGGGTCTGGCTAAAGAGAGGCCAGCAATCCAGCCCATCTCGAGCCGCACCATGCAGAGAACACTTATC
>JBBARZ010000112.1:2018-5268 GCA_040399505.1 Cyanobium sp.
GCTGAGGGGTGCTGCTGATTTGCAGCCCTGGCAGCCCATACGGCTTCAGGTGGTCTCCATAGCTTGGGGGTAGTTGCTGGCACCGCCATGGCTCTGGAGAAATGGGAACCGATGAAGGGCATCGAAGAGTTCTTTGATCGCTACGGGCGTTTGGTGGCCTGGCCCAGCAGTCGCCATTGGGGCGCCCTTGGCGACTGGCAGCCGCGGGTGGACATCCGGGAGACCGATGGCACCTACCTGATTCAGGCCGACATTCCCGGGGTGGAGAAGAACGATCTCAAGGTGACCCTGGAGCAGGGGGTTCTCACCCTGCAGGGCGAACGGCGCCAGGAAACCCGTGAAGACCGGGACCGCATGCATCGGGTGGAGCGGGTTTACGGAGGCTTCAGCCGCAGCTTCACCTTGCCTGGCGATGCCGATGAGGCAGGCCTCAAGGCATCGGCCAAAGACGGCCAGCTCACGATTGAGATTCCCAAGAAGCCCGGAGTCGCCAGGCCCCCTTCCCCTGTGCAAGTGCCGGTGGAATGACACTGTGTGAAGGGCTGGAACACATCCGCTGCAAGCCCGCGCCTCTTGCGCCGCAAGACCCGTTGAATCTCCATGGGATCGGAAAGGCTGAAGGAGGTCTTGGTCCAGAGCAGACACATGGCGGATCATCGGACACCCTGCGGCGATGGGATACAGGCCTATCTCAGGCGCATCGCGGCCATCCCCCTCCTCACTCCCGACGAGGAGGTGCATCTTGGAACGATCGTCCGTCGCTGGCAGCACTCCTCTTCCCCCACGCCAACAGAGCTGCGATCCGGACGGCGGGCCTTGGATCGCATGGTGAAGGCCAACCTGCGGCTGGTGGTGTCGGTGTGCCGGCACCAGCTGCGGGAGCCGGCGGGAGTGGATCTCATGGATCTCATTCAGGCCGGCAACATCGGCCTAATTCGCGCTGTGGAGCTCTTTGATCCCACCCGCGGCTATCGCTTCTCCACCTATGCCTACTGGTGGATCCGCCAGGCCGTGCGGCGTGGGCAGGCGGAGCAGGGGCAGATCTTGCGGGTGCCCCTCAGCCTTCGCAAGCTGGCCGGGGAGGTGCAGGCCCTGCGGCAGGCCAGCCCATCACTCCCCTTGGAGGAGCTGGCGATCCAGCTCGGCACCGAACCCGCCCGTCTGATCCATGCCCTGGAAGCCCACCAGGCTGGCCGCGTGATGTCGCTGGATCAGCCCATCGGCTCGGAGGAGGATGGCCAGCTTCTCGATGTGCTGAGCGATGGTCGCGAACCCCAGATGGAGGACGACTACCGCTGGCTTGAGAGGGGGCTGGACCAGCTCAATGGGCAGGCGCGCCGGGTGTTAAGCCTGCGCTATGGCGGCGAAGATCTCCGTTCCCTCAGCCAGGTGGGCCAATGCATGGGGCTCACGAAAAGCACGGTGCAGGGCCTGGAGCAACGGGCCCTGCGCCAGCTGCGGGCCTTCCTCCACCCTCGGGTGAAACAAGAGGTGGCATTATCCCTATCCACCTGAGGGCTGACGCCACCAGCGCCAACCTTCCACGTTGATCAGCAGGCCGATCCCCAGCAGCACCACCATCAGGGCCACCTGGTCGCTGCGGGAATCGGGCACCAGGATGTCGGCGATGAGGTGGGGCACGTTCGTGATCGTGTACACCACGCTCACCCAGAAGTGCGCCCGCCGCCACCACCGCCAGCGCCCTGCCGTGTCCGGGTTGCTGGCGGTCCAAGTGATCAGCAGAATCGCCAGCAACGGGATCAGGAAGTAGATCAGCATCCCCCAGAACACCAGCGACAGCCTGCCAGGATCCACATGGCTCTCAATCTCAGGCGAGAGGCCATGGAAGAGGGGCATCAGGCCCAGATCCACATGGAAGAGCATGGCCAGCAGATAGGTGAGCCAGAGCTGGCGCAGCCGCAGGGCATGGTCGATGGCGGGGGCTGAGGGGTTCATCGGGCTGGGCACCCCTTCAGTTCGGAAGGGTGACGAATTCCTCCGCCACGGAGGGGTGGAGCGCCATGGTGCGATCGAAATCGGCCTTGGTGGCTCCCATCCCGAGGGGGATCGCGGCCATCTGGATGATCTCTGCGGCGTGCTCCCCCACCATGTGGCAGCCCAGCACACGCCCGCTGCTGCGCTCCACGATCAGCTTCAACAACACCTTCGGATCTCGTGCGGGGAGTGCTTGGCTCATGGGGCGGAAGCGGGCTCGGTGCACGGCGATGCCCTCGGCTCCGTGCCGGGCGATGGCGTCCTCCTCCGTGAGCCCCACCCCCGCGAGCTCCGGCTGACTGAACACCGCGCAGGCCACCAGGCCATGATTGACCTGGCGCGGGCTGTGGCCATACACCGTGTCTGCAAAGGCCCGGCCTTCATCGATGGCCACCGGCGTGAGGCAGATGCGCTCGGTCACGTCCCCCACCGCGTAGATGTGGGGCACATTGGTGCGTTGATCCGGGTCTACCGGGATCCGGTTGCCCTCTACGGCCACGCCCGCCGCCTCCAGGTTGAGGCCCGCCAGGAACGGCCGCCGACCCGTGGCCAGAAGCACACCGCCACAGGGGATCGATTCGCCGCCCTGGGTGGTGACGGTGAGATTGCCCGGGGCGCAGTCGCCTGTAATTGCCGAGGGGGAGTGGGCCAGGCGGATGGTGATCCCATCGGCTTCCATGGCGGCGCGTAACGCTTCGCTGGCCTCCCGATCGAAGCCCCGAAGGAGGTGGTCGCCCCGCACCAATTGGGTCACCTGCACCCCCAGACCGTTGAGGATGCAGGCGAATTCACAGGCAATGAAGCCCGCGCCCACCACCACCATCTGCTCAGGCAACGTTTCCAGCTCAAATAGGTCGTCGCTCACCCAGCCCAGGTGGGCGCCAGGGATTTCCGGCCTGTGGGGCCGGCCGCCCACGGCAAGCAACACCCGTTCGCCTTCCAGCTCCCGCTCGCTCCCGTCGGTGCTGGTCACGCCAATGCGGTTTGGACCCACAAAGCGTCCCCAGCCCTGCACCAACTCCACCCCAGCTTTCTCTAGAAATCCCAGGTGCAGCAGGTTGAGCCGATCCACCTCGGCGCGCACGTTGGCCAGCAGTCGGGAGGCATTGAGGCGAACGTCGCCGTTCCAGCCGTAGCTGGGGGCATCGGCCAGCAGGTGGCGATAGGCCGAGCCATACACCAGCAGTTTTTTGGGCACACAGCCCCGGATCACGCAGGTGCCCCCCACCCGATCGCCCTCCACGATGGCCACCGA
>JBBARZ010000113.1:0-5157 GCA_040399505.1 Cyanobium sp.
GCGGAGGAGCTGGCCTTTCTGCAGACGCCGGGCTCACGCTTCTGAAGTGGCTCAGCGTTCAGCGGGGGAGGAAGGCGGCAGCCAGTGGGGGGCACAGGGCTGCCAGCCCTGCTGGCGTTTCTGGGCCCAGACCGTCGCTCAGCCAGCCTTCCTGGGGCGAGAGCGGCGGTCGCTTCCGGTCACCGACGTGCATGGGGCGCTCAGGCCACCTCCGGCGCCCAGCCCTTCTGGCGCGTGGCAGGTAAGGACTGGGATGCAGTTCACCCCGGCGTGATGGCGGAACCAGTGGCAGGTCATGCAGACCTTGCGGCTACGGGTCTTGAGCAGCACCTCGCTGTCGAGGTAGGGCCACTCCTCGATCGGGGTTTCAAGTCTGGCGGCCAGGGCCGCGGGCCGAGGGAGGGGGACACCCATGAACCGATCCAAAAGCGTACGCATGTACTAGCAGTAGCCCGTTCGTCCCGTCTACGTTGTGGCTGTCCGTGTTGGCATCCGTGAGCTTCGGGCGCGCCTGGCCTCCCACCTAGAAACGGCCACCCCGATCGAGGTCACGCGACATGGGCGAACCGTTGGGCTCTATGTGCCCCTGCCCCAGGAGTCGGATCTCAGTGATCACGAGCGGCTGCTGGAAGCGGGCCGACTGATGCAAGCCGAGCTGCAGCGGCTGGGACTGACAGAAGAGGAGCTAGCGGGCTGACTTCAAGGACTGGAGGCGAGCCCAGCAGCAACAGGTCCGCGCCTGATAGCAGAACGCAAACGGTTGGTGTCAGGGTGCGCGCCTTGATCGCCGACTTCGCCCATGAGGTTGACTTCTATGTCGCAGAGGCCAATGCGGCAGAAGCTGCTGGATACATCGGCGATGGGGCTGGTGCAGGTGGTCGACACTCCCTTACTTGAAGGCGCCAAGGACGAGGCGCTCAAGCGCATCCGGGATCCAGCCGACTGGCCTGCTCTGGCCTTGGCTTTACAGCTGGAGTGCGCGATCTGGACTGAGGACCAGGATTTCTTTGGCACCGGCGTGGCCACCTGGACCACCGCAACGGTGGAGCGCGCGGTGAGGCGATCGCGGCTTCCAGAACACTGGCGTCGCGGACTCCGGCAAGCCCACCGTGCAGGCGGAGGGACTGCTCATGCAGGGCGTCGACCAGATCGCGATCGAGCCACTGGGGCTCAGGCATCGGCCAGCTGCTTCAGCTCATCGCCATGGTTCTGATACAGGCGCTCAACCGCGGCAAGCGCTCCGCCCCTGCCAGTCAGCGGCTGCGCCGGTGGCTTCTCCTGACCATCCGCGCCCCCTTGCGGCTCAAGGGCAACGGATCCACGGGGGACCGGGGGCCTCGGCAGGGCCCGCAGGGTGCTGTGGAGGTGCTGGATCGTCTCGGCATCAAGGGGAGCATCGGTTGCGATGAGGCTGATCAACGGTTCGCGAGATTCCGCAAACCAGTCGAGCGCTTGCGCACTGCGCTCTTCCGGGGTCAGCAGAGCTACCACCACGCTGGTGTCGAGATAGATCATCGATAAGCCAGCATCACCAGCGTTCACCGCCGCGGCAGTCCTCGATCACCGAAGGGGTGAGAGGCATGGTTGCCTGAAGCTGGCGCAGATCAGAGGCCAGGGCAGAGCGATCCAGCTTGCGCACAGGCTCCAGGCTCAGGCGGCCATCAGGTCCAACGACGATGTCGATCTGATCACCCTCCTGCAGTCCCGCCTGACGCAGGCAATCGGCCGGGAGTCTGACCGCCAGGCTGTTTCCCCATCGGCGGATTGCCTGCGGGAAGTGCTGGCTGGCGTCAGCGGGGCGATCTTGAGCCCTGGACTGAGTCAAGGAGCGCCTTCTGCCGTTCACGGCCACTTGTAGAGACATGACTCTACGTCCGGTGTGGAGTTCAGTGCTGGTTCATCCCGCCTGCGCCGCCAGGCCAATGACGCCCGCCTCAGAACGGCACCTCTTCATCGCTGAGGGGAGTGGCCCCGGCGGGGGGCGAGGTCCAGTCGTTGCCCCAGCGCCCGGAGCTTGGGGCTGCCGCTCTCAAAGAAGCGCAGCTCCGGATCCCGGCCGGCGTTGCCGACCTTCAGTCCTTGGCTGGGATGGCCTGGGCCAGGCGATCCGCCAGATTCAGGCAGCGATCCATCTCCTCCCAGAGCAGCTCACGCCGCTCGGAGCTGACGGAGAAAGAGCGGTGATGCAGATCCCGGCCGAGGTAGCGCAAGGCATCACAGATGCGGCGCCAGTCATCGGGGCTGAGGTCAGGGGCCAGGGTCATCAGCTGAAGCCATTCGGCACACAGCTTGGCTGAAGTAGGCGGATGGGGCCATTCCTGTGGAGCCACGAGATAAATGCCCAGCTCCTGGCCAATCGCGGCCTTTGTTGTGAGGCCGTGGTGGCCGCCATCGAAGCCGGTGATCTGTCGGATGTGTTGGAGCACCCCAACCCCGATCGGTATCCCAGTCAGCGGGTTCTCGAGGTTCAGATCGGCGAGTCTGTCGTTCTGGTTCCGTTTGTCGTCGACGGGGAAGGAGCCCTCTTCCTCAAGACGGTGGGTTATTCCACATGTCGGTGGTGTAGGGCACGGGTGGCTGCTTGCGCCAGCTGCGGAGAAGCCTGCAGCTGGCTTTGTTTATCGAATTCGCTTCCTTATTGAGATTGTCTTTGAACAAGGTTTTCAATCACCAGCAGGGATAAAAATGGCTACTGACTTGAGCGACTAAGCGTCAACTCCACTTTGACTCATATGGAAGACGAGTAACATCACCCGCCGCTGCTGCTGTTGCCCTGAGGTGCCTCGAGGCTGTGGCCTGGCTTAACGCCCGATGCCCGGCCGGCCGAATCCGGCTCCTGGCAACACGCCAGCTCCTGAGGCCGGACCGCCGACCCCACCGGCTGCTGGAACCGGCCCTGCCGGGTTGACGAGCCCAGGCCCGGCCTGCCCGAATCCGGCCCCTGGCAACACCCCAGCCCCCGAGGCGGGCCCCCCAACCCCACCGGCTGCTGCCGGCGGGCCAGCGGGATTCACCAGCCCGGGGCCTGCTTGGCCGAAGCCTGCCCCTGGCATCACCCCAGCCCCCGAGGCGGGTCCGCCGACCCCTCCTCGAACGGCCCGCACCTGGGCCTGCACCCCGTTGGCGTCAAGACAGGCGACGGCAACAGCCAGAACGAGAGCAGGTGAGACCCAGCCGGGAGAGGTCAGGCGCATGGCGTTCAACGGGAGTTCCTTTCATCGTGGCAGGGATCGCGGCGCTTCGGCAGACGTCTAGCAAGAGCCCAGCCTCCACCCTCATGAAGACCGCAACGGCCGCCTCGCCCGTGCCCAAGGCATCTCCGCCCAGATCCTGCGGGAGCGGGAGGGCTACTACAAGGCAGTGGAGCTGCTGTCAGCCGCCGCTGCGGTGAGCTACTCGGGGATCACACGCTGAGCCTTCTAAGCAGCCAGTCGATGGTTCGAATCAGCCCTGACTGGCGTCAGAAGACATCCCCAGGGCCCATCACCGCGGTGGGGTGATGCCGTCACTGCTGCGGATGGTTCCATTTAATGTCACCCAAGTCCGTAGCAACTCTGTGAGTCAAATGATTCCTGCCGCAAGGACTCCGAAGCTGCTGCAGATCGCCCAGTGGATACTCGATCCCATCGCCTACATGGCAAACAATTCCAGGCGCTACGGGACTCTTTTCTACGCGCCTGTCTGGGGGAAGAATTCCGAGCGGGTGTTTATGGTGAGCGATCCGAAGGCGATCCAGTTCGTACTGACCCACGACACAGGCAAGGGGTTCACATCACCGGGTGAGCTCAATGAACTCCTTGCACCCATGCTCGGTCGCCAAAACACGATTCTGCTGAGTGGTGAGCAGCATCGTCAGCGCCGCCAGCTGGTGTTGCCCCCTTTTCATGGAGAGCACCTGAAGGAGTATGGAAACATCATTCAACGGATCACCCATGAAGTGATCGACGAATGGACGCTGGGTCAGGAGATCAACGTTAGGGAGGTGATGCAAGCGATCACCATGCGCGTAATTCTTCAGGTGGTCTTTGGCTTGGATCATGGGGATCGCTATACCAGACTGGCTCGAATCCTGGCCATCCGCCTGGGGATGACGGCCACGCCGTTCACGTCGATCATCCTGTTCTTGCCCTGGCTTCAGAAGGATCTGGGACCATGGAGCCCCGGTGCCCAGATGGCCCGCCTAGCGGCGGAAACCGATGAACTGCTCTTCGCGGAGATCGAAGAACGTCGGGCCCACCCAGATTCTGAGCGCATGGACGTGCTCTCACTCCTGCTGGCTGCCAGAGACGCGCAAGGTCAGGGCCTTTCCGATCAGGACCTCAGGGATGAGCTCATGACCCTACTGCTGGCCGGCCATGAAACAACGGCGACAGCTCTGACCTCCGCAATCTACTGGCTACACCGCAGTGACGCTGTGCTGCAGAAACTGCGTGCCGAGCTGGACGGTCTGCTTGATGGATTCCAGCTGGAAGAATTGCTGCACCTTCCCTATCTATCGGCAGTCTGCAATGAGGCTCTGCGCATCCATCCTGTGGCCATGCTCACCTTTCCGCGTCAGGTCAATGAATGCGTGGAAGTCTGTGGTTACCAGCTTGAACCTGACGATGTGGTACTGGGATCTATATATCTACTACATCAGAATGAAGATCTCTACCCCAGCCCTCAAGAATTTCGCCCGGAACGCTTTCTGGAGCGGCAATTCTCACCCTACGAATTCATGCCCTTCGGGGCCGGTGTGCGTCGTTGCGTAGGGGCCGCCCTCGCCCAGGTTGAACTGAAGATCGTTCTGGGCACGCTAATCCGCAACCACAACCTTGCCCTGCTCAACACGCGGCCGGTGGGACAGGCCAGGCGCGGTGTCACCCTGGGGCATGACGCGCCAGTGCGCATCAGAAGTGATGGCCCGCGCACCAGGCAAACCCCCATACAGCCACGGCATTCCGCCTGCCTTGGCTCCACGCACCAGAGCGCGGCTGGCGGCCTGCCTTAGGCACTCTTATTTAACGCAAGCAGCACTTGCTTGAATAAGCTTGACCTGTATTCAAGGTTCGCCCAAAGATGTTCCGTGCAGCGCGAGAGCACCGGGCGCTACGAGCTCACCAGTACCCCCGGTGAAACCGTCCGGGCTTTTGTGCCCGACCCGCTGCCTCCAGACCC
>JBBARZ010000114.1:0-5090 GCA_040399505.1 Cyanobium sp.
CAGGTGATCCATGGCACCAGCTGGGTGGGCAAACCCAAGATCGAATCCGCCAGGCATCGCATCCTGGAGATCAATCCCCATTGCCAGGTGGAGCTCTACAACACGGCGCTCACCAGCGAGAACGCCCTGGAGATCCTGGCCTCCTACGACGTGATCTGCGACGGCACCGACAACTTCCCCACCCGTTATTTGGTGAACGATGCCTGCGTGCTGCTGGATAAACCCAATGTCTACGGCTCGATCTTCCGCTTTGAAGGCCAGGCCACCGTCTTCAACTATCAGGGCGGGCCGAATTACCGCGACCTGTTCCCCGAGCCTCCCCCTCCTGGCATGGTGCCCTCCTGCGCAGAGGGGGGCGTGGTGGGGGTGCTCCCCGGGATCATCGGCGTGATCCAGGCCACCGAGACCGTGAAGATCCTTACGGGTATCGGTACCACCCTCAGTGGCCGCCTGCTGCTCTTTGATGCTCTGCGGATGTCGTTCCGGGAGCTCAAGTTGCGCCCCAGCCCGGAGCGGCCGGTGATCGATCGGCTGATTGACTATCAGGAGTTTTGCGGGGTGGCCGGAGCCGCCCCTGGCCAGGAGGAGGCCGGTGCCGTGGACGCCATCACTGTGAAAGAGCTCAAGTCCCTGCTGGATCAGGGCACAGCAGAGCTGGTGCTGATCGATGTGCGCAATCCCCCGGAAGCGGAGATTGCCTTGATCCCAGGGGCCATCCTGATCCCGCTCGATCGCATCGAAAGTGGGGAAGCGGTGGAGGAGGTGCGCAGGTTGGCTGAGGGAAAAACGCTCTATGTCCACTGCAAGATGGGGGGCCGTTCGGCCAAGGCACTGATCGCCCTTGAGCGCCACGGCATCCCGGGCGTCAACGTCACCGGTGGCATCCAGGCCTGGAGCAAGGAGGTCGACCCCAACGTGCCTCTCTACTGATGGGCCTTCCCCCAGGACGTTGGCAGCAGGTTGAGAACCAGTTTTTCCCTTCTTTGCACTGATCCTCTGATCGTTGTGCAATCCCTGCGCAGCCTGCCGGCCGATCGCACTGCCACCATCTGCCGTCGGATATGGGGAGGACAGCGCTTGTGTATGCGCACATCCGTTCGGCTGGTTGGCCGAGCAATCAGTAGTCCACCCCCCGCTTGAGATCGACGCCACGCTCGGCGTAATGCTTGTGGCAAACCATTTCCGAATGCACACTTGCCAGGTCAAAATAGGCAGGCCGCCCCTTGCAGCGACCCGTGATGATCACCTCCGTTTCCGCAGGCTTGCGCAAGAGGGTTTGCACAATTGGCTCAACAGGGAGGAGCTCCAAATCCACCGTGGGATTGAGTTCATCCAGAATCACCGTTTTATAAAGACCACTGGCGATGGCTGCCCTAGCAATCTCCCAGGCACGTTCGGCTTCCACATAATCAATAGGCTGCTGTTGGCCCCGCCAGACGATGGCGTCCCTCCCACTGCGCAGATGGTCCACCAGGTGGGGATAGCTTTCGCGCAGGGCCGCAATGGCCGCATCTTCCGTATAGCCATTACCCCCCTTCAACCACTGCAGGATCAACACCCTGTGGCTTTTATCCTGGCTGATCCCCCTGCCGATTGCCTGTAGCGCCTTGCCCAGGGCGCTCGTGCTCTTACCCTTGCCCTCCCCCGTGTAAATCTCGATTCCCTGCAAGCCCGAAGCGTCACTGCTGTGGGCACGCATCTCCGAGTGGAGATCGGCCAATTGCACGAGGGCATTCGGCGCCCCCCGGCCGGTGCAGATCACCTCCATACCAGGTGGTTTAGTGGCCAGGGTACGCACCACATCCTCCCCACCTAACAGCCCCAGATCCAGCACGGGATTGAGTTCATCGAGCACCACAACGGAATAGAGATTGCTTGCCAGGGCTCCCTTGGCGATATCCCAACCCCGCTGGGCCTCCTGCCGGTCGAAGGGGGTGGCCTCACTGGCGTTGAAATACTCGCCGCGGCCCGTGCGCACCTGATCAATCAGATGGGGAAAGCCTTGCTGAAGCGCCTCAATCGCCCCATCCTCATCGTAGGAACGGCCGGGCCCCTTCAGAAACCGCAACAGCAGCACCCGGGTGCGTTTCTGTTCGCAGATCCCAAGCCCGATGGTGCGCAACACCACTCCCAGGGCGGCCTGGCTCTTGCCCTTGCCCTCGCCGTCATACACATGCAACTGCCCCCGGGCCCGCTCATCGCTACCCGCGGCCGTGCGGATGCCGATGCCGCTGCCCGTCCCCCGTTTGCTGGTTTGGGATCCGGTGGGCGGGGTCATGGGCCTGGTGGGTGGGCTTGGATGCTAGTGGCGCTCACCCCAGCCCCCCGGCCACCTGGGCGACTTGCCAGGATGGTTCCTCAGATCTGAAGTGCTGGATGGCTTCCCCCCGTCCTCTCACCCTGCTTGAACCTCTCCCCGCCGGGCTGCACCAGGCCCTCGACCGAATCCGGCAGGCCATGGATGCTCTGGGCAATGTGGTGGTGGCCTATTCAGGCGGGGTGGATTCGTCACTGGTGGCGGCCATCGCTGCTGAACGCCTGGGGGAGAGGGCCCTGGCGATCACTGGCGTGTCTGCTGCCTTGGCCCCCCATCTGCTGGAAGAAGCCCGCTGCCAGGCCAGCTGGCTGGGGCTCCATTATCGGGAAATCCCAACGGCAGAGCTGGCCGATCCCAACTACAGCAACAACCCCCCCGACCGTTGCTACGCCTGCAAACGGGAGCTCCATGGCCTGTTAGCCCAGATCCGCAGCAATGCAGGCGCCACCCAGGTGCTGGATGGGGTGAATCTGGACGACTTGCAAGACCACCGGCCCGGCCTGCGGGCAGCCCGAGAATCCAACGTCCGATCCCCTTTGGCGGAAGCCGGCGTGGACAAGTCCGGGGTGCGCCAACTCTCAAGGGCCCTGGGGCTGCCCTGGTGGGATAAACCCGCCCAGCCCTGCCTTGCGTCAAGGTTTCCTTATGGAGAACCGATCACTGCCAGCCGCCTGCAGCGGGTGGGGGCCGCCGAAGCTTGGCTGCGCAATCAGGGGTTTGCTGAAGTGCGGGTTCGCAGCCAGGGGGAGAGCGCGCGAGTCGAGCTGCCTGCCAATCAGCTCGGCTCAGTGTGTCAAAGCCTAGCTTCGAGCTCCCTTCGTGAGGAGATGGTGGAGGCGTTTCGTGGTCTGGGTTTCAACGCTGTGGCGCTGGATCTGGAGGGCCTGGTCAGCGGAAAACTCAACCGTGATCTACCAGGCCCGGGGACCACAGGATCACGGCTGAGTCCAGAAGTTTGCATCCAGAACGAAACGCTTAGACCGCCATCAAACTGGGATCCCGATCATCCTGGCCCACACCCAGAGGGGTCTCACGGCGGAAGCTGGTGAGCTTGTGATCGGCGGCTTCGAGTTCCGTGAGCAACACCTGGCAGGCGCGCTCTGGCATGGTGTGATCGCCACAGGTAAACACATCCACTGCTGCATAGCCCGATTCCGGCCAGGTGTGAATCGAGATATGGGATTCGGCCAGCAGGGCTAGGCCCGTTACCCCTTGGGGATCAAAACGGTGGGTGATCAGATGGAGCAAGGTGGCACCAGCACGTTTGGCAGCGCTCGTGATGGTGTCCCTCAGGAAAGCTTCGTCGTCGAGCTTTGCACTGTCGCAGTTGTAGAGCTCGAGAATGCAGTGTTTCCCAACCGTGTCTGTCGTTGAGAGGGGAACCGGGCTAGCGGTGAGGGGGGAGGCCGCGCCCCATCCCGGGTTGGGATGCAGGCAAGACAGGCTCTGGTTCATCAGGGGTACTGGAGTACACAGCAACCCAACATAGGGGCTAACGCCCCTAACCGTCAGAAGGGTTGTCCGCACGGGGCAGCTCAGCTCGTATCCTCCAATACACCTGCTCGCATCGCCACCACCTGGGCCTGGGTGGACCAGCCCCGGCTGAACATCTCCACGTGGGTGGCACTCACCAGGCACTGATGACCTTCCCCTACGGCTTCCAGCAGCAGTTGCTGTCGGGTGGGATCCAATTCCGCCAGCACATCGTCCAGCAACAGCAGGGGTGGGGCCCCAACAACCGTGGTGACGAGTTCCAACTCAGCCAGCTTGAGGGCAAGCACCAGGGTGCGCTGTTGCCCGGCCGATCCATAGCGGCGGGCAGGCAGGGCGCCCAGGCGCATCTCCACCTCATCCCGATGGGGGCCCACGAAACACTGGCCTAAGCGCTCCTCTTCCCTTCGCTGATCGCGCAACTGGGTCTCAAGGGCCATCCGCCAGGTGGCTTCCTCCACGATCTGATCGGTGAGGCCGGCCTCCCCATCGGCCGCAGAAAGGGGTGTGCCGCTGCGGTAAGCCAATTCCAGGATCTCGGATCCCCCTCCCAACCGCTCCTGCCATCGCGCCGCCAAGGGAGCCAGCCGTTGCAAGGCCCGCAGACGCCGGCGATGGAGACGGGTACCCAGCATCGCCATCTGGGAATCAAAAACATCCAGCAGGCCGTCGTGGGCGAGGCGCCGCCGCAGAAGCTGGGCCCGCTGGCGCAGCACACGGCCATATTGGCTCAAAAGGGCGCCGTACAAAGGCTCCAGTTGGCTCACCACCCGGTCCAGCCACTGCCGTCGCAGGGCCGGTTCCCCTCGCACCAAGGCCATGTCCAAGGCACTGAAGCCCACGCAGCGCAGGCTCCCCTGCAGATCCAGCTGCCGCTCCAAAAGCTTGCCGTTGCGCAGAGCCTGGCGGCCGCCAACACGCCGCAGGTGCAGCTCCAGGTCGTCCCCTTCCACCGTGGAGGCGCGGATGTAGCCCAGGGGTTGACCGCGGCGAATGAGATCTCGATCCGTACCGCACCGATGGGAACGGAGGCTGGTGAGCAGCTCCACGCTTTCGAGCAGGTTGGATTTTCCCTCCCCGTTCGCCCCCACCACGATCAACCTGGGGGCCCGCAGGGTCAGCTGCAGGGCTTCGATGTTTCGGAACTGCTGGAGCTCCAGGCGCTGCAGCCGCATGACGTTGAAGGCGGCCAAGGAGTAAACTAAAACCTCAGGCAAGGCCTGAAGGGGGCATGTAGCTCAGTTGGATAGAGCATCAGATTCCGGTTCTGAGTGTCGGGGGT
>JBBARZ010000115.1:0-5042 GCA_040399505.1 Cyanobium sp.
GATGGTGAGCAGAAGCGGAGCATCACCCTGGAGTTCCGCCGCTCCACGCCGGAAGATCACAGCAACCCGGCCCATCAAGCTATTTCGGAGTGGTTCTGACGCCATGAGCTCTGCCCCAGCTGCTCCCTCTTCCCTCCTGAAAACCATTGTGGCTGCCACCCCCATGGTGGGCTCCCTAATTGTCCCCCTGTTGGTGCCCCTCCTGATGGTGCGGGTCAGTATTTCGGCGGGCGTGCTGGCCATGGTGGTTGCTGGCTCCCTGTGGTTCGTGGCCATGCTGCGCACCTCCGAAATGCCCGGGCATCACTAAGGCTGTTCTGTCCGCTGTCCGCTAAAGGGAACGCTCTGAAGAGCACCCCCTTCAATGCTGATGGTCAGCCCCCGGCATGCCCTGGCTGTTTTGTTTCCTTTCGGTCTCAGCCTCCTTTCTGGCTGTGGTCCGGCTCCGGCAAGCGTGGATCGGCCCGTCGAACGGGTCCTTCCCCTGCCGGCGGGCGTCCGGGTGGCGTTTAACCATCGAGAACTAGAGCGCTATCGATCTCCGGTGAGCGGGAAATGGCGGCAGGGGGACAACCTGGAAGATCTCGTGCTGGAGGCGGTCGGCGAGGCGCGCCAGGAGATTTTGGTGGCCGTCCAGGAGTTGTCGTTGCCGGCCGTGGCCCAGGCCCTGATTGCACGCCATCGCCAGGGGGTGGCTGTGAAAGTGGTGCTGGACAACAATTACAGCACCCCTTGGAGCCGTCAGCATCCGGCCGACCTCAACCCCCACCAGCGCCATCGGCAGGAGCAGCTCATGGCCCTGGGCCAGCCGGATGCGGTGGAGCTCCTGCTGCAGGCAGGGGTGCCCCTGATTGACGACCGGGCTGATGGCAGCGCGGGGAGTGGATTGATGCACCACAAATTCATGGTGGTTGATCGCCAGGTTGTGGTTACCGGTTCCGCGAATTTCAGCCCTTCTTGTGTGCATGGGGATCCGGAGGACCCCCGCACCCGGGGCAATGTGAACCATCTGCTGCGCTTTGAAAACCCTGCCCTGGCGACTGTGTTTGCCGAGGAGTTCGGGCGGCTGTGGGGGGATGGGCCCGGCGGGGCGCCCGACAGCCGCTTTGGGCAGGCCAAGAGCTCCGGGCCGGCCCGTCGGGTGAATGTGGGCGACACCACGGTGGAGGTGCTTTTTGCTCCCCATCGACGGGATGATCCCAATCAAGGACTGGCCTGGTTGGCAACCCAGATGGCCTCCGTGCAGCGAACGCTGGATATGAGCCTGTTTGTCTTCTCGGCCCAGAATCTGGCCGACGCTTTGGCCGCCCTCCCCCAGCGGGGCGTGGCTGTGCGCCTGCTGGCCGATCCCGGCTTTGCCAGCCGACCCTTCAGCGAGGTGTTGGATGTGCTCGGGGTCAGCCGAGCCGATGGGGACTGCTTACTGGAGGCCGACAACCGGGTATGGACCCGCCCTTTGGAGGGGGTGGGCACGCCCCGTCTAGTGGGGGGCGACAAACTGCATCACAAGTTCGCCGTGCTCGACGGCGCTCGGGTGATCACCGGTTCCTTCAACTGGAGTCCATCGGCGGCCCATCAGAACGATGAAACCCTGCTCCTGATCCATTCCCCCCAGCTGGCGGCCCACTTCACCCGGGAGATGGATCGGCTCTGGCGGGGGGCGGAGCTGGGGGTGAGCGGGCGCATGGAGAGAGGCCTGGCCCGCAGTCGGCAGCGCTGCGGCTCTGGACGGCAACGGCCTGGAGCCTCAGCCAGCTCCGTGCCACCAAACAAAGCCCGTTACCGCAAGCCGATTAGCATGGGAGTATCCGCCGCGTCACCCTGATGGATCCGGCTTTCTCCGCCCGAGGCCAGTCCCCCGAGCTGGATGCCATCAACTTGATGTTGCGCGACCTCAACACGCGCCACGATGAGATTCGCCATAGGGCGGCCTTCCGCGGCTGTACCGGAGAGCTCCTCGTGCTCCAAAAGGAGCTGGTCGACTACCTGCTCAGCAGAAAACAGGAGCTACTGGGTCACCATGCCGCCAGCTCCCAACCGGCGGAGGGCAAGGGCTGAAAGAGGTTGAACGGAGTCGGTCGCCTGCCCCTCCTGCCCAACCCCATGTGGTGGTTGTGGGGGCCGGCCCCACGGGGGCCTTCCTCGCTTTAGCGCTGGCCCGTGCCAGCTGGGCCGTCACCCTGGTGGAGGCCACGGGGCACGGAACCCCCAGGCTCTACCGGGGGGAGGGCTTGATGCCCAGTGGCCTGGCGGTCCTGGACGCCATGGGGCTCTGGCCCCTTCCAGAGGGTGTGGTGCATCGTCCCCTCCAAGGGTGGACCGTGGTGCTGGAAGGCCGGCCCTTCTTTTCCGCCCCCGAACCTCTAGGGGGGGATCGGGGCTGTTGGCTGGTGGATCAGGAGTCGCTGCTTCATCACCTGCGTAGCCAATTTCTCGAGGAGCGGGGCTGCAAGCTTCTGGAGGACTACGCCGTTAGGGGGCTGTTGCGCTCCGGGCCCATGGCTCGGGTGGGGGGCGTGCGCCTGGCCGATGGCACGGATGTATGGGCGGACCTTGTGGTGGGCTGCGATGGTCGCCACTCCCTGGTGCGCCAACTGGCGGGGCTTCCTCTTGAGCAGGAGCCCCAGGGGGAGGAGGTGCTGTGGTTTCGGTTGGCCGGGGAGCCCGTGGCTCCCCTGGCCCGGTGGCTGGGGGGGCGCTTTCTCACGGTGGTGGGCCAGGGCCTGAGTTTCGCGCTGTTTGCAGAGGCGACTGGCGAGGCATTGCGGCTGGGCTGGGTAGCGGAAACAGGCCTGGCTCGGCCCGTCGACACCGGCGCTTGGCGGGAGCTCTGGAGTGCTCTCCTGCCCGGGGAGGGCGCTCCCTTGATGGCCCAGTTGCCCGATGCTGCGATCGATGGCCCCCAGCGGTTGCCTGTGCGGGTGGGTTGGGCGCCGCGCTGGCACAGCCCCGGCTTGCTGCTCCTGGGCGATGCCGCCCACCCCATGAGCCCGGTGCGGGCCCAAGGCATCAACATGGCCCTGCGGGATGCCCTGGTGGCCTCCCGGCTGCTGGAGCCTGTCTTGGAGAGCACTGGTGATCTGCATGGGGCCATCGATGCCCAGCTTCCCTTGATTGGCGGGCGCCGGCTCAGGGAAATCCGCCTGGTGCAGGGCCTCCAGGCCAGGGAGGCGTCCCTTGGGACCCGCCTCCGCCAGCAGGGTTGGCTGCGCCGGGTTCTGGCCTCCACGGCTGCCTGGAGCGGGCCTTTGGCCCGCCAACGGTGGATCCACCAGCAACACCGTCTGCGGCAGGGGGCGGCAGGGGCGCTGGTGCTCCCAGAGTAAGGGCCTGCATCGCACCCGGGCCGATGGCACTCCTGCGGATGGCTCTGGCCCTCACGGCCTCCCTCTCCCCCCACCTCACAGCGGGGCCCCTACTGGCCGCCACCCCCACACCCAGCTATCCGCCCGATGTGTTTCCTGCGGCCAATGTATTTCGCACCCTCCAGCTGAGCACCCTGGCCTGCGGCCGTGAGAATGCGGCCGACCGCTGCGCTGACGCCCGCCGCCAGGCCGATCCACTCCTGGATCACCCCCGACTGCCTGCCCGCTGCAAGGACGTGCTCTGGAGCATTCGCAACCTTGCGGTGGAGGCCCCCAGCAACAGCTTGGCCCGAAGGGATCCAATCGATCAGGCGGCCGGGGAG
This sequence comes from Cyanobium sp., assembly GCA_040399505.1. Taxonomy (GTDB): domain Bacteria; phylum Cyanobacteriota; class Cyanobacteriia; order PCC-6307; family Cyanobiaceae; genus Cyanobium. Next base: position 3,689 of record JBBARZ010000115.1, read on the forward strand.
CTCACCATCGCTTGCCGTCAAGTGGTGAAGCCGAAAACGGAGGAGAAGCCCCAGCCCGGAACAGGGGGCGGTACGCTGCTGAAATTTTAAGCGACCTCGTCTTTCACTTCGCTCTCTGCGCCTGCCCTCCAGCATCCTGATCGCTTAGCTCCAGGAGCTTGCGCGAGGTGTCTTCCATGAAGGTGAGGCTCATCGGTGTGACCACCGCCGCCTTCCCAGCCAGAGTGCAGAGGGAATTCTTCTGGCCCGAGGCATCGCAGCTGTCGGAGAGCTCGAGGAGGGCCTTGGTGAGCTTGCCCCGCAAGCAGGATTCCCGCCCATCCTGGTTGAGCACCGCCTTGGCGGCTTGGCGAGAAAATTGAACGGCCTCGGGGTAGGAATCGGCGGCACAGGCTGGTTGGGCCACTCCAATAGCAGCCACGGAAGCCACGGCAGCCACGGAGGCCAGCGCAGCCCCCCCGCCGGTCAGGCCACAGAGGAGGGAAAGCCCAGAGAATCTGGCCAACATGGGGGGGCGAGGACTGTTAGGAATCCCATCAAGGTAACGAAGGTTCCCCTTCCAGGCTTTTTGCTGTTCCAGGCCCCGCTCCGGTCACCAGTCCTGTGCGACAACTGACTCAGGAGGGCCCAGGGCTAATTTGCTCCTGCCCGCTGCGCCCAGGCCTCCCGCCATGACCACCAGCTCCAGCGATTCCCCCGCTGCCACCGTCAGCACCGTGGCCCTGGCCCAGCCCTTCACCGACCAGAAACCCGGAACCTCAGGCCTGCGCAAGAGCAGCCGCCAGTTCCAGACCCCCCACTACCTGGAGAGCTTCGTGGAGGCCTCCCTGCGGGTAGTGCCTGGCGTGCAGGGTGGCACCTTAGTGCTGGGGGGGGATGGCCGCTTCGGCAACCTCTCTGCGATCCAGACCATTGCCCGCATGGCCGCCGCGCACGGGGTGGCCCGGCTGATCACCACCACGGGCGGCATCCTCTCCACCCCGGCGGCATCCCACCTGATCCGTACCCACAATGCCATCGGGGGCATCATCCTCTCGGCCAGCCACAACCCCGGAGGGCCTGAGGGGGATTTTGGGGTGAAGATTAATGGCGCCAACGGTGGCCCGGCTCCGGAATCCATCACTGAAGCCATCTATCAGGCCACCCTCAGCCTGGAGAACTACCGCATCCTCTCGGCCGAGCCAGTGCCGCTGGATCAGCCAGGAACCCACAAGCTGGGCGCCATGGCGGTGGAGGTGATCGACGGGGTGGACGACTTCGCAGCCCTGATGCAGACCCTATTTGATTTCGATCGGCTGGCCGCCCTGCTGAAGGGCAACTTCCGCCTCGCCTTTGATGCCATGCATGCCGTGAC
>JBBARZ010000116.1:0-4905 GCA_040399505.1 Cyanobium sp.
TGCTCCTTCACCCGGGGGGTGGCCCCTCCGGTCTGGCGGCTGATCACCTCCACGAGCTGGTCAAAGCTGCCACGGGTGGCCTCTAGGGTGTGGCGGGCCACCTCGGGCCATTCCTTCTGAATGGTCGGCAACAGGGCATCGAACCGCTCCCGGAAGGCGGATTGCAGAATCGGTGGCGTGGTCGACTGGCCGTTGGTGCCATTGGAGGTAGAAGCCGGCCCCTCAAGGGAGGGGCTGGAGGGCTGATCAAAGCTCATGGAAGGAAACAGCGGTTTGTAAGGAAGTCTGGCGACGGCTCGGGGCTTTCCTCAAGGTAGGGAAAGTTTTCCTCAACGTAGGGAAAGCCGGCGGGGTTGGCAGCCTGAAAACCTCCGCTACATTTCGCGGGCTTGAGGGTCGAGCCGGTTGGTGTTCATCAAGCAAGTGGAGCTCACCCACTTCAAATCCTTTGGCGGAACCATCAGCATCCCCCTAGAGCCTGGTTTCACCGTGGTCACTGGCCCCAATGGCTCGGGGAAAAGCAACATTCTCGATGCGGTGCTTTTCTGCTTGGGCCTGGCCAGCAGCAGGGGCATGCGGGCCGAGCGCCTGCCCGATCTGATTAACAGCGCCATGCTGCGGGCGGGCAAGGCGGCGGAAACCACCGTCACCGTGCATTTCGATCTCAGCGACTGGCAGCCCGACGGGGCGGAAGACGGGTTGGAAGCTCCTCCGGAAGGCCCCTGGATTCGGGCCGGCCAGCAGGAGTGGAGCGTGAGCCGGCGCCTGCGGGTGGCGCCCGGAGGCACCTACAGCAGCAGCTTCAGCGCCGACGGCGTGTCGTGCAATCTGCAGCAGCTGCAAACCCAGCTGCGGCGCCTGCGGGTGGATCCGGAGGGCAGCAACGTGGTGATGCAGGGCGACGTGACCCGCATCGTGTCGATGAGCGCCAAGGAGCGGCGGGGCATCATCGATGAGCTGGCCGGCGTGGCCCTCTTCGATTCCCGCATCGACCAAACCCGGGGCAAGCTCGATGAGGTGCAGGACCGGGTGGAGCGCTGCAGGATCGTGGAGCAGGAGCTGCTGGCCAACCGCCAGAAGCTCGAGAAGGATTGCGCGAAAGCCCGGGCCTACCAGGGGCTGCGCGAGAGGCTCCACGTGGGTCGCCTGCAGGAGCAGGTGCTGGCGGTAGAGGAAGCCCGCCAGCTGCAGCGGGATCTGCTGCAACGGCGCCAAACCTTGCAGGAGCGCCAGGCCACGGAAACCACGGCGGTGGCTCAGGCCAGCGAAGAGATCCAGGAGGCCGCCCAGGCCCTGGAGGTGCTGCAGGCGGAGGTGAAGGCCCTGGGGGAAGACCAGCTGCTGGCGGTGCAGGCGGAACTGGCGGGCCAGGAGGCTGAGGGCCGGGAACTGGCCCGCCAAGCCGAGAAGCAGAGCCCGGAGGCCCAGCACCTGCAAGAGCGGCGCCACACCCTCACCCGTCAGCGGGGGGAACTGGGCCAGCAGCTGCAGGCCCTCCAGGCCACGGACGGGGAGGACGGGCTGAACCGGGCAGAAGAGGCCTGCCGGGATGCGGAAGCGGCGGTGGAGCACTCCCGTCGCAAGCTGAAGGAGGTGGCGGGGCGCTCCGGCGACTGGATGGAGGCGCAACGCCAGCGCAGCAAGGAGCGACGCGGCCTGCTGGAGCAGATCACGCCGTTGCAATCCGAATCCCAGCAGCTGTCTGAACGGCTGCGGCAGGCGGAGCAACGGCTGGCGGAACTGGACAGCGAGCAGCGCCAGGAGGGTGGCCTCTCAGACCAAACAGAAGGCCAGCTGAGCCGCCTCAACGAGGAGCTGGCCCAGCTGGAGCTCCAGCTCCTGCAGCAGCAGAGCCGGATGCAGGAGCTGGTGGAGAGCCTGGCGCTGCAGCAGCGCACCCGCCAGCGGCTGGAGCAGGAACAAACCCAGTTGGAGCGGGAGATTGCCCGGCTGGAAAGCCGCCGCGACACCCTGCAGGAAAGCCGGGGTACGGGAGCCCTGCGCATGCTGCTGGAGGCGGGGCTGGAGGGCATCCATGGCCCGGTGGCCCAGTTGGGGGAGGTGGAGGAGCGCCATCGCCTGGCCCTGGAGGTGGCGGCCGGCTCCCGGCTGGGCCAGGTGGTGGTGGAAGACGACGGCATCGCCGCCCGGGCCATCGAGCTGCTCAAGAGCCGCCGGGCCGGCCGGCTCACCTTCCTGCCCTTGAATCGCCTGCGGGCGGGGGGATCCTCCACCACCAGCAACGCCGCCCTGCAGCGGGGGGGCGGGGGCGGAGGTGCCCCCGGCCTGGTGGGCCGGGCCGTGGATCTGGTGCGCCACGAGCCGGTGTACGGGGAGGTGTTCCGCTATGTGTTCGGCGACACCCTGGTGTTCGACAGCCTGGCCCAGGCTCGCAGAGAACTGGGCCGCTGCCGGGCGGTGACCCTGGAGGGTGAGCTGCTGGAAAAGAGTGGCGCCATGACCGGGGGCAGCCTGCAGCAGCGCTCTTCCCAACTGGGCTTTGGCTCCGCCGCCGAGGGAGATGAGGCCGAGCCCCTGCGGCGGCGCCTGCTGGAGCTGGGGGAGAGCCTGGTGGCCTGCCGGCGGGAGGAGGGCAGCCTCAGCGATGCCTTGGAGGCCCTCCGGCCCCAGCTGCAACAGAGCCAGCAACGGCAATCGGCCTTGGAGGCGGAGGGCAAAGCTGCCGAGCGCAGCCTCGATCCCCATCGCCAGCGCAGCGCCCAGCTGGGGCAACGGCGCACGGAGCTGGGCCAGGCCCTGGCCAGCGACGGTGCCAGGGTTGAGGAGATCGGCCGCCTGCTGGCCCCCCTGCAGGAGCGGCTGGCTGTGCTGGATCAGGCGGAAACCGCCGCCGCTGGCGTGGGGGAACCGAGCCTGTGGCAGGGCCTGCAGGCGGAGCTGGAAGCGGCCGACCTGGCCCTGCAGAACGCCCGCGCCGAGAGGGATGGCCAATTGGCCCAGCGGCGCGACCGGGCCCTGGCCTGCGAACGGCTCCAAAACCAGCTGGAGAGCCTGGGCCAGGAAGAGCAGCGGCTGATCGCCGCCGTGAACGCCCTGCTGAGCGAGCGGGAAACCTGGAAGCAGCGGCAACAGCAGCACCTGGAGCGCCGCAAGGCGCTGGAGGCCCAGCAACAGGAGCTCAGCACCCGTTTCGGTGAGAAGCGCCGGGCCCGCGACCAGGCGGAAAGCCAGCTGGCGGCCCAGCGCCAGGCTCTGCAGCAGCGCCAGTGGGAGTTGGAGCGGCTGGGGGAGGAGCTGGTGGCCCTGGAGAGCGAGCAACGGAGCGGGGAGCAGCGGCTGCAGCAACTCACCGAGGCTCTGCCCGATCCCCTTCCCGAGGTGCCCGAGGAGGTGCGGGAAGGAGGGCTGGAAGCCCTGCAGAAAGCGCTGGAGCAGATCCAGCGGCAGATGGAGGCCCTCGAGCCGGTGAACATGCTGGCCCTGGAGGAGCTGGAGCAGCTGGAGCAACGGCTGGCCGAACTGGAGCAGCGGCTGGAGGTGCTCGGCCGGGAGAGGCAGGAGCTGCTGCTGCGCATCGAAACGGTGGCCACCCTGCGGCAGGAGGCGTTCCTGGAGGCCTTCCGGTCCGTGGATGGCCACTTCCGCACGATCTTTGCCCACCTCTCCGATGGGGAGGGCCAGCTCCAGTTGGAAAACCCCGAGCAGCCCCTGGAGGGGGGCCTCACCCTGGTGGCCCATCCCAAGGGCAAGGCGGTGCGCCGGCTGGCCTCCATGTCGGGGGGGGAGAAATCCCTCACGGCCCTGAGCTTCCTGTTTGCCCTGCAGCGGTTTCGCCCCTCGCCCTTCTATGCCCTCGATGAGGTGGACAGCTTTCTCGATGGGGTGAACGTGGAGCGGCTGGCAGGACTGATCGCCTCCCAGGCGGAGGGGGCCCAGTTTCTGGTGGTGAGCCACCGCCGGCCGATGATCGGAGCGGCCACCCGCACCATCGGCGTCACCCAGGCCCGGGGCGCCCACACCCAGGTGGTCGGTTTGCCCCCCGCAGCATGAGCTGGCTGGACGTAGGGGCTTGCTTCACAATGCATTGATCAGGTAGCAGGTCTTGAGCGCATCTTCTCCACCGCCCAGCGACTCCTCCGTCCCCAGCGATCGGCTCTGGTTGCGCTCTGAGCTGATGGGCACCCAGGTGATCACCCGCGACACGGGACGCCGTTTGGGGGTGGTGGGGGAAGTGGTGGTGGATATCGACCGGCGGGAAGTGGTGGCCCTAGGCCTGCGCGACAACCCCCTCACCCGATTTCTGCCGGGCCTGCCCCGCTGGATGCCCCTGGAGCGCATCCGCCAGGTGGGCGATGTGATTCTGGTGGATTCCTCCGATTCCCTGGCCGAGGGCTTCAATCCCGAGCGCTACAGCAAGGTGATCAACTGCCAGGTGATCACCGAATCGGGCCAGACCCTGGGGCGGGTGTTGGGCTACAGCTTCGACATCGAAACGGGGGAGCTGATCACCTTGGTGGTGGGCGCCCTGGGGGTGCCCCTGCTGGCCGAAGGGGTGCTGAGCACCTGGGAGCTGCCCGTGAGCGAGGTGGTGAGCAGCGGCAGCGATCGGATCATCGTGTACGAGGGGGCCGAACAGAAACTGAAGCAACTGGGCACAGGGCTGCTGGAGAAGATGGGCATCGGAGGCAGCAGCTGGGAAAGGGAGGAGCGGGAGCGGTACCGCATGGGCCCCGTGCCGGCAGAAAACCAGCTGCCAGCCGGGCAGCCAAGCCAGCAGGAGCAACGGCGCATCCAGCCGGCCACCGCCCGGGCCTTCCAGCCGGAAGAGGAAATGGAATACGTGGAAACAGAGGCGCGCACCCAGCGGGAACCCCTGCGGCAACGGCGCTATCTCGATGAGGACGCCCCCAGGGATCGAGTTCGCCCGCCTTACGACGAGCCGGA
>JBBARZ010000117.1:0-1140 GCA_040399505.1 Cyanobium sp.
CCGAAGTTCACCACCATCGGCTCGGTGCGTGTTTCCAGCTGGGTCATGAAGGGATCTGGAGTGGGCCGGAGCCAGGTTGGGGGATTCTAAGGAGCACCCGGCTCCGCTGGGCAGGGCCCAATGGATGTGCGCTTCCTCCAGGGGAACTGGGGTGATGGCGGCTGTGGCTGGCAGGCGATCAAGTTCGCCCCGGCCGACCTCACCGATCTAGCTTGGCGTACACCCGTGGATCCTTGATGTTCATGCCCACGGGCTTGTGAGCCAGCCCTGGAAGGTATTCAGCTCGCCCCGCACCTCGGGCCAGAGGGCGAGGGCAAGGGTGCGCAGCCGCTCCACCGGCTCTGGTTGGAGCTCGTAGGCATACAGATGCCGCACCAGGTGGCGGAAGCGCAGCAACTCTTGCAACGCAGCAATGGAGGTCTCCCGCAGCACGGCAGGCCGCTCCTCCGTGGGCTGGCCCATGCGCTCGAGGAGTCGTCGATGCCAATCCCCTCCGTCGGGGGTGCCGCCATTGAGCACCCGGCTGATCTGCAGGAAGCACCGTTCGATGCCAGTGTAAAAACTTTGCAGGCGCAGGGCTGCGGCATCGATCCGCAGCCGATCGCCCGCCACGTCTCCCAGGGCCGCCAGGCTGTCCACCAGGGCAGCGAGCTTGCGTGCCTCCACGGCCAGATCCAGAGCCAGATCACGCAGTTGCTGGGGAGAAGGGGCCGCCATGGCTTCAAGTGAGGGCCAGGGCCTGCCGCCGCAGGCGTTCTTGCCAGTGGGACGGCAGATCCTCCCAGCGCGCCAGGTCGATGGCGATGCCCTCCTGGCCGGCGTTGGCCAGGGATTGATCCACCACACCCTCCACCAGCCCCAGGGCCTCCAGCTGGGCAGCGGCGGGCAGCCCCTCCACCACCAGATCCAGATCGGAGTGATGCCGAAAGGAGCTGGCATCCAGCGCCGAACCAAACAACCACACCCCCTGCAGCACCGGCCAACGCTCCCTCAGGGCTTCCGCAGCAAGGCCCGCCGCGACCAGCAGCTGTTGGCGCCGTTCCTCCACAGCCCCCTGCTCCTGGGCCCAGCGTCGCTGCAAATGCTGGTGATGGAGATCGACGGCAGCCATGGGAAAACGTTAAGGGAGTCCGAGCGCTG
>JBBARZ010000117.1:1240-4782 GCA_040399505.1 Cyanobium sp.
TTCATCCAGCTGCAAAGCGAAGGTCGGTGTAAAGGAAATCATCGCCCTTGAACAGCAGTGGTTCGTCAAGAAACCTGGCCAGGGCATAGGAAAAGCAATCGCCAAGATTCAGCCCAGCGCGATGACGACCCTTGCCAAAGAGGGCAAAAGCCTTGCGCGCCAATTCCCCCTGCTCACGATTGAAGCTCACGATCTCCACTTGGGCCGTACGGAGGAAGAGCTCAAGATCGGCATGGCCTTCGCTCCCAAACCGTGCTTGCAACACGATCGAGAGTTCCACAAATGTTGCTGCAGAAAGAGAGCAACGCTCTGCAGCAACGATCAAGGCGTTGAACCTTCGCCGTTCCGGCTCATTTTGAAGAATGGCCAGAATGGCTGATGAATCGATCACCATCAGGAGGGCAAGCCCATGGCGTCGTATCCGCAGATCTCATCCGCGTTGCGCTGATCAAGGAGCGGAAGCGCCGCACAGTGCAAGGCAATCCGATCGAGGCGATCAAGCCGGCTCGCCTGCTGATCTGCCTCACCATTCCGTTCGCGACGAAGCCGATGCAGTCGTTCCTTCAGGGCCAAGATCACCGCCTCTGTCTTGGTCTCACCCGTCAGGGTCGCGACCTCGGCGGCCAGACGGTTGGCTTCTTCGTTGCGGATGTTGAGAGCCACAGCCCAAGGCGTGTAGACAATCCATTAAACAGTGTAGACACACAGGCCACAGGTATGAGTGCCCCCTTCACCCACCAGAGCGTGTTGGCCGCGGAGGTGCTGGAGGCCTTTGCGGCCTTGCCGCCCGCGCCGGATGGAGGCCCGCCCCGGCTGATCGACTGCACCCTGGGGGGAGGCGGCCATAGCGCCCTGCTGCTGGAGGCCCACCCCACCCTGGAGGTAATCGGGGTGGATCAAGATTCCACCGCCCGGGCCGCTGCCACTGAGCGCCTGGCGCCCTGGGGGGAGAGGCTGCGGATTGTGGCCAGCAACTTCGCCGCCTTCACACCGGAGCAGCCGGTGCAGGGGGTGCTGGCGGATCTGGGGGTGAGCAGCCCCCAGCTGGATGGGGGCGAGCGGGGATTCAGTTTCCGGGCGGAAGGGCCGATCGACATGCGCATGAACCCGGACTCCGGCGAAACAGCGGCAGATCTGCTGGATCGGCTGGGGGAGGGCGACCTGGCGGATCTGCTGTACGAGCTCGGGGAGGAACGCCTCTCCCGTCGCATCGCCCGGCGCCTAGTGGCGGAGCGGGCCAGCCGCCCCTGGGGAGAACGCAATACTGCAGAGCTGGCCTACGCCATTGCCGGCTGCTATCCCCCCAAAGCTCGCCATGGCCGGATCCATCCAGCCACCCGCAGCTTCCAGGCCCTGCGCATCGCCGTGAACGACGAACTGGGCGCTCTGGAGCGGCTGTTAAAGCAGGCTCCAGACTGGCTTGTGCCAGGCGGCCTGCTGGCGATCATCAGCTTCCATTCCCTCGAGGATCGGCGGGTGAAGCAGGCCTTCCTGGAGGATCCCCGGCTGGAGCGGCTCACCCGAAAGCCCATCAGCGCCGGAGAAGAGGAGGTGGAGGCCAATCCCCGCAGCCGCTCAGCGAAGCTGCGGCTGGCGCGGCGAGTGTGAGGGCGCGTCCTCCGGATCTACCGGCAAGCCCCGGGCCCCCAGGGCCAGCCGGCGAGCGAGGAGCAGCAGGGGATAGAGCCTGCGGGCCCGCCCCCCATCGGCCATCAGGGGCGCCAGCACCTGGAGCAGGGCGGCGCTGGGCTCCATGCGGGCGCAGAGCCAGGTGATGGCCTCGGCGCCATGCCACACCTGCTCGCCGGCGATCACCATGGCCCCATCCCGCAGGTGGTAGCCCCTCCGGGCCAGGGCCCGCCGCAGCTCCGCGTCGCTACGACCATCCCGGATCACCAGGCCCGGGATGCCGCTGCGGAGTTCGCTGAGCTCGGCGAAGTGGCGGCAAAAGGGGCAACCGCCGTCAAACACCAACACTGGGGCGGGGCCTGGATCGTCGCTGCCCCCCACCGGCGTTCTCTGCCCCTCCATGACGGACTGCCCCTTTGCCCTGCCGCTCCAGCCTGGCGCAACCGCCCCGAAGCTGCGGGACCGGGCGAAGGGATCGATCTGCCGCGTCCGTGCCAGTCTCAAACCCCACCGGCCCTGTGCCCCATGCCCACCCCGCCCGGGATCGCCGGCCACGAGCAAGCCACCCTGGGCTTGGTGCAGCACGCCAGCCCCGTCTTCCTGCCCCACACCAACCTGCAGCTGGAGCCGATCCAGTCGGCCTTTGCCTGCGCGCTGCACATGCACCAGCCCACGATCCCTGCGGGCCATGAGGGGGCCCTGATCTCCCACCTGCAATACATGGAGGAGCACAGCGGCGAGGGCGACAACCACAACGCCCCGGCCTTCGCCGAGTGCTACCGCCGCATGGGCGCCCTCATCCCCCAACTAATTGAGGAGAGCTGCAACCCGCGGATCATGCTGGATTACTCCGGCAATCTGCTCTGGGGATTCCAGCAGATGGGCCGAGACGACATCCTCGAGCCCCTGAGGCGCCTGGCCTGCGACCCCCGCTATCAGCCCCATGTGGAGTGGCTGGGCACCCTGTGGAGCCATGCCGTGGTGCCCTCCACCCCCATCCCCGACCTGAAGCTGCAGATGCTGGCCTGGCAACAGCATTTCGCCGAAATCTTCGGCCCGAAAGCCCTGCAACGGGTGAAGGGTTTTTCCCCTCCGGAGATGCACCTGCCCAACCATCCCGACACCCTTTATGAATATGTGAAGGCCCTCCGGGAATGCGGCTACCGCTGGTTGCTGGTGCAGGAGCACAGCGTGGAGCAACCGGATGGCTCTCCGCTGCGCCAAGAGCAGAAGGTGATCCCCAACCAGCTGGTGGCGCGCAATTCCCAGGGGGAGACGGCCAGGATTCTGGCGTTGATCAAAACCCAGGGCTCCGACACCAAATTGGTAGGGCAGATGCAGCCCTACTACGAAGCCCTGGGGCTGGGGAAGCAGCAGGTGGGAGGAAGGATGGTGCCTTCCTTGGTGACCCAGATTGCCGATGGGGAAAACGGCGGGGTGATGATGAACGAATTCCCACCGGCCTTTGTTCAGGCCCACCACAAGATCGCTGCCCAGGGGGGAGGCACCACGGGCACGGTGGCGATGAATGGCACCGAGTATCTCGAGCTGCTGGAGGCCGCCGGGGTGCAGAACAACGATTACCCCACCATCCAGGCGGTGCACCAACACAAGGTGTGGCAAAAGGTGGGCAGCCAGCCCACCCCCGAGGCCACCGCAGCGGCCATCGCCGATTTAGAGGCCAGCGATCCCCACTTCTCCATGGAGGGGGCCTCCTGGACCAACAACCTCAGCTGGGTAGAGGGCTACGGCAACGTGCTCGAACCCATGAACCAGCTCAGTGCCCACTTTCACCAGGTGTTTGATCCCCTGGTGGCGCAGGATCCCGCCATCACCCAAACACCCCGTTATCAAGATGCCCTGCTGCACCTGTTGCTCCTGGAAACCAGCTGCTTCCGCTACTGGGGGCAGGG
>JBBARZ010000118.1:0-4754 GCA_040399505.1 Cyanobium sp.
CGGATGCCGGTGCGGGCGGTGAACTGCTTGTAGAGGGCCTGGTCGCTGTTGTAGTGGCGGCCGGAGTAGACGCCGATTTCCGGGGCCTGCGACTGGGACACCCCCCGCACCAGGGCCACCACGGCTCCAACGGCGAGGAGCCCGAAGCCAACCAGGAGGGGAGGGGAGAGGGGGGATGGGGATCGGGTCACAGTCGTCCGAGAAGGGCTGGAGAAGCCAGATGGACCCAGGGTAAAAAGCAGCCCAGGGGAGGGCCCGGGCAAATGCTGCCAGGCGATGTGACATTTGCTACCGAACTTCAGCTGCAATTGAGAATCGCTTGCAAAAGACAGCCTCTGTCTTCTACGTTGCGAACCATTCGCAACACGATCGTGTTGGCTCAGGCCGCCCATCGCTCCTCCTCCTCCTCTGCCCCTGGACATCCCATCCAGCTCCAGCCTGGCCAATCCGTGCTCCTCGATCCCACCCTTCGCCCTTCCAGTGCCTGCCTGGAGGTGCTCGAGGGCATCGCACGGGTGTATTGCCCCTGTGAAGAAACGGAGGGCATGACCATCGCCTTCCTCCAGGCCGGCGACCACCTGCGCACCGACCGCCTCTGCAGCGAAGGGGTGTGCGTGGAGGCCCTGACCCCCCTGCGCTTCTGCCGCCATGGCCTCAACGAGGAGGGGATGGGGTTCGACGCCGTGAACGAATGGACTCTGCAACTGCTGCGGATCCGCCATCTGGGCAACGCCGAAACCCGGCTGCACGCCCTTCTCTCTTTGCTGGTGCGCCGACTGGGCCGGCGCTGCGGGGCCTGGTGCGATCTCCCCTTCCGGCTCACCCACGAACGCATCGCCGAACTGATCGGCACGACCCGGGTCACCACCACCCGCCTCCTCTCCCGCTTCCGGAACGCCAACTTGCTGAGCGTGCCCGCCGGTGAGCCCGGGCTGCGGCTGGCGCCTTCCCTGGTGGAATCGGCGCCTCTCGCCGAGAGCTGACAGGCAGACGCTCAGCGCTTCGCGGCGCGCAGCCCACCTCCTACAGCAAGCAGCCCCAGCAGGGGAACCTCGCCCGCCAGCAGATAGGGCGTCTCCAGCCGGCTGGCCGGCACGCTGAACAGTCCCGTACCCGTGCGCCCCAGGGGCAGAGCTGCCGCCACCCGGCCCGATGGATCCACCAGCAGGCTGGGGCCCGTATTCGCCGCACTCACCAACCATCGGCCAGTCTCCAGGGCGCGCAACTGGGCCAAGACCTTGAACTGGCTCTGCAGGGCCAAGGGATAGGGGTCGAGATTGGCGGTGGCCAGCAACCACCTAGCCCCCTCGCGGCTGGCCTGCGCCAAAGCCTGGCCATCGGCGATCTCGTAGCAGATCGCCACACCGATCGCCCCCCCCGGGCGGGGGAACAGGCGGGAAGGGGCGCCCCCCTCAATGCCCCCCACGGCGGAAAGGCCACTCCAGCGGAAGAGCGAGGCCAACGGCACCCACTCCCCAAGGGGCACCACCCGGTGCTTATCCACCCAACTGGAAGGCGCGGTGGCCTGGGGGGAAAAGCGCAACACGGCACTGTGCACGCTGGCCCCACTCCGGCGGAACCCCCCACTGAGCACCTCCACCGGAGCGGGAGCGGGCAGGGGCTGGCCCAGGGCCAACGCCCCCTCAGGCAGCACCACCGTGGCGCCGCTGGGCCGGGCTTCCACCATGGCCGAGGCGAGAAGGCCCAGGAGGCGCTCCTGCTGGGCGGGAAGGAATTTCTCGCGGGTGGGAATGGCTGGCTGCACCACCAGCACGGGCTCGGGGGCCTGGGGAGTAGAGCCATCTGCCTGGATCTGGGCCGCCTGGGCTGCCTGCCCCCCCCGGACCGACGCTCCCACCAGGTGCACCAGAACCAGCGCAGTGAGAAGGGCCGACCCCCGGCGCCAGTGCCAGGAGCGGGCCACCCTCCAGATCCCCCACCCCAGGAGCACCTGCACGGCTGCCATTCCCCCGGCCCCCACCAGGGGCGCCAGCCCCGCCAGCCAGGGATCCCCAGGCAAGGGTGAGGCACCAAGACCAATCCAGAACAGGGGGCCCTTTGCCAGCAGCACCTCACTCCCTCCCCATATGCCCGCAGCAAGGAGCGCTGTGCTCACTCGGCCAGGATCCAGCCGGTGCGCCAAGGCCGCCCAGGCCGCCACCAGAGCGCCCCCGAGGACGGCACACAGCATCCAGAGGAGCAGGCAAAGAGGCAGGCTTAGGGGCAAGGGCACCCCCACCCAGTCGAGAGGGTGCAAGGCCGGCAACCAGCGGTGGCTGATCAGCACGGCCCCCAACCCCCAGAGCCCCCCACAGACCACCCCCTGCGGAGAACCGACCAAGGCCCAGAGCAGCCCCAGGCTGGGCCAGAGCAGCCAGGGCCAGCCCAAGGGAGGCAGGGAGAGGCCCGCCAGGGTGCCAGCCGCCAGCGCCAGAAGCAGCCGCAGGCGCCGGTCATTCCCCATGGTCATGACCCCGTGGTGTTGCCATTCTCAAAACGGCTCCCTCCAAACCAACCCACCATGGACCAGGGCAACCTTTTACAGATGCTTCTCCTGAGGGGTCTCGGCACCACCACCCTGGTGGCCGACCGGCTCCGCTACGTCACCCAGGAGTGGGTGCAAAGCGGCAGGCTCGACCCCAACCATGCTTCGGCCCTTGTGGACGATGTGCTCAAGGCCGTTCGCGGCGAGACACCGGAGGTGGAGCAGCAGGCCGAACGCCAGCTCGAGCGCAATCGGGACCAGCTCCTGCAAGACCTGGGCCTCGCCCGTCAGCGAGAACTGGATGAACTGCGGGGTCGCATCGACCGCCTGGAAAGCCAGTTGCGCCAGGCCCAGAACAGAGGCGACTGGACCGACGGCCTGAGCTGAGCCCAGCCCTGGCAGAATCGACAAGATTGCACAGGCGATGTGGCTCGACGTATGCGTGACATTCTGATCAGCGTTGGCGTTTGCCTCGCTTGCCTCACGGTGGCGATCATCAGCCAGCTGGTGAACCCCTCCGTGGTGGAGGCCGCCCCTCCCGAGGTCACAGCCAGGCCAGCAGCAGGCCCCGCAGCAGTGTCCTCTCCTTTGGAACTCGACCCTGACGAAGCCAACCCCTTTCTCTTTGCGATGGCCCCTATGGACGACACTGCCCTCGCCCAGGCCAATGCCCTTGGCGGCGAGATGAGTGCTCCCAAGCCGCGCATCACCGCCAGTGGGCTTGAGATCACCGATCTGGTGGTGGGTGAGGGTGAGGAGGCCAAAGCCGGTCAAACCGTTAGCGTCAACTACCGCGGCACCCTCACGAACGGCAAAGAATTTGATAGCAGCTATGGCCGGGGTCCTTTCAGCTTTCCCCTTGGGGCGGGTCGGGTGATCAAGGGGTGGGATGAGGGTGTGGCTGGCATGCGGGTAGGAGGCAAGCGCAAGCTGGTGATCCCCTCCGACCTGGCCTATGGCTCCCGCGGAGCCGGTGGGGTGATTCCCCCCGATGCCACTCTCCTCTTTGAGGTGGAGCTGCTGAAAGTGGGCAACTAACAGGTGGGATTTGATCGTTAAGATGCCCCAGCCGTCCGGTCTGTCCGGGCCCTCACCTGCACGCTTCCCTTTCCATGGCGCACCAGCTGCCCGCCCTGCCCTACGGCCTCGATGCGCTCGAGCCCCACATCTCCCGCTCCACCCTTGAGTTTCACCACGGCAAGCACCACGCGGCCTACGTCACCAACCTGAACAACCTGGTGGCCGGCACCGACCTCGAAGGCAAATCCCTCGACCAAACGATTCTGGCGGTATCCGGTGATGCCAGCAAAGCCGGGGTCTTCAACAATGCCGCCCAGGTGTGGAACCACACCTTCTACTGGCAGGGCATGAAGCCCGGTGGCGGCGGCGCCCCCAGTGGGGATCTGGCCGCCAGGATCGATGCAGATTTCGGCAGCTTTGATGGCTTCAAGGAGCAATTCAAGACCGCAGGTGCCACCCAGTTCGGCAGCGGCTGGGCCTGGTTGGTGCTCGACAATGGCACCCTGAAGATCACCAAGACCGGCAACGCTGACCTACCTCTGGCCCATGGGCAGAAGGCCCTCCTCACCATGGATGTGTGGGAGCACGCTTACTACCTCGACTACCAGAACCGCAGGCCGGATTACATCAGCACCTTCCTCGACAAGCTGGTGAACTGGGACTTCGTGGCCGCCAACCTGGCCGCGGCCTGAGGTTTCCCTTCCCGGTCACCATCAGCCCCCTCGGGAGTTTCCCTGGCGTTTCTGGCTCTGGTCCGAAACGCCATTTTGTTTGCTTCTACCCCATAGGGCTCTCCGATGTTTGTGCTCAGCAAGCTGCTTCCCCTGGTCGTGCTCCCCCTGGGGCTGGCCCTGCTGCTCCTGGGGTGGGCCCTGGCCCGGCGGCGCTGGGCTCCGGTGAAGGCGGCCTTCGCCCTGCTCTGGCTTTTGGCCACCCCTCTCATCGGCCAGGGGCTCTGGCGGCTGATGGAGCGGCCCTGGCAGCCCCTGCGGCCCCAGGCCATGCCGAATGCCTCCGCCATTGTGGTGCTTGGCGGCGGGCGCCATCCCGCCCCGGGCCAGCTGCGCCGCACGGAGTGGGTGGATGCGGATCGCTTCTTCGGAGGGCTGGAGCTCTTCCAGGCGGGCAAAGCCCCCCTGCTGTTGTTCACGGGTGGGGCCATCAGCCTGGAGAGGGGCGTGCCCACGGAAGGGGAGGTGCACCGCCAGCAGGCCCTCGCCCTGGGCCTGCCCGCCCAGGCCCTCGCCGT
>JBBARZ010000119.1:0-4500 GCA_040399505.1 Cyanobium sp.
TGTGGTGGCCAGGTTGAAGAATTCCACGGGGCCCACGGCCAGTGCCTTGAGGGCCCGCCCGTAAGGGCGTTTCCTTCCCCCCTCTCCTCCCATGGGCATCCGCGTCAGCGACGTCAGCAAAACCTTCGGCTCCCTGAAGGCCATCGATTCCCTCAGCCTGGATGTGGACACCGGCTCGCTGGTGGCTCTTCTGGGCCCCTCCGGCTGCGGCAAGAGCACCCTGCTGCGGATGATCGCCGGCCTGGAGAGCCTGGATGAGGGGAAGATCTACATCAATGGCGGGGATGCCACCGAGCTGCCGGTGCAACGCCGCAATGTTGGTTTTGTGTTTCAGCATTTTGCCCTGTTCAAGCACCGCACCGTGCGCGACAACATCGGCTTCGGGTTGGAGCTGCGCGGCCTCAGCCCGGCCCGGATCCGCGACCGGGTGGAGGAATTGCTCACCCTGGTGCAGATGCAGGACTACGGCGACCGCTACCCCTCCCAGCTCTCAGGGGGCCAGCGCCAGCGGGTGTCGCTGGCCCGGGCCCTGGCGGTGAAACCGGATGTGCTGCTGCTCGATGAGCCCTTTAGCGCCCTGGATGCCAAGGTGCGCAAAGAGCTGCGGGCCTGGCTGCGCAACTTGCATGAGCAAACCAATGTCACCACGGTGATCGTGACCCACGATCAGGAGGAGGCCATGGAGGTGGCCGACAAGATCGTGGTGATCAACGAGGGCCGCATCGAGCAGATCGGCACGGCCGAGGAGATCTACGACCACCCGGCGAGTCCCTTCGTGATGCAGTTCGTCGGCGAGGTGAATGTGCTCGAATCTCTTCATCCCAATGGGGACGGGGGCCCCCTCTTTGTGCGTCCCCATGAACTGGAGCTGCTGGATGGCCCCGACGAGATGTCCTTGCCGGCTACCGTGAGCCGCCTCACCAGCTTCGGTCGGGATTTCCAGGTAGAGCTGGAGCTGGAGGATGGCCAGCGCCTGGTGGCCCAGCTGAACCGCGAGCAGGTGAAGGGCCGCCTGGAGCAGCTCGAGACGGGTTTCCGAACCCACGTGAGGCTTCGGGCGGGACGACAGTTCTGATCAGGTTCTTCACCCCAGCAATCGCGTCAACCCCGCGAGCACGAGCCCGCTCGTTGCCGCAGCGCCAATCACCTGCAACACGCTCCAGCCCAGCCGCAATTGCAGCACCAGGGCCAGGGTCACCACCAAGGCGGCAGCCGGGTTGAACGCCCCCCCAGGCCAGAGCACCGGCCCAGCAAAAAAGAGGGCCAGGCTGGCAATCACTCCAACCACCACTGCCGTAATGGCGCTCAAGGGAGCAGCGAGGCGCAGATCACCGCGGCTGGCCTCCACCAGAGGAGCGCCGGCCAGGATGAAGCCAAAGGAAGGGAGGAAGGTGAACCACACCGTCACCACCACCGCCGCAAGGGCCAGGGGCCAGGGGTTGGCGGCCGTGGCGAGGGCCTGGTGCCACCCACCCATGAAGCCCACAAAGGCCACCACCATGATCAAGGGGCCAGGGGTGGTTTCCCCCAAGGCCAGGCCATCCAGCATCTGGGTGGCCGACAGCCAACCGAACTGCTCTACCGCACCCTGCGCCACGTAGGGCAGTACGGCGTAGGCTCCGCCAAAACTCAGCAGGGCCACACGGGTGAAAAAGCGGCCCATGAGCGCCAGGGTGCCGTTCCAACCCCCGGCGATCGCCAGGCCTGCCAAGGGCACCAGCAAGGCCAGGGACCAGATCAGCAGGGTGAGAGCGAACCGCTTGCGGGAAAAGCGGGCGTGGGGTGGGGTGCTGGAATCATCGTCGTGGAGAGCCCGTGGCTTGATCTCTTCAGAGTTCGTCTGGGCAACGGCGCCATGGCCCTGTCGCTGAAGCAGCAGCGACGGCTTCCATCTGGCGGTCAGCACCCCGATGAGCCCAGCGCTGAGGATGATCAG
This sequence comes from Cyanobium sp., assembly GCA_040399505.1. Lineage (GTDB taxonomy): Bacteria > Cyanobacteriota > Cyanobacteriia > PCC-6307 > Cyanobiaceae > Cyanobium. Next base: position 1,937 of record JBBARZ010000119.1, read on the forward strand.
TGGGTAGGGGAGTTTGAAGACACCAAGCGAGAGAAAGCCTGCGATGGCCAACCCCACCATCAGGGGTGTGTGCAGGGTGCGTTTGCCGATGCGCCAGGCCGCCATGATCACAATGGCGAGCACCGTGGGTTTCAGCACGGCAAACACGGAGGCCATTACGGGGAGCTGACCCCAGAGGGCATAAAGGCTGGCCAGGGCCGAGAGCACAGCCACGGATGGCAAGACGAACAGCCCACCGGCGATCAGCCCACCAGGAACGCCATGCATCAGCCAGCCCAGATAGGTGGCCAGTTGCATCGCCTCCGGGCCCGGAAGCAACATGCAGTAGTTGAGGGCATGCAGATAGCGCCGTTCGGAGAGCCAACGACGCCGATCGACCAATTCCCGATGCAGCAGGGCGATCTGTCCTGCCGGTCCGCCAAAGCTCACCCAGCCGAGCTGAAACCAGAAACGGGAAGCTTCCGCCAGGGTGACTGGAGCGGGGGAGGGTGACCGCATGAATGGGGGTTGCTCCGTTGACGCAGCCTAGGGTTGGTCCATGCCCCACCACGCCGATCGCCCCACCAAGATTTGCCCGGTGTGCGGCCGTCCTTTCCAGTGGCGGAAAAAGTGGAAGGCGGTGTGGGAGGAGGTGCGCTACTGCTCCGAGCGCTGCCGACGCCAGGTTCGTAGACCAGGCGGTGGTCCTTCCGATGCTGTGTGAATCTCCGGCCTGGTGAATCAAAGCGAACTGACCTGACTGGCCTAGCTGCAGCCTTGGGCCCGCTCCTGGGAGAGCCTCTTCAGGCTGTTCAGCCACTCCTGCAGCTGCTCAAAAGCCTGGGGCACAAGTTTGTAATACACCCAGCGGCCCTCCTCCCTGGCGGTGATCAACCCCGACTGGCGCATCACCTTGAGGTGAAACGACAGGCGCGACTGGGCCAGCCCCAGGGTTTCGGTGAGCTCGCACACGCAGCGCTCCCCCCCGGCCAGGGTTTGCACCACATCCATCCGGATGGGATCGGCCAGGGCCTTCAGCAGGGCAGAAATCTCACCGGTCTGGGTGTGCTGGGGCACTGCGGGGAACGTCGCCTAGGCGACATCCTGGCATCTTGATTCATCAACGTATATTGATTTAGGGTCGTGTTCTCGACTTCCTCCCCCCATGCGCATCGGCATCAACGGCTTCGGGCGCATTGGCCGCCTGGTGTTCCGTGCCCTTTGGGGCCGCCCGGGCGTCGAGCTGGTGCATGTCAATGAGGCGGCGGGCGATGCCCACACCGCTGCCCACCTGCTGGCCTTCGATTCGGTGCATGGCCGTTGGCCCCAGGTGGTGCAGGCCAACACCCGGGGTTTCTTCGTGGGCACCACCCCCGTGAGCACCAGCCAGGAGAAGGATCCCACCGCCGTGCCCTGGCGGGAGGCGGGCGTGGAGATGGTGCTGGAGTGCTCCGGCAAGTTCAAGACCCCGGAAACCCTCCAGCCCTACTTCGACCAGGTGGGCCTGAAGCGGGTGGTGGTGGCCTGTCCGGTGAAGGGAGAGATCGCGGGGGCCGAGGCCCTCAACATCGTGTTTGGCATCAACCATCACCTCTACAACCCCGACGTTCATCGCCTGATCACCGCCGCCTCGTGCACCACCAACTGCCTGGCTCCGGTGGTGAAGGTGGTGCACGAGGGATTCGGGATCCGCCATGGCTCCATCACCACCCTGCACGATGTCACCAACACCCAAGTGGTGGTGGATGGCTTCAAGAGCGATCTGCGCCGGGCCCGCTCCTGCCTGCAGTCGCTCATCCCCACCACCACCGGATCGGCCAAGGCGATCGGGATGATCTTCCCCGAACTCCAGGGCAAGCTCAACGGCCATGCGGTGCGGGTGCCCCTGCTGAATGCCTCCCTCACCGATGCGGTGTTCGAGCTGGAGCGCCCCGTCACCGTGGAGGAGGTGAATCGGGCCTTCGACGAGGCCGCCAACGGCGAGCTGGAGGGCATCCTTGGCTTTGAAACCCGCCCCCTGGTGTCCGTCGACTATGTCAACGACCCCCGCAGCGCCATCGTGGATGGCCCCTCCACCATGGTGGTGAACGGCACCCAGCTCAAGGTGTACGCCTGGTACGACAACGAATGGGGCTACAGCTCCCGCATGGCTGATCTGGCGCGCCACGTGGCCCTGATCGACGCGCGCTGAGCCATGGCCTCCACTCCCCAACGCCTCAGCCCCCTCCAGCAATACGGCATCGTGACGGCCAACTACTGGGCCTTCACCCTCACCGATGGAGCCCTGCGCATGCTGGTGGTGTTTCACTTCCACCAGCTGGGCTACTCCACTCTGGAGATTGCCCTTCTGTTTCTCTTCTACGAGTTTTTTGGCATCATCACCAACCTCACCGGAGGGTGGCTGGGGGCCCGCTTCGGGCTGCGGCTCACCCTCTGGGCGGGCACCTTGCTCCAGATTGGGGCCCTGCTGATGCTCATCCCCGTAGCCGACAGCTGGCCCCGCTGGGTGAGCGTGACCTATGTGATGGCAGCCCAGGCCCTCAGCGGCATCGCCAAGGATCTCAACAAGATGAGCGCCAAGAGCG
>JBBARZ010000120.1:0-4472 GCA_040399505.1 Cyanobium sp.
GCTTGCGGCGAGGGGATCACACCCTGGTGGCCCTGACCCCAGGCATGGAATCCTCTTGGTGGCCGAGCCTGCTCGTGCCTCTGGCGCTCAGCGAGGCCCCCTTGGCCCTGGTGGTGAGCGATCCCCTGCGCCGCAGACTGCTTCAGCTGGAGTGGCCCCGTCTGCGGGCCGTGGGCCTTCACCTGCCCTGTTGGGAAGGCTCCGTGGCTCCATCCGGGGCCCGGCTCTGGCTGCTCAGCCCAGGTCAGCTGGTGGAGGCCTGGCAGAGGGGTGAGCTGGGTGATCGCCAGTTGGTGATTCCCGAGGCGGAACGGTTGGAGGATGCCCTGTGTGACGCCCTGGAGGTGCGGATCCAACCGGTGGATTGGGACGGGTTGCGGCGGGCCTTCCCCAGCGCCGAAGAGGCCCTTCTCTCCCTCCATGAACGACTAAGCCGGAGGGTGTTCAGCCAACCCCGTCATCCCGATCAGTTGGTTGCCCTGGAGAGCCAGGAGGAGATTCCCCTGCGGGATCTGCTGGCTCTTCTTCGCCCGCTTCCGGAGCCCTGGCCCCGCTGGCAGGCTGCCGCAGGTCCAGGCTGGGCCAGCTGGGCCAAGGTGGATCCAGCCCTGCTCCAATGGGGGTGGATCCGCCAGCCCCTGGATCCCCTTGAGGAGCTTGCTGGCTTGTTCCAGGATCGCGGCACCATCCTTTTGGGGGAAGTGGCCACAGGGGGTGGCATGCCCCAGGCTGCCTCCACTGGACTCCGCTGGACCCCCCAGGTGGTGGTGCGACTGGATGACCCCCCCTTGAGCGATCCCCTGCCGCTCTACGCTCCACTGCGCCAGCCCTTGCCCAACAGCCCCCCCTTCGCGGAGCACCTCCTTGAGCATTGCCGACGCCTTGTGTTGGGTCAGGCCGGGCTCACGGTGATCCTTCTGGACGACCGGGGCCTTCGTTGTGGCCTGGCCAGTTCCCTGGCGGCAGAGTTTGGCTCTCGCGTTACAGAGCACGGCACCGCTGTGGAGAGCAACGGGGTGATTTGTTCCTCTTGGAGCTGGTGGCTCGAGCACCAATCCCGACTCCCCCTGCCCTGCCAGGTGATTGTGGGGCTTCTCCCCATCTCCAGCCTGGAGGATCCCCTCACCGCCGCCAGGGTGGCGCGCATGCGTCAGCAGGGCAGGGATTGGTTCCGCGACCTGCTCCTTCCCGATTCTCTCCATCGCCTCCAGCGGGGATTGGCCTCCTTGCGCCGCAGTGGGGGGCGGGTTGCGGTGCTCGATGGGCGGTTGCGGGCCCGCACGTGGGGCCGGCAAGTGTTTCGTGCGCTGGAGCCCACCGTGCCCCTCACCCGCCTGCTGCCGGGTTGAGAGCAGGCCAGGCCTCTAGGCTTGGGCTAAAGATTTTTGCTGTGATGGGCGAAGCCAAACGCCGTGCGGCCCAGGGGCTCCCCCCCCGGGAGAAGAAACCCTCCGAGAAGCCAGCGTCTCTGAAGAAGCAGGGACGCTCCTCGGGAACGCCCTCACCGCGCCTGGTGGATTGGCTTCCTCTCACCCGCGACCAGGCGGATCGCTTTGTGTCGCTGACCACCCGGGGAGCCTGGGTGGGCATTGGGGCCTTGGTGCTGTTTTGGGTCACCGTGCGTTTTCTCGGTCCGGCCCTCGGTTGGTGGACCCTGGCTGACGGCTGAGCACCGCTAGCTTCACGTGTCCTGTGCGGGTTTGACCACGGGGCTCCCGGCATCCCCGGAAAGCTGAAGAAAACCTTAGGATTTGGTCACCCTGATTTTGGTTGCTCATGTTTGCCCGTTTGGCTGAGCAATACCGTTCCGTCGTCCACGACCTAGTGCTGAGTCTCCAGGCCCTGGCCCGATGTCTTCAGGACCAGGGCCTGGTGGCCAGTTGTTATATCTGCGGCGATGGCCAAACCCATGCTGGGGTGTCCTTTGTGGCCGATCTCGGCGACTCCCATGTCGTGAGGTTCCTGGTTTCCGACTTCGGCATCACATGGGTGGAGTCCCGCAACGGCCTGGAGCTGCTCAAGTTGGAAGGAGCCGATGCCATCCAAGAGCTTCATCGCGTGGCCCAGCAACTCCGGGCTAAGGGCATGGGAGTTGAGACCCCTGTTCTTGCCACCATTGCCCCATGCGGGTAATGACCAAGTCCGGGGAGGGAAGTCTCCCTGGACTTGGTCTTGCTGTGGCTGTTTGGGCCCTGCCGTCAGGCGGCTGGAACAGCCTCCCTCTCCACTTCTGTGGTGACCGGTTCGAGTGACGGGCTATCCGCTGCTGCACGGGCAGCAGCTGCGGCCAGGGGGCGCATCGAGTTGGCCGTCACTTCCGATCCCTCGGTGAGCTGGCGGCGTGTCAGTTGTTCGATGGTGGCCTGCTGGGTCGGGTTTTGCTCGAGCCAGGCAATTGTGTTGTCTCGTCCCTGGCCGATGTTGTCGCCCTCGTAGCTGTACCAGGCTCCCTTGCGGGTCACCACACCCGTCTCTTCCGCCAGGTCGAGCAGGCAGCCCACGGTGCTGATGCCACGACCGAAAAGAATGTCAAATTCAGCGATGCGGAACGGTGGCGCCACCTTGTTTTTCGCCACTTTCACCTTGGCACGGATTCCGTATTCCTCCGTGCCGCGCTTGAGGGTTTGAATGCGTCGGATGTCCAGCCGCACGGAGGCATAGAACTTGAGAGCGTTTCCGCCCGTGGTGGTTTCGGGATTGCCATAGGTCACCCCGATCTTTTGACGCAGCTGGTTGAGGAAGATCACGGTGCAGCCGGATTTGCCGATGTTGCCCGTGATCTTGCGCATGGCCTGGCTCATCAGGCGGGCCTGACTACCGACGGCCAGATCGCCCATTTCCCCCTCGATCTCAGCCCGGGGGGTGAGGGCGGCCACGGAGTCGACCACCACGATGTCAACCGCACCGGAGCGCACGAGCTGATCGACAATTTCCAGGGCCATTTCGCCGGTGTCTGGCTGGGACACCAGCAGGTTTTCGATATCCACCCCCAAAGCTGCCGCATAGACCGGATCCAGGGCATGCTCCGCGTCCACGAAGGCCGCCACCCCTCCCCGGCGCTGCACTTCAGCAATGGCATGAAGAGTGAGGGTGGTTTTCCCTGAGCTCTCGGGCCCGTACACCTCCACGACCCGACCCTTGGGATAGCCCCCACCAAGGGCCAGATCCAGAGTGAGGGCTCCGGTGGAGATGGTTTCCACCCGCATGCGGGAGGCATCCCCCAGGCGCATGATCGATCCCTTGCCGAAGTTCCGCTCGATTTGGTTGAGCACCAAGCCCAGAGCTTTGTCGCGCTCAGGGTTGGTCATCGATGGGGAACTGGCTGCCGAAGGGGTGTTTGGCGTGGTGGTGCTGCCGTTGAGGGAAGCGGCCTTGGTGTCAGCTGGCATGGTTGGCGGAACGGTGGAACAGGCCGCGATGGCGAAAGGTGTGGGCAGGAGCTGGGGTGGCAGCTGGGTGGCAGCTGGCGTTGGCAGCGGACGCCTTTGACTCAAGCCATGGTGCGGTCTCATGGAAGTCAGTGCCACCAAAAAAGACCAGCGTCACAGCCGAATCAGTCAACCCACTGAAATCCAGTTTAGTACTGACGTACTCTACAGCGTGAACTACCACTCTGCCAGGGGGGCTGCAAAGAGCTCAGGCGTCAGCCAGTGGATCCCCAGCTCGTCCAGTCCCTCCCGATCCCCTGGGGCCAGATAACCCCAGGAGGCCAGCAGGCAACGCACGGTGCCCAGTCCTGCACTCTTGCGGACCAGCTCCAGGGTGGGCCGGCGATCCTCCACGAACCAAAGGGGCCGTAGGGCGTTAGAACCGGGCTGTTGCTGCAGGAGCGTGTGCAGCACCTCCGTTTTGCTGCCAGCTTCGTGGCCATAGAGGGCCAGAGGTTTGAGTTTTGCGGCCGTGAGCAGTTCAGCGGTGAAGGCCGCTCCTTTGGTGGTGAGCACGGCCCACGGGGCCCCTTCCTGCTCCAGCTGGTGCAGGCGCTCCCTGACACCGGGATAGAAGTGATGGCGCCCCAGCCAGCCCTGCCGATCTGTGGTCAGGGCCTCCCGGCGCACGCCCTCAAGGAGGGCTTGTAATTCCTCTGGGCTCTGACCCCACCGGGCCTGCGCTTCGGCGAGGGCCTCGGGGTAGGCCACCAGGAGGGGTTCTAGGGACCTATCTGGCCGGCCAAGCTCAGCAGCCATCAGCACCATTTCCCATCCTTTGTGGATCAGAGGGCGGAGCTGGCAGAAGGCTGGTGGGATGTCCTCTGGCAAAGCCAGGGGTTGACCATTCCGGCCTGCTTGACGCTCGAGCTCCAGGGCTGCCCTGCGTGCGGACCACCAGTATTCCTCCATGCCATCGACGAGCACGCCGTCGAAATCGAAGATCAGAAGAGGGAGCTGCTGCACCCGCACCGATGGGCTGATGGAACTGGGCCGCTAGGATTCGAACCTAGGAATGGCGGGACCAAAACCCGCTGCCTTACC
>JBBARZ010000121.1:0-4465 GCA_040399505.1 Cyanobium sp.
ACCCAACCCAGAGCCGCGGACTCCAGAACTTTGACCACATCACCGGGTTGAAGATCCAACTCCATGCTCGGAACGAGGAAACTACAAAAGGGGGTACATCGGACGCGCCGTGGAGGACTCGAACCCCCGACATCAGGTTTTGGAGACCTGCGTTCTACCAGCTGAACTAACGGCGCAAGGTGATGCACCAGCAAAGGGGGAAACCCCTTAACGATCGAAGCGCTGCTTAACCCGTGTGGCTTTACCCACCCGGTCGCGCAGATAAAAGAGCTTCGCTCTTCGCACCTTACCGCGACGTTCCACCTTCACGGAAGCGACTTGGGGACTGTGCAGCAAAAAGACCCGCTCCACGCCGATGCCCTGGAAAATTCGGCGCACCGTGATGGTTTCGTTGAGCCCGCCATGCCGCTTGGCGATCACCACCCCTTCGTAGGGCTGGATCCGTTCCTTGCTGCCTTCCCGAATCCGCACACCCACGCGAACAGTGTCGCCCACATAGATGTCCGGCAGGTCGCTCTTGAGCTGCTCGGCCTCAAAGGCGGCGATCAGATCACGGGCACAGAGCTTGCCGGTGATGGCCTGGCGGACAGCAGGGGCGGTCTCTACCTCCACCGGGGTGCTCGCTTCGGCAGGGGCCTCAGCGACCTCAGCGACTTCGCTCACCTCGGCTGAAGGGGCATCCACCTGCGGCGCATCAGCCTGCGGCGCATCGGTTGGGGGCACATCGGTAGCCATTCCAGCGTCCTAAGGATCAAGCCAAACGAAGAGCTTACCTCTCAGGCGTCACGCTCCCCTGAGTTCCCCTTCTTCCTGCTGCCCCAAGAGCGCCGCAGGCGCTCCACCACCATCAGGGTTCCTGTGCTCAGCATCCACAGCAGGCCGAGGCCGTTCAGCACCACGTAGAGGGTTTCCGCTTGGGGGCCCAGCAGGGATTTCAGCCACTCCCCCTCATGGAGGGTCATCAGGGCATGGGCCCGATCCCTGCTCCAGCCGCCCCAATCCTTCAGCACCCGGTAGGCCATCCCGGTGCAGGCGGTGAGCAGCAGGGGCGCGAGCACGAAGGGCGCGAGGGTGGCATGGGCCGCTCTCCACCGCTGCATCAAGGGTTGGGCCCGGGGGGTGGGTGGGGTGTCGGCCATCGCCTCAGCGCGGTTCGCAGCAGTTCACCGATAGCGTGGTCTCATCGTTCTGTCTGCAAGACGCAATTACCCGCTGCCATGAAGCTGTTTGCCGATCTGCTTGCCTCCGCCAGCGGGCCTTCGGGCCAGGACAAAGCCGCCCAGCTCCTCACCAGAAGCGGCCCTCGCATCCCCAACAACCGCCGGGGTGTGGAGGTGAAATCCGCCAAGGAGATCGCCACCATGCGCACCGCCAGCCGAATTGTGGCCACCGTGCTGAGGGAGATCAGCGAGCTGGTGCAGCCGGGCATGACCACCGGCGATCTCGACCGGCACGCGGAGAAGCGCATCCGGGAGATGGGGGCGGTGCCGAGTTTCAAGGGCTACCACGGCTTTCCCGCCAGCATTTGCGCAAGCATCAACCACGAGGTGGTGCACGGCATCCCCAGCAGCAAGCGGGTGATCAAGGAGGGCGATCTGCTGAAGGTGGATACAGGGGCCTGTTTTGACGATTATCACGGCGACAGCTGCATCACGATCGGGGTGGGCAGCACAGTGGGAGAGGAGGCCCAGCGACTCAGCCGAGTGGCGCAGGAGTCGCTGATGCGGGGCCTGGCCACCGTTCGGGCTGGAAGCACCCTGCTGGAATTGGCCGGGGCGGTGCAGGACCACGTGGAAGCCCACGGCTATGCGGTGGTGGAGGATTTCACGGGCCATGGGGTGGGCCGCAATCTCCATGAGGAGCCCTCGGTGTTCAATTACCGCACCCGGGAGCTGCCCAACATCACCCTGCGCCCAGGCATGACCCTGGCCGTGGAGCCCATCTTGAACGCGGGCAGCAAGGCCTGCCGCACCCTCAAGGACCGCTGGACCGTGGTGACCGTAGATGGCAGCCTTTCGGCCCAGTGGGAGCACACCATCGTGGTGGCCAGCGATGGCTGCGAGATCCTCACGGATCGCAACTTCTAATCGGCCCTGGCCTCTCCCCCGTTGCCTGGTTTCCCCCTGGTGAACCAGCGGAAGTAGGCCCAGCGGCTGAGGGTGTGCAGGGGCATCACCACATAGGTGAGCGGGTTGATCGTGACGATGATCAGGTTGCAGTTCCAGTCGGCCTGGCGCAGAATCTCCCCTGCTACCCAATCGGCGGACATCACGCCATAGGGGTTGAGTTCGGAGCGGAAGGGCCCCAGCACCAACCGGCGCAGCCGCAGGGAGTTGGCCAGATCGAGGGCCCGCAGGCTGAGGATTTGACCGATGAGCCGCTTGCTGATCTCATAGAGGGGGCTGATTGCCGGCTGGATTTCCGCTTCCGAAGTGTTGAGCCACACCTCGCCCCTTGCCCCGCACCTGGCCCGCTCCTGGGCGTAGTGCTCCAGCAGGCGCCAATGGCTGAGGGCGTTCACCTCCAGGGCCAGCTGGAGAGCCTCCCGGTCGCGGCGGCCCTGCTGGTTCAGGCCGTGGTTGAGCACCAGCACATCCACCTCCCCGAGAAGGGAGGCCAGGGCGCCCTCCTGCCCCGTTTCCCACTCCACCTGCCGCAGGGGAATGGGCTGGCCCTGGCCATCGCGCACCTCCAGGGGGGCCATCGCCGCGGTGGGAGAGCGGTGAGTGAGGGCGATCAGCTGTGCACCCCGGCCGTGCCAACGCCGGATCAGGGCCTGGCCCAGGGTGCCCCTCGCTCCTGTGATCGCCACGGTGGGCCTTTGCACGGTTGGTGTAAAACCTGGCTCCGTAGGATGGAGGGAATGGATCCGGGCTGCAAGAATCTGCCACAGCCTGGCTCTGTTGAGGCTTCTCCATGCCCAGCCCGCTGCTGATTGGCTCCTGTGAACCCTTCAGCGGCAAATCGGCTGTTGTGCTCGGGTTGGCCCAACAATTGCGCCGCAAGGGGGTGGCGTTTTCCTTTGGCAAGCCCCTGGCTACCTGCCTGGATTCGGAGGAGATCCACCAACCGGGTGATCCCCTGCTGGATGCGGATGTGCGTTTCATCGGGGCCACCCTCGGGCTGGAGGACACCCGGTTGCTCCCCTCCCTGGCGGTGCTGGAACCCGGCTCCGCCGAGCAGCGGCTGTTGAGCGGGGATGTGGGGCCGGTGGGCGGGGTGCAGACCCTGCAGACCGCGCTTCAGGAAGACGGCCGGGGCTTGGTGATTCTGGAGGGAGCGGGCCGATTGAGTGAGGGTTGGCTGTTTGGTTTGGGCCTGGTGCCCCTGGCTCGGGCCCTGGAGGCCGTGGTGGTGCTGGTGCACTCCTGGCAGGACAGCCGGGATGTGGAGCCGTTGCTGGAAGCCCACAGCCAGTTGGGCCCCCTGCTGGCTGGGGTGGTGATCAACGGGGTGCCCCCTGAAGCGCTGGGCCGCATGAAGCAAGACATCAGCCCGGCCCTGGAGCGCCTCGGCCTGCCGGTGTTGGGGGTGATGCCCCGGAGCCCCTTGTTGCGCAGTGTCACGGTGGAGGAGCTGAGCCGGCGGCTGCAGGCCCGGGTGCTTTGCTCCCGGGAGCGGCTCGATCTTTTGGTGGAAACCCTCTCGATCGGCGCGATGAATGTGAATTCCGCCATGGAATTCTTCCGCCGCCGCCGCAACATGGCGGTGGTGACCGGGGCCGACCGCACGGATATCCAACTGGCGGCCCTCGAGGCCTCCACCCAGTGCCTGATCCTCACGGGCGTGGGAGAGCCCCTGCCCCAGCTGCTCAGCCGGGCGGAGGAGCTGGAGGTGCCCGTGCTCAAGGTCGACCACGACACCCTCACCACGGTGGAGGTGGTGGAGGCGTCGATCGGTCATGTACGGCTGCATGAGGCGGTGAAGGCCACCTATGCGATGCGCTTGGTCGAAGAGAATTGTCACTTTGAACGGCTGTTTGAACGCCTGGAGTTGCCCTGAGCACCACCACTGCTAGTTTCCAGAAGTGACATGTGGGCGTACGACGGGTGACCCGGTCTCTCGATCTTCCGGCTCTCGACAGGATTGACACCCTGGCCCAAGAGCTGGCCATGCTTCAGGACACGGGCAAACGGCGCATTGCCATCCTCGGCAGCCGCCATGTGCCCGTGGTGTCGATCCACCTGGTGGAACTGGTGGCCCGCTCCCTGGCCCATGAGGGGCACAACCTGATCACCTCCGGCGCCCAGGGGGTGAATTCGGCGGTGATCCGGAGCGTGCTGGCGGTGGATCCGGGCCGGCTCACCGTGCTGCTGCCCCAGAGCCTGGAGCGCCAGCCGAGCGAATCGCGTGATCAGCTGGAGCAGGTGTTGAACCTGGTGGAAAAGCCCGAGCACGATGACATGCCCCTGCCGATGGCCAGCAGCCTCTGCAACCAGGAGATCATCAGCCGCTGCGACCAGCT
>JBBARZ010000122.1:0-4452 GCA_040399505.1 Cyanobium sp.
AACCTGCGACCTACTGATTACGAATCAGTTGCTCTACCGCTGAGCTACACCGGCGTCGGGCCGAAACTAGCATTCCCCCAGTGCCTGGATCGCCGTGGGATCAAAACTGGATCCAGAGTTGAGGGAACGCCTCCTACAGGAGGCACGGACTCCCTGGAGGGGGCTAAGACGGGCCCTGTGGTTTGCCCTCCTGGCCTCGGCCGCGGTGGGGCTGGCAACCATGGCGATGAGAGGGGCATCGGGTGAAGTGGTGCCCTCAAGCGATTGGCTCATCCAGGTGAGTGCCCTCCTCATCTGCGGGGGGTTGCTTTGGTTCGACCGACAACGGGGACCCGTTGATAGATGAAGATTCAACGGAATCCGATTTTGTTGCCTCAAACAGTAAGGGGGAGGGGAGGAGGAGGGGGATCCCCAGGCTGAGTCGCGATTCCTCCCGCTCCTGCAGGCCCATCGCCGTGGTTGATCCCACCACGCTTGGAGAGCGGGTGAGCAACCAGAGGGCTTGCACCACTTGCTGCCATTGCCAGAGCATAAGGGCCAGCAGCAGAGCAGCCAGCAACAGGGCCACGGGCCGAGGGAGGTGGCCTGGCCGCCACAGGGGAGCTGCGATGGCCGACTTCTGATCCAGGCGGATTAGCAGGGGGAGGAGGGAGACGGCCCCCAGGGCGGGGCCGAGAAGTTTGAGAGGCAGGGCGTCATGCAACCGGCTCAGGCGTTGCTGCAGATCACGTCGGCCCCGGGCCGGCACCTGCGCCACCAGCACGGACCACACATCTGCTGGCGTCCGCCAGAGCAGCAGGGCGGGCGTGACTGCCCCCAGACTCCAGCAGAGCAGCTCCTCCACCAGGGGCACCGGGCCAGGATCGCTCCCGCCCAGCACCAAAAGGAGCAAGAGGGCTTCCAGGGGAAGAACCGCCAGACCCAGGAGCTGGATCCACAGGAGGGGTTCCGTGCGTGGGTTCACCGGTGTCAGGTGCTCAAGGTGCGGCGCTGGGTGACCAGCTTGTAGGCCTCGATCCGATCCCCCTCCTGCCAGGTGGAGAAGCGATCACAGCCGATGCCGCACTCGAAGCCGGTGGCCACCTCCTTGACGTCGTCCTTGTTGCGACGGAGGGAGTCCAGGTCGCCTTCGAACACCACTTCCTTGCCGCGATGCACCCGCACCTTGCAGTTGCGCTGCACCTTGCCGTTGGTGATGTAGCAGCCGGCCACAGCGGCCTTGCCGATGGTGAACACGGCTCGTACCTCCGCTTCGCCCAGGGATTCTTCTGCCAGTTCGGGTTCCAGCAGACCTTCCATCGCCAGCTGAATGTCCTCCAGCAGCTTGTAGATCACCTCGTAATCGCGCACATCCACACCGGTGGCGTCGGCCGCTCGCTTGGCCCCGGGGGCCATGGAAGTGTTGAAGCCCACGATCACGGCACCAGAGGCGGCGGCCAGATCCACATCGGTTTCGGTGATCTCGCCCGGGGCCGAGAGCAGCACCCGAACCTGCACTTCCTCCTGCGGCAGCTGTTCGAGGGAGCCGAGGATCGCCTCCACACTGCCCTGCACGTCGGCTTTGAGGATGATGTTCAACTCCTTGAGTTCCCCTTCGCTGGCCTGGCCCGACATCGAAGCCAGGGAGACCCGACGGGAGGCCATTTGTTGGGCCAGACGGCTGGCGCGGGCTTCCGTAGCCCGATCGCCCACCACCGCCCGGGCACTCTTCTCATCGGCATAGACCTCGAACTCATCCCCGGCGGTGGGCACCTCGCTGAACCCCAGGGCCTCCACGGGAGAGGAGGGGCCAGCCACCTTCACACGCTTCCCGCTGTCATCCACCATGGCTCGCACTTTCCCGAGCACTGGCCCCGCGGCCAACACATCCCCGTTGCGCAGGGTGCCGTTTTGAATCAGCAGGGTGGCCACGGGACCCTTGGCCTTGTCGAGGTGTGCCTCGATCACGGTGCCGCGGGCCATCCGGTCGGGGTTGGCCTGCAGATCCTCTACCTCGGACACCAGGAGGATCATCTCCAGCAATTGGTCGATATGGTCGCCCTTGATGGCGCTCACCGGCACCATCACCGTGTTGCCACCCCAGTCCTCCGCCACCAGGTCGTGGCCAGAGAGCTCCTGCTTCACCCGATCCGGTGAGGCCCCCTCCTTATCAATCTTGTTGATCGCCACCACGATCGGCACTTCCGCAGCACGGGCGTGGCTGATGGCTTCCAGGGTCTGGGGGCGCACGCCGTCATCGGCCGCCACCACGAGCACGGCTACGTCGGTCACCTTCGTGCCCCTGGCGCGCATGGCCGTGAAGGCCTCGTGACCCGGGGTGTCGAGGAAGGTGATCTTCCGCAGCTCACCTGCATGGGGCACTTCCACCTGATAGGCGCCGATGTGCTGGGTGATGCCTCCGGCTTCCCCTGCCGCCACCCTGGTTTTCCGGATGGCATCGAGAAGACTGGTCTTCCCGTGGTCGACGTGGCCCATGACCGTCACCACAGGGGGGCGGCGGATGAGGTGCGCCAGATCGCTCTCCTCAATCATCTCAACGGTCTTCGCGGCCGCCGCCTGCACGTCGTCCTCCAGAACGGGGACGCCGAATTCATCAGACACCGTCTCGATGGTGGGGAGATCCAGGGTTTGGGTGACAGTGGCGATGATGCCTTTGAAGAAGAGGCTCTTGATGATCTCCGAGCTCTCCACCCCCAGTTTGTCGGCTAGCTCTTGCACGGTGAGGTTTCCATCGGGCACCACGAGCATCTCGGGCCTCTGGGCCTTGAGCTCCCTGGCTGCTCGCAGCTCCATGGCCCGCCGGCGCTGCCGCTGGCGGGTGGTTTCTTTCTTGCGCTTGCGCACAGCCACGCTGGGCTTGGGCGCCGCGGCAGTGGAGCGAGGCTTGGCTGGACGGGCCAGGCTTGCCTGCAGCACCATCGCCTCCTGTTCCCCTGCGTAGCCACCCGTTTCGGCGGTGAGGGCATCATCGTTTTCCCCGATGATGTGCACCTTCTGGCGCTGCTTCTGGGGGGTGCGGCTGCGCAGGGCCTCCAGCTTCGCGCTGTCATCCCAGTCGGGACGACGGGCGCGGGCTGGACCAGCCGGTTGCGGGGCTTTGAAGCCGGGCCGGCGTGGAGGCGCGGGCGGGGTGGCGGTGGGGGGCACTAGGGGTTGAGCTCCTTCCGCTTTGCCACCTTCACCGGTGCGTTCCGGCCGCCTTGGCGGGGGCGCGGTGGGTCGGCCACTCGGTTTCTGCAGCTGCATGAGCTCCCCAGGAGCCATGGGCTTCCGCATGCCTGTGGGGCGGCCTGGCCGGGTGGGAGCTCCCGCTCGAGGCGGTTCACCCGGGGTTGGGCCGGCACCGGATCCATCCCGCCGGATGGGCTTGCCAAAGAGTTCCAGCGGGGTGCTGCCCCTGGAGGGGCCTGCCGGTCCGCGGCCCGGTGCTCCTGGGGGCCGGGTGCCCTGGCGGATGGGGGCAGGGGCGCCAGGGCGAGTGGGCCGGGGAGAGGGAGGAGCAGGTCGGGATCCGCTGCCTTGGGGTGGCTGCCCCCCGGGTTGGGGACGGCCAACGAGTTGGGGCCTTCCAGAACCGCTAGAAGGACTGCCGGGTTTGACTGGGCGTGGACTGGTAGAGGGCAGGGGAGGGCGACCTCCTCCAGCGGTCTGGCGCTGTGGCGGTAGAGACTGGGGAGAACGATTTACTGGAGCAGCCCCTGGCCTAGAGGGCGGGGCCGCGGGTGGACGGGCAGGGGCAGGGGCAGGGGCCGGGGTTTGGGGTCTGTTGCCAAGGGTTGGCGCAGAGCCGCCATCCGGGGCGGGGCGCACCACTGGGGGGGCGCTGGGGGGGCGTTGGGGCGGGGCCGCTGGCCGAGGCGGTGGAGTTGCTTCTTGGGGCGCCTGGGGTCTGGAACTTTCAGAAGGGGGAGTTGCCGCAGCTGCTTGGCGGGCTGGAGGCGGGGTGGCGGCAGCTGGCCGCGGCTGGGGCCTCGGGCTGGGGACGACGGCTGGTTTGTCTTCGCGAGTTGGGCCAGGAGGTTTGGGCTGGGAGGCTCGGGGGGGAGGAGCGACAACAGGCCGTGATGGAGTGACCGGGGGGGCTGGTGGGGTCGGGGCACTGCCGGCCGCTGGAACGGCTGGTTGTTTTGCGGGCTGGGGACTGGCCAGTGCGGGGGGCTGAGCTGGGGCTTTTGTGACAGAAAGAATCGTTTTCCCAGGGCCCGCCTGGGCAGCCGGAGCGGCGCCGGGCTGCCCTTGGCCACGGATCAGGGCGCGAATCCGCGTGGCTTCCTCATCGCTGATGGAGCTGCTGTGGCTGCGTGCCGGGATCGCGAGCTTCTCGGCAGCGTCGAGCACGTCCTTGTTGTCCAGGCCCAGGTCCCGTGACAGCTCATAAATTCTCATCTTGCCGCTGCTGGTCATTCAGGTCTCCGATCGGGCGGGGCAACAGTTGCCACCGAGCCGCAGCCA
>JBBARZ010000123.1:0-4422 GCA_040399505.1 Cyanobium sp.
CAGAAGCAGCTGCGCAGCCGCATCTACCGGGAGGTGATCAAAGACCTCTGGATCGGCACCTTCCACGCCCTCTTCGCCCGGCTGCTGCGCTTTGACATCGACAAATACAACGACCCCGACGGGTTGCGTTGGACACGACAGTTCTCCATCTACGACGAAAACGACGCCCAGAGCCTGGTGAAGGAGATCGTCACCCAGGAGCTGGGGCTCGATCCCAAGCGCTTTGAGCCCAAGAAGGTGCGCTGGGCCATCAGCAACGCCAAAAACCAGGGCTGGTTGCCCAACCAGCTGGAAGCCCAGGCGGACGGGCAGCGGGATCGCAAGGTGGCGGAGGCCTACCGGCACTACCGCCGCGCTCTGGCGGCCAACAACGCCCTGGATTTCGATGATCTCCTCCTCCTGCCGGTGGAGCTCCTGCGGCAGAACGGGGAGATCCGCAGCTACTGGCACCGGAGGTTCCGCCACGTGCTGGTGGATGAATATCAGGACACCAACCGCACCCAGTACGAGCTCTTGAAGCTCCTGGTGGCCGATGGCAAGGAGCCAGACCAGATCGAGGACTGGAGGGATCGCTCCGTGTTTGTGGTGGGGGATGCGGACCAGAGCATCTACAGCTTCCGCGCCGCCGATTTCAAGATCCTGATGGGCTTCCAGGCTGATTTTGGCGACGGGGCCGACGACACGGCCACCCGCACCATGGTGAAGCTGGAAGAGAATTACCGCTCCACCGCCACGATCCTTCAGGCGGCCAATGCCCTGATCGCCAACAACAGCGAGCGCATCGACAAGGTGCTGCGGCCCACCCGAGGGGAAGGGGAGCCCATCAGCCTCACCCGCTGCGACGACGAGATCGCCGAGGCGGAAGCGGTGGTGCATCGCATGCGCATGCTGAATGCGGCCCACCCGGAGCTGACCTGGGGAGATCTGGCCGTGCTCTATCGCACCAATGCCCAGTCTCGCGCCATGGAGGAGGCCCTGGTGCGCTGGGGGATCCCCTACCTGGTGGTGGGAGGCCTTCGCTTCTACGACCGCCGGGAGATTAAAGACATCCTGGCCTACATGAGGCTCTTGGTGAATCCAGCGGATTCCGTGAGCCTCCTGCGGGTGCTCAATGTGCCCCGCCGAGGCATCGGCAAAACCACCATCGAGCGGCTGAGCGATGCGGCCAATCAATTGGGCGTGCCCCTCTGGGAGGTGGTGCGCGACCCGGAGGCGGTGCGCTCCCTGGCGGGCCGATCCGCCAAGGGGCTGCTCCAGTTCGGGGAGCTCATCCACGATCTGCAGCGGCGCCTACAGGACGCGCCGCCAGCCGAGATGGTGCAGCGGGTGATGGAGCAGAGCGGCTATCTGGCGGAGTTGATCACCGAGGCCACCGATGAGGCGGAAGACCGGCGCCGCAACCTCAATGAACTGGTGAACGCGGCCCTGCAATACCAGGAGGAAAACGAGGAGGGATCCCTGGAGGGCTTCCTCTCCACGGCCGCCCTGGCGAGCGATGCGGACGACAAGGACACAGCTGCCGAGCGGGTGGTGTTGATGACCCTTCATGCCAGCAAGGGCCTGGAGTTTCCCGTGGTGTTCCTGGTGGGGCTGGAGCAGGGACTCTTTCCGAGCTATCGGTCCTTGGACGATCCCGCCGCCCTGGAGGAGGAACGGCGCCTGTGCTACGTGGGGATCACCCGGGCCCGGGAACGGCTGTTCCTATCGCACGCCTGCGAGCGGCGCCTCTGGGGAGGGATGCGGGAGCCCGCGGTGCCGTCGGTCTTTCTCTCCGAACTTCCCGAGGCGCTCCTCCAGGGGGATGTGCCCCGCAGCGGCGGGGCGGCTCTGCGGCGGGAGCAGCGGATGGAGCGGCTCACCCGGATCGATCGGGCCGAAACCAAGCAGGTGGCGGGTGGGGGAATGGCGGGGGCGCCCAGCAATGCGGTAAGACGTCGGGGTGTGTCCCACCCCTGGGCCGTTGGGGATCAACTCAGCCACAGCAGCTTCGGGGTGGGCACGATCACCCACCTCTTCGGCTCAGGCGAGAAGATTTCCCTGGCCGTGAAATTTCCTGGCATGGGGCCCAAGATCCTCGACCCCCGGCTGGCTCCGATCGAGCCCCTGGCGAGCCCACCCGCTTGATCGCCAGCTCCCCTCCACCCCAAATCCTGGTGCTTACCGGAGGGCTGATCCATCTGGTGCACCAACTGGCGGTGGCCACCACCCTGTTTCCCGAAGGGGAGAGGCCAGCCAGGATCCACATCCTGATCACCGGGGTGCTGCGCCGAAAACCCGAGGCCCTGGCTGGGATCCATCGGGAGATCAGAGCCTGGTTGGCCGTGCTTCGGCAAGCGCTTCCCAGGAGCCATGGGGGGGTGCAGCTGGTGGAGGAGCCAGCCGACCTGGAGCCCGGCCCATGGGACTGGGCCTTGCTCAACAATCAGTGGCTGGAGACCCAGCGCCAGGTGATCGACCAGCTGGGAATCCAGAAGATCGTGGTGTGCGGCGACGGGCTGGGGGTGTATTACCGCTGCCCACGAGAACTGCGGGCGCTCGTCCCCAGCCTGCTGGGCCTGCCGATCCGGGAGCCGGGACGCACGGTGCGGTATGTGCTCAGTGGCCGCCAACCCCGCTGGCATCGTCCCCCCCTGGCTCCGGAGCCCGCGCCCCAGACCTGCCGCAGGGAGCTGTTCGGCACCCTGGTGGAAGCCCTGCGGGAGCGGGGCCGCTCCGAGCTGGAGGCGGCCTTGCAACAGGCCCGCCCGCAGCGGCCCCTTTGGCTCTGCTCCGTGCCCAACCTGGCCCACCAGTTCCCCGGCGAGCGGATTCCCCAGGAGGTGCTGCGCTCTTGGGCAAGCGATCTGCAACGGGAAGGATTCCAGCCTGGGATCGACCAGCTACAGCTGGTGGATCACCCCAAGGCGCCGGGGGGTGGCAGCTTCGGCCCCCTCACGGAACCCTGGCTGGCGCCCCCGCTGCGCTCCAGCCTGCCACTGGAGGTGCTGATTGCGCTCCTGGAGGAGGCCCGTCCGCAGGGCGGCATCGTGGTCTGCGGCCTCACCTCCGCCCTTTATGGCGTGCGGGCCCTTACCAGGGCACGGGTGAGCTGGTTGGCCATGGCGCCCCTGTGGCGATGGAATCCTCTCTATCGAAAAAAGCCCCTTGAATTTCTCCACCGGGGCCTTCGGAAACACCGCATGGCCTTGCTAACGGAGGGTCAATAACGCACCTGCCAGGGCCAGCGATCGGGAATACAGAGGAATTGATCATCATTCCCACAATCGAAGGTTGCGGAATACAGAATGCGACCCTCCAGCCAGTACTGGAGAGCGATATAGAGAGGAGGGAAAAGCCCCCAATAGGCCCGGTGGTGATGGAGCCAGGAAATGTAAAGGATTAGCATAAAGAATGCCACCCCATCAGCCAAGCGGCTAGTGATCTGCGGCAGCCAGAGATGGGCGATAGAGGCTTGAATTGCCAGATAGAGCAGGCCAAAAACCAATAACAACATCGTGATCGGGCAGCGCAGGAGTCGGCGGGGATCCAGGCGAGCCTGCACACATCCCACCACCAATCCATAGGCCAGGGCACGCTGGAAACGACCGACAATGCCACGCTGGCTGTAGTTGTTGAAGTATTCATCCTGGGCATAATCGAAAAAGCGATCCAGGGCCGTAGGGGCAATCGTGAGAAATAGCCCTCCCACCACGAGGGCAGCCAGCAGCCAGGGCCAGCGCCGCCGCAGTTCGGCCAGGTTCAGGGAGGGGGGCGCTTCCACAAGCCTTTTCAGCGCCTCGGGCACCCGCCCCAGGAGTGGCAGGAGGCTGATGGGCAAATTGAGCACAAAGGTGTTGTGCGTGAGCGCAGACAGAATCAGCCCGAAACCCACCCACCGCCGATCGATTCGCACCACCCTCGCCACCTGCAAGAAAAGGGGTAGCAGCAGCACAACAGCCAGGGCTTGGCGGGTGTGGGCGTTTTGCACGAAACCGCGCAGGATGGGGCTGCAAATGATCAACAGGGCCCACCATCCAGCCCACGGCCTGGCCCTCCAATGGTGAGCCAGAAGGATGGGAGCAGCGGCGAGGGCCGTCACCACCAGCCCCTGCACGGCAGCCATGCGGTAGGGCAGCAGCAGCACCACGGGCCTCAGAAGGCGCCAGAGCGGCTCGGGAGGACCCCGATCGGGCTCCCACTGCATGTAGTGGGAAAACCGAGTGGTGTCGCTGTTGCCCCAACTGGCCAACGTGAAAAACACCAGAACCAGGCAGAGGAAGGTCACCACCGCTGTGAGCCAGAGCCGGCGCCGGTTCAAAATCCCCGCGATCTGGATCAGGAGGGCCAACAGGCCCTGAGCCAGGAAGAGAACGGCCATGGGCATAGGAGCCTGCATGACCTGGTCGACGCGAAACGGAGCAACGTCGGGGAAGGGAGGCACCA
>JBBARZ010000124.1:0-4405 GCA_040399505.1 Cyanobium sp.
CGATCTCATTTTCGTGGTGGGGAAAGATCAGGTCGGCCCCGCCGAGGTGCAGATCAATCGTGTCGCCCAACTCCTGGCGCACCATCGCCGAGCATTCGATGTGCCACCCCGGCCTGCCCGGACCCCAGGGGGAGGGGAAGCTGGGCTCCTGGGGTTTGGCGCCCTTCCAAAGGGCGAAGTCGAAGGGGTGGTGCTTGCGGGCTTCCTCTTCCGCCCGCACCCGCCCACTGGCGCCCTCCTCCTGTTGCGAGAGATCGCGCCCGCTCAACTTGCCGTAGCTCGGATAGCCCAACACGGAGAAATACACATCGCCATCGGCGCCGTAGGCCATGCCTTTGCTCTGCAGTTCGCCGATCAACTGGCGGATGCCATCCAGGCAGCGGGTGGCCCGCGGCATGCGATCCGGCGGCAGGATGTTGAGCTGGCCCAGATCTTCCAGGGCGCGCTGCAGATTGCGTTCGCTCACCTCCTCCATGGTGCTGCCCTCCTGGGCAGCCCGCTGCAGGATCTTGTCGTCGATGTCGGTCACGTTCTGCACGTACGTCACCGCGTAGCCCCGCCAGATCAGATAGCGGCGCAGCACATCCCAGACGATGTAGCTGCGGGCATGGCCCAGGTGGCAGAGGTCGTAGACCGTGATGCCACAGCAGTAGATCGACACCCGGCCGGGCTCGATCGGCTCGAAGATCTCCAGGCGACGGGTGAGCGTGTTGGTGAGCCGCAGCGGCAAGGGCACATCCGGCCGCGGGCCGGCACTGGATTCCAGCAGGCACCGTATTCCAGCAGGCACCGTAGGCTCAGACCCGGCCCGCCAGGCCGATGCGCTCCCCTCCGTATTGGGCCCGCTCGCGCACGGCCCGCCACCATGGCTCCTGGGCCAGATACCAGGCCACCGTTTCCGCCAGGCCCTCTTCAAAGCTGTGGCGGGGAACCCAGCCCAGCTCCGCGGTGATCCGGGCCGGATCGATGGCGTAGCGGCGGTCGTGGCCGGGCCGGTCGGTGACCGAGGTGATCAGCTGGCTGTGGGGAGCCCCCTGGGGATGGAGCTGGTCCATCAGGGTGCAGATGGCGTCCACCACCTGGCGGTTGGTGCGCTCGCCGTGGCCGCCCACGCAGTAGCTGCGGCCGCACTCCCCCCGGGTGGCGGCGAGCAGTAGCGCATCCACGTGGTCTTCCACATAGAGCCAATCGCGCACATTCAGCCCATCGCCATAGACAGGGATGGGTTCGCCGGCCAGGGCCTTGAGGATCACCACGGGAATCAGCTTTTCTGGAAACTGCCAGGGGCCGAAATTGTTGCTGCAGTTGGTGAGCACCACCGGCAGGCCATAGGTGTGGTGCCAGGCACTCACCAGGTGGTCGCTGGCGGCCTTGCTGGCGGAATAGGGGCTGCGGGGGTCGTAGGGGGTGGTTTCAGAAAATCTCCCCTCCGCCCCGAGGGATCCGAACACCTCATCGGTGCTGATGTGATGCAGGCGAAACCGCTCCTTGCGCTCCCCTTCCAGGGCCTGCCAGTGAGCTCGCACGGCCTGCAGCAGGGAAAAAGTGCCCTGCACATTGCTGGTGATGAAGGCCTCAGGCCCCTCGATGGAGCGATCCACATGGCTTTCGGCCGCCAGGTGCATCACCAGATCGGGATCCGCCAGCTCCACCGCCGCCCGGGTGGCTTCGCCGTCGGCCAGGTCTACCTTCAGGAGCTGGTGGCGGCAGCTGGGCCCGCTGCTGGGTTCGCCGGCTTCGTTCAGCAGGGCCTCGATGCTGGTGAGATCGCTGGCATAGCCGAATTTGTCGAGGTTGAACACCGTGCAGTCGCTCTCCCGCAGCAGGCGGCGCACCACGGCTCCACCGATGAAGCCAGCTCCTCCAGTCACCAGCAAGCGGCGGCGTCCAGCGAGGAGGGTGGGGAGATCAACCATGGGTTTCGTTAGGGGTAGCTGGGATGCGGGGATGGGGAACGGGGGGCGTCAGGCGGCAGCGGGGAGGCGGGCCAGCACCTGGACCAGGGCGTTGCGCCAGTGCAGGGCCGGCAATCCCAGCACCCTGCGGGTGGCCCTGCACTCCAGCAGGGAATAGGAGGGGCGCCGGGCGGGGGTGGGGTAGTCCTCCGTGCCGATCGGAGTCACCTGGGCGGCCGTGGCCAGCACCCCCTGGGTGACGGAGAGCTCGCCGATGGCCACCGCAAAGTCGTACCAGCTGGCCGCGCCCGCATCGCTCCAGTGGTGGATGCCGTGGATGTTGCGCTGGATCACCTGCCAGCAGGCGGCGGCCAGGGTGTGGGTGGCGGTGGGGCAGCCCACCTGGTCGGCGATCACCCCCAGGGAGTCGCCGGCGGCTGCCTTTTGCCGGTGCAGGCGCAGCATGGTGAGGCAAAAGTTTTGGCCCACGGGGCCATACACCCAGCTGGTGCGCAGCACGCAGTAGCGCTCAGGAGGCAGGGCTTCCATCACCCGCCGTTCCCCCTCGGCCTTCGTGGCGCCATATACCCCCAGGGGGTCCAGGGGCTGGTCGGGCCGATAGGGCGAGCCCTGCTGCCCGTTGAACACGAAATCCGTGCTGATCTGCAGGAGGTGGCCGCCTGTTTCGGCCAAGGCCTCAGCCAAAGCCCCGGGGGCTTCCCCATTCACCCTCAGGGCCAGCTCCGGTTCGCTTTCGGCCCGGTCCACGGCGGTGTAAGCCCCGGCATTCAGCACCCACTGGGGCTGGTGCTGCCGCACCACCTGCCGGCATGCCGAGGCATCCGCCAGATCCAGGCTCTCCCGCGCTAGGGGAATCACCTCCACGCCTTCGGGGATCGCGGCCAGCAAGGCTTGGCCCAGCTGCCCGTTGCATCCGGTGAGCAGCACCCTGCTCACGGAAACACCTCTCCTGCCGTCGCTGCCTCCTCCAGGGTGGGCGCCAGGCGATCTTTGTCCGACACGCTCGGGCCTGCACCGTCTGCAGGAAGGGGCCAGGAAATGGCCAGGGCAGGGTCATCCCAGCGGATGGAGCGCTCTGTGGCTTTGTCCCAGAAGTCGGTGGTTTTGTAGAGCACCTCCGCCCAAGGGCTGAGCACCAGAAAGCCATGGGCAAAGCCCGCAGGCAGCCAGAGCTGGGCATGGTTCTCGGAGCTGAGCTTGGCTCCGATCCATTGGCCAAAGGTGGGCGACTGGCGCCGGATGTCTACGGCCACATCAAAGATCTCCCCCTGCACACAACGCACCAGCTTTCCCTGGGCATGGGGGGGCAGTTGGTAGTGGAGCCCCCGCAACACCCCCTGGGAGGAGCGGGATTGGTTGTCTTGCACAAAGGCGGGCACCTCGTTTCGGGGCAGCTCCAGGGCCTCGGCAAAGCGCTTCTGGTTCCAGCTTTCCAAGAAGTAGCCCCGGGCATCCCCGAACACCTGAGGAGTGAGCAGCAGGGGGCCCGCAATGGGCAAATGCTCAATTTGCATGGGGGCCTTCCAGCAACTGAAGCAGGTAGGTGCCGTAGCCGCTCTTCTTTTGAGGTTCGGCCAGTTGGCCCAGCTGGGCATCATCGATCCAGCCCATCCGCCAGGCCACCTCCTCGGGGCAGCCCACCTTCAAGCCCTGGCGATGCTCCAGGGTGCGGATGTAACTGGATGCCTCATGCAGGGAGTCGGGAGTGCCCGTATCCAGCCAGGCCATACCCCGCCCCATTAGCTCCACCCGCAGCAGTCCCGCATCCAAATACTGCTTGTTGAGGTCGGTGATTTCAAGCTCCCCCCGCGGGGATGGGGTCACCTGGCGGGCGCGCTCCACCACGGAACCGTCGTAGAAATACAGGCCTGTGATGGCATAGCGCGAGCGGGGTTGTTTGGGCTTTTCTTCAATGCTGATCACCCGGCCCGTGCCATCAAATTCCACCACTCCATAGCGCTCCGGATCCCTAACGGGATAGGCAAACACCGTGGCTCCCTCTTCCAGGGTTTGGCTCGATTGCAGCTGGGGGATGAGATCGTGGCCGTGGAACAAATTGTCGCCCAGCACCAGGGCGGCGGGAGCGTCCGCCAGGAAATCCGCGCCGATCAGGAAAGCCTGGGCTAGGCCGTCCGGGCTCGGTTGCACGGCGTATTCGATGCTCACGCCCCAGCTTGAGCCATCTCCCAACAGACGCTGAAAGGCGGCTTGGTCGGCGGGGGTGGTAATGATCAGCACCTGCCGAATTCCCGCCAGCATCAAGGTGGTGAGCGGGTAATAAATCATCGGTTTGTCGTAAACCGGCATCAGCTGCTTGCTCACCGCGCAGGTGAGGGGGGCCAGACGGGTCCCACTGCCACCAGCCAGGATGATGCCCTTTCGATTGGTTGCGCCCAGCCCCACTTGATTCCCAAGCTCGCAGGCAGTGTCTCACATCTCTCTGCCTACTTGGTTTCCATCCAATTGGCCCCCACTCCCGTTTCCACCAG
>JBBARZ010000125.1:0-4384 GCA_040399505.1 Cyanobium sp.
TGCATCGTGGTGGCCATCGATGCCCGCCGGCGCCAGGGCAGCCCGGGCTGGGATGTTTATGTGAAAGGGGGCCGGGAGAACACGGGCCTTGATGCGGTGGCCTGGGCCCGGGAGGTGACCGCGCGGGGGGCGGGCGAGATCCTGCTCACCTCCATGGATGGGGATGGCACCCAGGCCGGCTACGACCTGGAGCTCACCCGGGCGGTGGCCGAAGCCGTGGAGGTGCCCGTGATCGCTTCCGGGGGTGCCGGCAGCGTGGAGCACATCGCCGAAGCCCTCCGCGAAGGGAAGGCCTCCGCGGCCTTGCTGGCGTCCCTGCTGCACGATGGCGTGCTCACCATTGAAACCATTAAGAGCCACCTGCTTGCCAGCGGGCTGGAGGTGCGCCCCCTGGAGCCCTCTCGGGAGCCCCCGCCCAGTGCTTAACATCAGGACATCATCCTTAACCCTTTGCAGGCTTGCCGTGTCTGCCCTTTTTGGGTTGCCCCCTCCCCTGATCCGCCTCCTGGCCATTGTCATGCTGGCTGCTGTGGTTGCCTTGGTGGCCTGGGCGCTCCAGCTCATGCAGGCTGCGACCGACCGGCAGGAGTTCTCCCTCATGCTGGCGGGCTGCATGGTGTGCTCCGCCGCCGTGGGCCTCTCCACCGTGATGCTCCTCACTTTCACCAGCACGGCCGCCTTGTCCGCCCTATCCCCGGCGGCTGAGGCGGTAGCCCCCAGCCCCCTTCTCTGGCCCGCAGAAGCTTCTGTGGCAGGCCCCGCCCGTTGAAGCCGGGGGAGCCCACGGCGGTACGTGAGCTCTTTGAGCAGATTGCTCCGCGCTACGACCTGCTCAACGATCTGCTAAGCCTCGGCCTTCACCGCCACTGGAAGCGGGTGGTGCTCACCCGCCTGGCCCCCCGGCCGGGGGAGCGGTTTGTGGATCTCTGCTGCGGCACGGGAGACCTGGCCTTGCTGCTGGCGGCGGCCCTGCGGCCGGGAGGTGAGGTGGTGGGGCTCGATGCGGCCGCGGCTCCCCTGGCCCTGGCCCGCCAGCGCGCCAGCGCCCAGCCCTGGCTGCCCGTGCGCTGGCTCCAGGGGGATGCCCTGGCCACCGGCCTGCCGTCCCACGCCGCCGATGGGGTCTCCATGGCCTACGGCCTGCGCAACCTGGCCGATCCCGCCGCGGGCCTGGCCGAACTGCACCGGCTGCTGCGCCCCGGGGGGCGGGGCGTGGTGCTCGATTTCAACCGGCCCGATCCCGCGGCTCCCCAGGCCGCCCGGATCCAGGCCTTTCAGCGGGCCTACCTGCAGCGGATCGTGGTGCCCGTGGCGGGCCTGGCGGGCCTCCACGACCACTACGCCTACTTGGAGGCCAGCCTGCAGCGCTTTCCCACGGGCCCCGAGCAGGAACGGCTCGCCCGCTCCGCTGGCTTTGCCTCGGCCCGCCACCTCCCCATGGCCCTCGGCACCATGGGCCGCCTGGAGCTGGTGGCCTGAGAGTTGGTATTGAGGGCTACATTTTCCCGCTCTAGGTAGGGAATGGCGGCGATCTGGGTGAGGCGGAAATGTGTAGACACAGATCAATCTTGTCAAAAGTTTCCAAAACCCGACTACTGTGCAAATGAGGCTTTGGCCTTTGAAAAATTCTTTTTCCAATTATCCCAATGGCTCTACCTCCGGTTTCGGATGTGCTGAGGAATCCAGGCGCCCCCCGCGCTCTGAGGACCCGCAGGATTGCTCCCTCCCTCTCTGTAGTTTTTGCTGCGCTGGGTGCCGTCGCCACCTCCGTTCTCACGACGGCTCCAGCCCATGCAGCCTTCAGCACAGACAAGAACAACCCCACCGTTCTTTCTTTCCTTGCGGAGGGCATCACCATCAGTGGCACTGTGAACCAACCCGTTGGCCCTGCGGTGGGGGGCGTGTCTCCTGACGCGCAATACGTGACGTTTACCGTTCCTAGCGGCTATGTCTTCACAGGCCTCACCCTGACCGACTACAGCTCCACCGATCAAAGAGGTTTTGTGGCTCTGCAGCCCGGCAGCCAATGGACCTCCGTACCAGGGGGCGGAGCCCTACCAGGGTCCCTGGCCTTTGCCCACTTCGGCACGGGTAACACGGGCAACCGACCCGTTTGTGCCTTGAGCTATGCGGGCTCCACCGCAATCCCTACAGGCGCCTCGGCATGCGTCAGCAACGCAGCCGCGAACAGCGACCTCTTCTCTCGCAACATCGGCAATACGTTTCTGCAATCCCTGCCCGCAGGGCCCTACAGCATCTGGATTCAGCAAACAGCCCCAGCCCCTGTGAATTTCAGCTTCCAGGCCCGGTTCAGTCCCGTGCCGGGCCCCCTGCCTCTTCTCGGGGCTGCCGCAGCCTTCAGCAAGATCCGTCGCCTGCGCAACCTCAGTGATCGGCTCAGCCATGAGCGGCGCCAGGGCCAAGGGGCCTGATCAGGTCGGAGTCCTTCGCAAGCTCCTGCCTTGATCGCCCTGCCTGAGGGGGCCGCCCGCTGGATGAGCCATCTCCTTCTTGGGGGATGGCTCTGGCTGGTGGCCACCCTGCTTCTGCCGGCCGCACCCGGCCACAGCCACGGCACCCTCCTGTTCTGGGGCATCACCCTGCCCCTGATCCTGGCAGTGCTTGCCCTTGTGGGCACGGCTCCCTGGCGCCGGATCTGCCCTCTGGCCCATGCCTCCCAGTTGCCCCGGGCCCTGGGGCGGCATCAGAACAACTCCAGGCTGGTGCCCCCTCTCTCCTGGCTGGGGCGCCACCACCTGCGCCTGCAGTGGGGCCTGCTCCTGGCAGGCCTCACCCTGCGCCTGGTGTGGGTGAACCACGATCCCCGGGCCCTGGGCCTCCTCTTTGCCGCCACCCTTCTGGGGGCGCTGCTGAGCGGCTGGCTCTGGGACGGCAAAACCTGGTGCCACTTTCTCTGCCCGATGGGACCGGTGGAGGCGATCCTGATGGGCCTGCGGCCCGTGCTGCGGCCCCGGGGCAGGTTGCCGGAATCTCTCTGCCGCACTCTCGATGAGAAGGGGCGTGAGCGCAGCACCTGCGTGCACTGCCACAGCCCTTGCCTCGATATCGATGCCAGCAAGGCTTACCGCACAAGTCTCCGTGAGGAGCGGGGTCTGGGGGCGGCCTGGTGGTCGTACCCCGGTCTGGTGCTGGCGTTCTTCCTCCTTCTGGATCGCACGAGCAGCAGCTTGAACGGGGTCCGTCAGGCCAGCTGGGCCAGCGCCGGCGCCACGGCGCCCCCCTGGCCGCAGGCGGTGCTTGGGCTCAGCCTGGGTTGCGCGGGGAGCCTGCTGTTCTTCTGGCTGCTGCACCGCGCCGGAGTATCGCCTCACCGCACCCGCTTGCTGGCCACCATCAGCGCCATCTGGATCGTGTTCTGGTTTTCCGATCCCACCCTCGGGCTGTGGGGAGGTTGGCCCTATCGCCTGCTCCAGCTGCTGGTGGCGCTGGTCAGCCTGCGATGGTTCCTCTGGGGTTGGAGCCGGGAGGTGTCCAGCTGAGATTCTTCCTTTTTTTATGGCGCGACGGCACCGTCCTGTCCTTTGATATGAGCTGAGTGTTTTCTCCCATGGGCGTCCCCCTCTTCGATTTCGCGGCCAACATCGGCAAAAAAGTGTTCAAGCGCGGTGAGCCCGACGCAGCCAAGAAGCTCAAGGAGCACATCGAGAAAAACAACCCCGGCATTACCGATCTGCAGGTGGAGGTGAACGACGATGTGGCCACCATTAGCGGCAGCGCCGCCGACCAGGCCGCCTATGAAAAGGCCGTGCTGATCGCCGGCAACGTGGAAGGGGTAGGCAAGGTGGAGGCCTCCGCCGTGTCCCACCCCGCCGCCGCCGAAGCGGAATTCGTGCTCGTTCAGGACGGCGACACCCTTTGGGGCATCAGCGAGCGGGCCTACGGCAACGGCGCCCGCTACACCGAAATCTTCGCCGCCAACCGGGAAGTGATCGAAGATCCTGATCTGATCTTCCCCGGCCAGAAGATCCGCATCCCCCGCTGAGCGTCACCAGCAGGGTTCGATGCACTTTCAGGACATCATCGCCACGCTCAATCGCTTCTGGGCTGATCAGGGCTGTCTGATCCTCCAGCCCTACGACACGGAAAAGGGGGCCGGCACCATGAGCCCCCACACCGTGTTGCGGGCCATTGGGCCGGAACCCTGGGCCGTGGCCTACCCCGAGCCCTGCCGCCGCCCCACCGACGGCCGCTACGGCGACAACCCCAACCGGGCCCAGCACTATTTCCAGTACCAGGTGCTGATCAAGCCCAGCCCCGATGGCATCCAGGAGACCTATCTCGCCTCCCTGGAGGCCCTCGGCATCCGCCAGGCCGACCACGACATCCGCTTCGTGGAGGACAACTGGGAATCCCCCACCCTCGG
>JBBARZ010000126.1:0-4374 GCA_040399505.1 Cyanobium sp.
CCCACCAGCCGGGCCACGGCGTTGCGCTCCATGTATTCGCTCATGTCGAGCCGCACCAAGGCCTCCTCCTCATCGAACAGGGAGGCGGCCAGGGCTTTAGCCAGCTCGGTTTTGCCCACCCCGGTGGGGCCCAAAAAGAGGAACGACCCCACGGGCCGACTCGGGGCCTTCATCCCCGCCCGGGCGCGGCGGATGGCGGCCGCCACCGCCGCCACCGCCTCCGGCTGGCCGATCACACGCTCCCCCAGGCGCCCTTCCAGTTCCAGCAGCTTCTGCCGCTCCCCCGCCAGCAGCTGCTGCACCGGAATGCCCGTGGAGCGGGCCACCACATCGGCGATGTCGCCCTCTTCCACCTGCTCCCGCAGCAGGGGATCCCGCCGCAATTCCGCCTCCAGGGCCGCGCGCTGCTGCTGCAGCCGCTGCAGCTGGTCGTATTGCAATCGGGCGGCCGTTTCCAGATCACCCTCCCGCTCCGCTTCGGCGATGGCCTGCCGCAGCCGCTCGTCTTCCTCCAGCAGCTCCCGCAGCTCCGCCAACCGCTCCCGCTCCAGATCCCACCGCTGCTGCAGCACCTCCAGGGCGGCGGTAGTGCGCTGGCGCTGCTCCTGCAGCTGCACCCGCTCCTCCCGTGGCGCGGCTTCCGCCGCCAGCAAAGCCAGCTCCACCCGCCGCAAATCCGCCTCCGCCTCCTCCACCACCCTGGGCTTGGATGTCACCTCCATGCGCAGCTGGGCGGCGGCCTCATCCACCAGATCGATGGCGGAATCCGGCAGGCAGCGGTCGCTGATATAGCGATCCGCCAAGCGGCAGGCCGCCACCAGGGCCTGGTCTGTGATGGTGACGCCGTGGTGCAGCTCGTAGCGCTCCTTCAGCCCCCGCAGGATCTCCAGGCAGGTGTCCCGGTCGGGCTCCCGAATCACCACCTGTTGGAAGCGACGCTCCAGGGCCTGATCCTTGCCGATCGTGCGGCGATAGTCTTCCGGGGTGGTGGCGCCGATGCAGCGCAGATCGCCCCGGGCCAGGGCGGGCTTGAGCAGGCTGCCCGCATCCGCCGAGCTCCGCTCCCCCCCCACCACGGTGTGCAGCTCATCGATGAAGAGCACCACGCCGCCGTTATTGCCCTCCGCCTCCCGCACCTCCTCCAACACCCCCCGCAGCCGTTCCTCAAACTGCCCGCGAAACTTCGCCCCCGCGATCAGGGCGCCCAGATCCAGGGCCACCAGCCGCACTCCCCGCAGGGCCTCCGGCACCTCCCCGGCCACGATCCGCTGGGCCAGCAGTTCGGCCACGGCCGTCTTGCCCACGCCCGGCTCGCCGATCAGCACAGGGTTGTTCTTTCCTCGGCGGGAGAGCACCTGGATCAGGCGACGCATTTCCGTGTCGCGGCCGATCACCGGATCCAACTCCCCCTGGCGGGCCGCTGCCGTCAGGTCGCGCCCATAGAGGCTCAGGGCCTCGCTGACGCCCTCCTCGCCCTCGCCCACCCGCTCCAATCGCAAGTCGGCGCCGGCCCGCCCCCCCTGGGGCTGGACGGTGGGGGCCGGTGCCGCCGGGGGCGTCCGCAGACTGGGGGGGCGCGGGCTGGGCGCGGCGGGAGGGCTGGGCACAGCAACCGGCGGCCCGGGGGGCGGGGGCACGGAGGCGGCGCCATCAGGCCGCCACTGGCGGGTGAGCAGGTCTTCGCTGAGGCCCTCATCCGTGAGCAGGTTGCCTCCCACCCGGGGCTCCTCCAACAAGGCCAATAGGAGATGGGGAATCTCGATCAGAGCGTCGCCCCAGGCCGCCCGCTTGCGGTCGGCGCTCTCCAGCAGGTCTTCCAGGGCATCGCCGATATACAGCGTGCTGTCTGTGCTGGAGGGCTGGTCGGCGCAGAAGGCCTCCAGCCGATCCAGCAGCCGGTCTTCGTCCACCGGCAGCCGCTCCACCCAGGGGGCAAAGCGCGATTCCACCAGCAGGGCCAGCAACAGGTGCTCCACATCCATCGCCCCATGCCGCCAGCGGCGGGCCTGCTCCTGGCTGGCGAGCAGCAGATCCCACCCGCTGTCACTGAAGCGCTCCGGGGTGCCCGTGAGGCTGGTGGTGGGGTTCGACAAGCTGTCGGCTGGCATGGGTAGGGTCAGGCCGCTGAGGCGGGGGGGGCGGCGAGCTGGATCAACTCCACCTTGTAGCCATCCGGATCCTCCACGAAGGCGATCACGGTGGTGCCGTGCTTCATCGGGCCGGGGGGGCGCACCACCCGGCCGCCCTTGCCGGCGATGGCCTGGCAGGTGCCCTCGATGTCGTCCACGCCGATGGCGATGTGGCCATAGCCGCTGCCGATGTCGTAAGCCTCCGTATCCCAGTTGTGGGTGAGCTCCAGCACGGTGTGGTCGGTTTCCTCCCCGTAGCCCACGAAGGCCAGGGTGAAGCGGCCCCCTGGATAGTCCTTGCGGCGCAGCAGGCGCATGCCCAGAACCTCGGTGTAGAAGGCCAGGGAGCGCTCGAGATCGCCCACCCGGAGCATGGTGTGCAGGAGTCGCATGGGGGAAAAGGGGCGGACGGACGGAAGAACAATGCCGCCATTGTGGCCTCCGGAACCAGCGCCAGGGAGGCGGCCCGGCCATCCTTAGGGAGCCCTCCGCCTCCCCCATGGTCTTTGCCTCCGCCAGGCCCTACACCCTGCTGTCTGTGGCGGCGGCCCTGGCCACCATCGGCTTAAAAACCTTGGCCTACAAGCTCACGGGCTCCGTGGGCCTGCTCTCCGATGCCTTGGAATCGGGGGTCAATCTGGTGGCGGCCCTTGTGGCCTTCTGGGCCCTCTCCCTAGCGGCTCGCCCCGCCGATGCGGATCACCATTACGGATATTCCAAGGCGGAATACTTCTCCAGTGGCCTCGAGAGCGCTCTGATTGTGGTGGCGGCCACGGCGATCTTCGCCACGGCCGGGGAGCGCCTGCTCCACCCCGAACCCCTGGGGCGGGTGGATCTGGGCATCGCCCTTTCCCTGCTGGCCACGGCCATCAATGGCGGCGTGGCCTGGGTGCTGCTGAATGCGGGCAAGCGCCTGGATTCCATCACCCTGCGGGCCGATGCCCACCATCTCCTCTCCGATGTGTGGACCTCCATCGGGGTGGTGGTGGGGGTGGCCCTGGCCAAGGCCAGCGGCTGGCCCCTGCTCGATCCCCTGATCGCCATGGCGGTGGCCTTCCAGATCATCTACACCGGCTGGCGGCTACTGCGGGAAACGGCCGCGGGCCTGCTGGATCGGGCCCTGCCTTCCGACGAGCTGGCCCGGGTGAAGGCCGTGCTCGACAGCCACACCCGGGAGGGGGTGGCCTTCCATGCCTTGCGCACCCGCCAGGCGGGCTCCCGCCGCTTTGTGTCGTGCCATGTGCTTGTGCCGGGGGGCTGGACTGTGCAGCAGGGCCATGATTTCTGCGAGGAGGTGGAGGCCCGCATCACAGCCGAGCTGCCCCGCTGCCACTGCTTCACCCACCTGGAGCCCATCGAAGACCCTCGGGCCTGGGATGACGAGCACTTTTCCTGGGACGGTTCCCCCAGGGGGTAGGCATGGTGACATCCGATCTGGTGGGTGTGACCCATAGGATCGCCCCACCTGCTCCGTGCTTGTGTTCGATTCCCTCGACCTGGTGATCGATTCGATCGTGGCTCGTGAGGTGCTCGATTCCCGCGGCACCCCCACGGTAGAGGCGGAGGTTTATCTGGAGGGGGGCGCCATGGGACGGGCCATCGTGCCCAGCGGCGCCAGCACCGGCGCCCATGAGGCCCATGAACTGAGGGATGGGGACGGGGGGCGCTATTTCGGCAAAGGAGTGAGCCAGGCCGTTGAGAACGTGGAGGAGCGCATCGCGCCGGCCCTCTGCGGCCTCAGCGCCCTGGATCAGGCGGCCGTGGATGCGGCCATGCTCGAGCTCGATGGCAGCGACAACAAGAGCGCCCTTGGCGCCAATGCGGTGCTGGCCGTGAGCATGGCCACGGCCCATGCGGCCTCCCGGGCCTTGGGCCTGCCCCTCTATCGCTATCTGGGCGGCCCGATGGCCAACCTGT
Source organism: Cyanobium sp. (assembly GCA_040399505.1). Classification (GTDB taxonomy): domain Bacteria; phylum Cyanobacteriota; class Cyanobacteriia; order PCC-6307; family Cyanobiaceae; genus Cyanobium. The sequence goes on from JBBARZ010000126.1 coordinate 4,047, forward strand.
TGCCCGTGCCATTGATGAATGTGATCAACGGCGGCGCCCACGCCTCCAACAGCCTGGATTTCCAGGAGTTCATGATCGTGCCCCACGGCGCCGGCAGCTTCCGCGAAGCCCTGCGCATGGGTGCCGAGGTGTTTCACACGCTCAAGGGGCTGCTGAAAGACCGGGGCATGAGCACGGCCGTGGGCGATGAGGGCGGCTTCGCCCCGGATCTGGGAAACGATGAGGCGGGCGACATCCTGGTGCAGGCCATCGAAAAGGCCGGCTACCGCCCCGGCGACCAGATCTCCCTGGCCCTGGATGTGGCCAGCACGGAGTTTTTCAAGGATGG
>JBBARZ010000127.1:0-4329 GCA_040399505.1 Cyanobium sp.
TCGGCAATGCTGTCGAGGGCGGTCCAGAGCTCGGTGTATTGGTCCATGAACATCAAGTGGAGCGTGTTGAACATCGGCCCCGTCACGTTCCAGTGGAAGCCGTGGGTTTTGCTGTAGAGCACCGTGCTGTCGGCCAACACGCGCCCCAATCCCTCGGCGATTTTCTGCCGCTGCTCGGCGGGGATGCCGATGTCGATGGGAGGGGCAGAGGAGGTCATGGCGTCGAGGAGGGGGTCTGGTTCAGGTATAGACCAGATGGGGCTTTGCGACTGGGGAAGGTTGGAGATGGTGATGGGCCTGAGCCAAGCGATCAGTTTCGGTAGTGAGATCACGGGGGATCTGGCCAGGGCCGAGGAGCGGGAGTGGTTGATCACCAATGGGCTGGGCAGCTACGGCAGCGGCACCGTGGCCGGCACCCGCACCCGGGCGTATCACGGCCTGCTGATGGCGGCCCTTCGGGCTCCCGCCGATCCCTGTGAGCGCACCCTGCTGGTGGCGGCCCTAGAGGAGGAGGTGGAGGTGGCAGGGCGCACCATCCCCCTGGCCCACCCCTGGATCGTGTCCTTTGCCCTGGAGGGCACCGTGCCCACCTGGCGCTACGCCCTGGGCGATGTGCTGCTGGAAAAACGCCTCTGGATGCAGAGCGGCGCCCACACCACCACCGTGCTCTATCGCCTGCTGCAGGCCAGCGCGCCGGTGCAGCTCTGCCTCACGGCCCTGGTGAACAGCCGCTCCCACCATGGGGGCATCCCCCGTCCGGAGATCTCCCTTCAAGCCGTGCCCCATGGCGTGCGCATGGTGCCACAGGGAACGGGGGCGCCGCCCTTTGTGGTGCTGAGCGATCGGGGCTCCACCACGCTGGCGAGCCCCGGAGAGTGGTGCGGGGGCTTTGCCCTGCCGGCGGAGGAGGAGCGGGGTCTGCCCAGCCGGGACGACCATCTGCGGGCCGCCCGGATCCAGGTGTGCCTGAGTGCGGAGCAGCCCACCCTCACGGTGGTGGCTAGCACGGAGCGTGAGCCCCTGCTGGACGGGGAGCGGGCCCTGCAGGAGCGCCGCGCCCACGACGCCGTGCTTCTGGATCAGTGGCGGCAAGTTCAGCCAGGGCTGGCGGAGGCGGCGCCCCCCTGGGTGACCCAGCTGGTGTTGGCGGCCGATCAGTTCGTGGTGGCCCGGCAAGACGGCCAGACGATCCTGGCGGGCTACCCCTGGTTCGGCGATTGGGGGCGCGACACCATGATCAGCCTGCCGGGCCTCACCCTGGTGACGGGCCGTGCCCCCATCGCCGCCCAGATCCTGCGCACCTATGGCCGGTTCGTCAGCCAGGGCATGCTGCCCAACCGTTTTCCCGAGGGCAGGGAGACGTTGGGGGAGGGCGACTACAACACGGTTGACGCCACCCTCTGGTATGTCGAAGCCCTGCGCCAATACCACCAGGCCACGGGCGATGACGCCCTGATTCGAGAGCTGTTCCCCACGCTTCAGGAGATCGTGGAGGCCCACTGCCAGGGCACGCGCCACGGCATCAGCCGCGACCCGGCCGATGGCCTGCTGCGGGCCGGGGCGGAGGGCCTGCAGCTCACCTGGATGGATGCGAAGGTGAATGGGGAGGTGATCACTCCTCGGATCGGCAAGCCGGTGGAGGTGAATGCGCTCTGGTGTTGTGCCCTGCGCACCATGGTGCACTTTGCCGAGCTTTGCGGGGAACGAAGCGAGGGCTATGGGGCCCTGGCGGAAGAAGCCAGGCGGGGCTTCCAGCGCTTCTGGAATGGTGCCCTGGGTTACTGCTTTGACGTGCTGGATGGCCCCGATGGCACCTATGAGGAGGCATTGCGGCCCAATCAGCTCCTGGCGGTGACCCTCACGGATGGGTTGCTCTCATGGCCGCAGGCCCGGCAGGTGGTGGCGGTGTGCGGCCAGCAGCTGCTCACTCCGCTGGGCTTGCGCAGCCTCGATTCCCGCCACCCCGCCTACCAGGGCCACTACGGCGGCGGCCCCCTGGCCCGGGATCGGGCCTACCACCAGGGCACGGTGTGGGGCTGGTGGCTGGGCCCCTATGCCCTGGCCCATGCCCGGGTGTATGGGAACCCGGAGGGGGCTCTGCGGCTGCTGGAGGCGGTGGGCCATCACCTGAGCACGGCAGGCGTGGGCAGCATCAGCGAGATCTTCGATGGCGATGCCCCCCATTGTCCCCGGGGCTGCATCGCCCAGGCCTGGTCTGTCGCGGAGGTGCTGCGGGCCTGGGTGGAGCTGAAGACAGGGCTCCAGAGGGAAAGGGTCTACACGTGAAACAATCCCCAATGCCCCTCTCGTGTTCTTTGCACATCTCAGTATGGCTTGTCGCTGTTGGTGATAATTCTCTGAGCAAAGGGTAGAGATTGTCTCGTTTGCCAGGAGGGAATAGAGATACGCTTTGTTTCTAATTCGTTCCCTGCTACACCGATTAACTAGGATATTGAGTGCTACAATTTTGGACGATTCACATGTTTGACCATCTGATCGACCTGATTCAGGCGCGTTTTCCAGAAGCCATCAATGATCTAGAGAATATAGCTGTTCAGAACCCGGCGATCAATGCGTTTGTTCTCGATCGCTTGGCCAGCCGAACAGCCCCACGCCCCCATCCCTTCAGCCTCGCTTCTGATTACACCAGCTGGAAGTCGTTGACCGATCGCAGCTATACCGGTCGCCACCTGCCTAACGCAGACCAGTCCTATGTCGACTATTTGTCTTCTGTTGATATCCGTCGGGTCGGAGAATTGTTCCTTCGCCCCGCAAGTGGCATGACTCCCTGTCAGCGGAGTAGCACCATGTTCACCGCATTTGCCCAATGGTTCACGGATGGTTTTTTGCGGACCAATTCGGCGGATCCCCGGCGTAACACTTCAAACCATGAAATTGACCTCTGTCAGATCTATGGCCTCAAGGAGGAGGTCACCGACCAATTGCGTGCCAAGGAAGGGGGTAGGTTGAAGTCTCAGTTGATTAATAATGAAGAATACCCTCCTTATGTCTTTGAGAATGGTGCGCTAAAATCCGAATTCTCCAATCTACTTGTATTGGGACCAAAAGAAACTACGATGCCTCTTCAACTCACTCTCGAGCAGGCCGAGGAGCGTCAGGCGTTGATGTTCGCTACTGGTACAGAGCGTGCTAATTCCACTCTGGGGTATGCGCTTCTGAACACCCTATTTCTGCGAGAGCATAACCGCATTGCTGGTGAGCTTGCTTCCGCCTACAACTGGGATGATGAGCGCCTTTTCCAGACAGCCAGAAATGTGCTAATTGTTGTATTGATTAAGATTGTGGTTGAAGACTATATCGCGCATATCTCAGGTGTTCGTTTAAAAGTTGATCCTGGCGTGGGGTATGGTAAAAGTTGGTATCGTAGCAATTGGATGACTATCGAATTTGATCTTCTCTACCGCTGGCATTCCCTCACTCCAGGCCAATTCAATACTCCCGTCGGTTTGGTCGGTCTCAAGGATTATATGTATCATAATGCCATGATTACTGATCATGGCGTCGGAAAAAACCTAGCGGCATTTTCACGGCAGCGAGCAGGCAGAATTGGGTTATTCAACACGGCCGACTTCCTGTTTTACATCGAACAGCTTAATATTGATTACACGCGACGGTTTAAGCTCCGCAGCTATAATGACTATCGAAACTGCTTTGGTTTGCGCAGGGCGAAATCATTTTCAGATATCAACAAGGATCCGGAAGTTCACGACAAGCTCGCTGCCCTCTACCGAACGGTTGATGATGTTGAATGGTATGTAGGTATGTATGCAGAAGAGCATCCTCCCTTGGCCATGATGGGCGAGCTTCAGACCACGATGGTGGCTAACGATGCTTTCTCGCAAGCTCTCACCAATCCGTTGCTGGCTGAACGAATCTTTAATCGACAAACGTTTTCGGATAAGGGTTGGGAGATTATCCAGGACACGGAAAGTCTCGATCAGATTCTTCAGCGCAACGGCAGTGGCGGCGAGCATTGCTCCCTGCCCTTCCTCGATTGCTGAACGGTGCAGTTGCACTGGCTTTCGCACCCTGCCCTGTTCCAGTCGAATCAACTGCCCGCCATCCCCCCCGCAATCGCCGCCTCCCCACGCCGGTGAATCTCCCGGGCGTAGTCGGTCCAGCGGCCCTGCCCCCAGTAGCGGAAGCAGCTGGTTTCCAGGAGCAACAGGTGCAGCAGGGTATCTTGACAGCGGGGTGTTTGGGTGATGGCGGGATCCTGCGCCACCAGGGGATCAAACACCTCAGCGGCCCTTTGGCCCGGGATCGGGCCTACCACCAGGGCACGGTGTGGGGCTGGTGGCTGGGCCC
>JBBARZ010000128.1:0-4256 GCA_040399505.1 Cyanobium sp.
ATGATCATGGGGGATCGGGGCACGGGAAAGAGCACCACGATTCGGGCCCTGGCCGATCTCCTCCCGGAGATTCCCGTGGTGGTGGGAGATCCCTACAACAGCTCGCCGGCCGATCCCGATCTCCAGAGTGATGAGGTGCGGGAGAGGGCCCTCCAGGGTGAACCTCTTCCCACCGAACTGCGCCAGGTGCCCATGGTGGATCTGCCCCTGGGGGCAACGGAAGATCGCCTCTGCGGCACGATTGACATCGAGAAGGCCCTCAGCGAGGGCGTGCGCGCTTTTGAGCCCGGCCTGTTGGCCAAGGCCAATCGAGGTTTGCTGTACGTGGATGAGGTGAATCTGCTCGACGATCACCTTGTGGATGTGCTGCTGGATGCGGCCGCCTCCGGGTGGAACACCGTGGAGCGGGAGGGCATCTCTGTACGCCATCCGGCCCGCTTTGTGCTCATCGGGTCTGGAAACCCGGAAGAGGGAGAGTTGCGCCCCCAGCTTCTCGATCGCTTCGGCATGAGCGTGGAGGTGCGCACGGTGCGCGACCCGGAGCTGAGGGTGCTGGTGGTGGATCAGCGCACAGCCTTTGATGCGGATCCCGTGGCCTTCCTGGCTACCAGTGCCCCGGCCCAGCAAGCCCTGCAGCAGCGGGTGGTGGCCGCCCAGGAGCGGCTGCCAGGGGTCACGATCGACGACGACCTGCGACTGCGCATTTCGGCCGTTTGCGGGGCGCTGGATGTGGATGGTTTGCGGGGTGACATCGTCACCAACCGGGCCGCCCGGGCCCTGGCGGCCTTTGAGGGGCGCGATGCCGTGGCTGATGAGGATGTGGCTCGAGTGGTGGCCTGCTGCCTGCGCCACCGCCTGCGCAAGGACCCCTTGGAAGCCATCGATTCCGGAGAGCGGGTGGTGAAGGTGTTCTGCCAGGTGTTCGAGCGGCCCCTTCCCTCTGGCGACGCCGACCGCAGAGCTTTTGAGCTGGCGCTGGCGGGGTGAGCAAACGGCTTAAAGCTGAAACCAGCCTGTGAGGGCCACCGCCAGGGCATCGGCGGCGTCATCGGGGCGGGGTGGATCGGCCAGATCCAGCTCCCGCATCACCGCAGCAAGCACCTCATCCTTCTCCGCGTGGCCATGGCCTGCCAGCGCCAGCTTGATCTGCATCGGTGGATACTCCACCACCGGGATGCGAAAGCGGGCCAGGGTCATCATCAACACGCCCCGGGCCTGTACCACTGAAATGGTGGTACTAGAGCGGTAAAAGAAAAACTTCTCCACCGCCGCCAGCTCCGGTTGCCAGCGCCGCAGCAACATCCGCAGGTCGGCGGCGATCTCCACCAGCCGCTGCCCTTCGCTGCGGTCCGCATCGGTGCGGATCAGGCCGCAGTCGAGCATGCGCTGCTGACCCCGGCTGGGCAGCCCGTTAGCTCCCCTTTCCACCTCGATCACCCCATAACCCACGCGGGCCAGGCCAGGATCAAGCCCAAGGATGCGCATCGGGGCCTGGGGGGAACCGGTCCAGGGTGAACCATCGACAGCACCCTGTCGATGGTTCACCCTGGCCGCAAAAATGACCCATGGCCTTCCCTCCCTCTCCCCCTGAGCTCCCAGCTGCAGGGACGAAGGCCGAGCTGCGGCGCTTTTTCCGCCAGCAGCGCCAACAGTCCATGGCACAGGCCCACCCATCCCTTCTCGCCGCCGCGGCCAGGGAGGTGCCCCGCCTCATGGCGCCACCGCTCCGGCTCGGCCTCTATTGGCCCATCGGCCATGAGCCCGATCTGCGCCCCCTGCCTCAACACCTGCCCATCCCATGGCGCCAGCACCTGGCCTTGCCTGCCATTCGCGGCGACCAGCTTCTCTATCTGCCTTGGGAGCCCGGCGATTCCCTCGCCCCCGATGGGGTCGGCATTCCTGCCCCCGTGGGCGAGGCTGGCCTGGAGCCTTCGGCCCTGGGGTTGCTTCTGGTGCCCGCCCTAGCGCTAGACGCCGTCGGGCTGCGCCTTGGGTCCGGTGGCGGGTGGTACGACCGGCTCCGCAGGGACCCAGCCTGGCGGGCTGTGCCCGCCCTGGCTGTGCTGCCTTCCTGCTGCGTGACGCCTGCACTGCCGCAGGATCCCTGGGATGTGCCCTTCACGGGCTGGTTGGACGAAGGGGGTCTCCACCAGGTTTCGGATCGTGTTGCAACCTCTTAACGCTGGGCGTGACCCCTCGCTCTCGCCTTTCGGATTTGCCAGGATCCAGAAAGTCCCCTTTTCTGTCTTGGCCCTCTCCCCCTCCCAGCGGCTGGTGTTTGCCAATCCTTCCAGGAACGTTGGCTCCCAGGGCACAGTGGCTGCTCAAGTGCTCGCCGCTGAATTGGAAGGTCGCCAGGGCAATGGCGAAGCCCTTAGCCTGATGGTGAGCTCCATTGCTTCAATGGTGCAGGCCGGCCGCAGCACCTCCAGTCGCTGGAATGCCGGTTGACAAATCTCTCATCCTGACAAATCTTCCTCGCATGGCACCGATGGCTCACCAGGCCCTTCGCATGCCCCTTCTCCTCGGTGGCTGCACCATCGCTGTGCTCTTCACCCCTTTGGTTCATGCCCATGGGATTGAGAGCTCCCTGGAGCGGTTGGGCCGCTCTGCCCTCAGCAGCCCTTATCAGCTGGAAAGCAAGTTTTCCACGGGTCTTCCCGCCAGCGATGCGGCAGTGCGCATGGTGAGCCCCACGGGCGACGTCTCCGTCGAGCTGGGACACACCAATGGGAATGGCCAGCTCACTTTCACCTTGCCCTCCCAGGCCAGGGCCGACTGGGAAGTCCAGGTGGATGCGGGTCCCGGCCACCGCGACTACATCGAACTTCCAGGCACGGTCCCAGGCGCCCTCCACAGCCAAGCCGCTGCTTCCTTCCCTCCCCTCGCTCGCACGGCAAGATCATTTGGTGCCCTGGCCCTGCTAGGTGCCATGGCCGGCCTGCTGCTCTACCGCCCTCGCCGATGAGCCCTCCCGGCTCCGGCAGCGGCAGTGCGGCCCTCGATCAGATGGTGGAGCGGTTGAGCAGCACCACCGATCCCAAGCGCCGTTATGAATATGTGCTCTGGCTCGGAAAGAAGCTTCAGCCCTTCCCGGATGCGCTCCGTCAGGACGCCTATAAGGTTCGCGGGTGTGTCTCCCAGGTGTATGTGGTGGGGAAACTGCAGGAGGGACGTCTCCACTGGCAGGGAGATTCCGATGCGGCCATCACCAAAGGGTTGCTGGCCCTTTTGATGCAGGGCATGGAGGGGTTGACGCCGGAGCAGGTCTTGGCCCTCGACCCAGGGGTCCTCGCTGCAACGGGTCTTCAGGCCAGCCTGACCCCCTCGAGGGCCAACGGATTCCTGAGTATTTTCCGCACCATGCAGTCCCAGGCCGGCCAGCTGGGCGCATCCTGAACGTCGAACTCAAAAGGTGAGCCACCCCATTGGCGAAGCTCAAGGTCTAGTCCTTTCTAGGATGGGTAGTTTGCGGGATTCGGGCCCATGGCCATCGGCGTTGGCTTACTTGGGCTAGGCACGGTGGGGGCTGGCGTGGCCGCCATCCTGGCCACTCCGGAAGGGCGCCATCCCCTTGTGTCTGATCTGGCCCTGCGGCGGGTGGCCGTGCGCGATCCTTCCAAGTCCCGCTCGGTGGAGCTTGATCCTGTCCTGCTTTGCGCCGATCCGATGGTGGTGGTGGACGATCCTGCCGTGGAGATCGTGGTGGAGGTGATGGGCGGTCTGGAGCCTGCCCGCTCCCTGATCCTCCGCGCCATCGCCGCTGGTAAACCCGTAGTCACCGCCAACAAGGCGGTGATCGCCCGACATGGGGAGGAGATCGCCGCCGCTGCCTCCCAGGGCGGGGTGTATGTGCTGATCGAGGCGGCGGTAGGGGGTGGCATACCGATCATCGAGCCCCTCAAGCAGTCGCTCGGCGGTAACCGCATCCAGCGGGTGAGCGGGATCATCAATGGCACCACCAACTACATCCTCAGCCGCATGGCCGATGAGGGGGCCGCCTATGGCGCCGTGCTGGCTGATGCCCAGCGCCTGGGATATGCCGAATCCGATCCGGCCGCGGATGTGGAAGGCCATGATGCAGCAGACAAGATCGCGATCCTCGCCTCCTTGGCGTTCGGTGGTCCGGTGCAGCGCACTGCTATTGCCACGGAAGGCATTGATCGGCTGGAGGCCCGCGACGTCGCCTACGCGGCCGAGTTGGGGTATGTGGTGAAGCTGCTGGCGGTGGCGGAGCGGATGGATGGCCTGGTGGG
>JBBARZ010000129.1:0-4095 GCA_040399505.1 Cyanobium sp.
GCCGGGATAGCTCAGTTGGTAGAGCAGGCGACTGAAAATCGCCGTGTCCCCAGTTCAAATCTGGGTCCTGGCATTTGGGCAGCTTCCTATCCTTGTCAAGCGTCCTGCTGGATTTGCGTCATGCCACAACCCCCTGCCAACGCTTCTGAATCCCAGAAGCAGTACGGCAATGCGGACAGTTTTGCCATGGCCTTTGATGATGCCTGGCGCCTCCAAACCCGCCAAGCAGGACACCAGGGCCTCAGTCGGTCTGAAACCTTGGAAAAGATCCTGGCCCAATTGGCAGACCACCCTTTTGCCCAGAAGGATGCGGTCACTGCCCGTGAGGTGGGAGAGTTTCGTCTTCGCCTCCACGGTGTGTAGCCCCCATGGCCACCTCCGCCTATGCCCGTTTGCTGCGCCAACTCTCCGGCAGCTTCAGCAACCAGAACCAGGCCTTTGAGAATCCTCCGCTCTTTGCCCACATCCTGGTCACCACACGCCCGATCCCTCACCTCGCCAGAGGGTCTTTGCTCCTCGAGCAGGCCTATGCCATCACCCCTTCCACCCCTTACCGCATTCGAGTGTTGCGCCCAGAACAGGCGGAGGGCCAGCTGATCATCCACAACCTGGCCTTGCACGACGAGAAGCGTTTCTGGGGGGCTACGGCAGATCTTTCCCTGCTGGCCGCCCTCCGGGAGGAGGATCTTCAGCTCCTGCAGGGATGCAATTACTGGGTGAGGGAACAGGGCGAGGGGTTTGTGGGGGAGGTGGAACCTGGCTGCCGCTGCCTTGTGGAGCGCAAGGGCCAGACCGCCTATCTGGTGAGTCAGCTTCAGCTATCAGCCGGGAGGATGTGCACCATTGATCGGGGACACCATCCAGAAACCCATGAACAGCTCTGGGGGGCCCTCGCCGGACCCTTTGAATTCGACCGGATCCAGGACCACAGTGGAGAACTCCCCCAAGCTTGGTTCCAGGAGTGAGGTTCAGGTCCAGTGGATTTGTAAAGGAACCTAAGTATTTCTACTAGCCCTGGTTTCCAGGGGGGGAACCAACCCTAATGTGCGGAGCCTTTTCCCCCTGCCATGGTTCTTCCCCTCCTCAAAATTGCACCAGTCACGCAAAACGCCCGGGTCAAGTCTTACCCGGTGGGAGGAGATGAAAGCCCCCGCCTTTCTCCGTTCGACCTGGTTCGCAGCAAGGCAGCTACGGACTCCACGATCGCACAGGCCTATCGCCAGATCTTCTTCCATGCCTTCAAGGTGGATCGTGATCCCGTGCTGGAATCCCAGCTGAGGAGTGGTCAGATTACGGTGAAGGATTTTGTGCGTGGGTTACTCCTGTCTGAGAAATTCCGAAACGACTTTTATCGTTGCAATAGCAACTACCGCATGGTGGACCAGATTGTCGGTCGTGTTCTTGGCCGTCCTGTTCATGGCGATCAGGAACGCATTGCCCTCTCTATTCTGATCGCCCAGAAGGGCCTGCCTGGGCTCGTGGATTACCTTCTGGAGTCTGATGAGTATCGGGAGGCCTTTGGCACCGACCAGGTGCCGCACCAAAGGTCCCGCATCTTGGCGGGCCAGGCCAAGGGCCTGATTCCCTTCAATCAGCAGGCTCCCCGCTACAGCGCCTACTGGCGTGACGCGACCGCGCGCCGGGCCCCCGCAGGCCGAGGCACGGCCTGGGTGCCTTCTGATTCTGCTGGTTTTTCCATCATGGCTTCACCCTCCTGGCTGGCTGATGCCCCCTCTCCTCTTGCCAGGAAGATCTGGCAGGGCCTGGTGACGGCGGGGGGATTCGGGCTGACGGCCTTTGTGCTGTATGTGGCTGCCGTCATGCTTAGCACTGGCCGGGCTGGCTGAGGCCTGAGCAGCCCTCAGCTCGCAAGGGACTCGTCATGCAGATCCTCCAGGAACGGGGGATCCACCATGAAGCCTTCCTCGTCTTGCCCGTCGATCTCTTCGGGGTCCCCGTGGGGTTCCTCCAAAAAGGCAGCCTCCTCGGCTAAGGCGTCTTCCATCCCGAAGGGATCGTTCAAATTTGCTGGGGAAGGCTTGGGAAGGGCCCGGAGTGATCGAGCCGGGAAGCTTCCATTTCCACCTTGCAGCAGACCCTCAATCCGAACCAACCGATCTTCCGTTGCCACCATGCGCTCTTCCATGGCACTCGTGATGCCATCGGTTAGCTCATCGGAAGCCATTTGGAGAGAAACGAGCTGGTCGTCTTGTGCGGTCAGACGATCCTCCAGCTCAAGCACCCTAAAGGTGAGGTTCTCAGCTAATTCAGAGAGGGTTTGCAACTGGACGCTCAAGCGGGCCGCCCATTCCAGCTCGGGACCAACGGAAGCCATAGACACTGGAAACGTTGGTTGGATGGTAACGGTCGGAAATATTGTTGCCAGGGGGTGGCATCGGTGCTACCGCTTCGAGGTGCCTCCGATGTGTATTGGAGGCCAGGGGGGCGGTGAATTTGTAACGTTTCTGAACGCTGCGTGGAGACATGCGCAGTCAACCATAGGATCCGCCTGCAGCCTGCGGCTTCAGGCCCAGCATCCAGATCTCTGGTGATCTCCTGGATCAAGCCTGATGGAATTGCTGCAAGTTCCCCATCCCTCTCGGCCCTCCACGCACGCTTCCCAATGACCCTTGCCAACGCTGCCTATCTGGGCATCACAAGATTTGCCAATGATCGCAACAAAGAAAACTGGGCAACCGGTTCTGATGTTGACAAGGCCAATCTGATTAGAGCCGTTTATCAGCAGGTGCTGGGACGCCAGTATGTGATGACCAGCGAGCGGCTGGATGGTCCGGAATCACTTTTCCGCCGCGGCTACCTGAGCGTGAGGGAGTTTGTGCGCCAGGTGGCCAAGAGCAGTCTCTACAAAGATCGTTTCTTCACCAGCACCAATCCCTACTGCTTCATCGAGCTCAACTTCAAGCATCTGCTGGGTCGTGCTCCCCAGAACAAGGCGGAGATGCTCCACCACTTCACCATCCTTCAGGAGCAGGGTTACGACGCTGAAATCGATTCCTACATTGACAGCGCCGAGTATCAAACTCGCTTTGGTGAAGAAACGGTCCCCTACCTCCATGGTTGGGATTATTCAGCTGGCCAGCAAGGCCTTCAGTTTTCTTACATGCTGCAACTCACCCGTGGTGCGGCGGCCTCTATCAAGGGAGATCTTTCCAAAAACCAGTCGCGCCTCAATCCGGCTGTGCATGCAGAGATGCCGCTGCCCGTGGTGAGCCCAAATGCCAAGGGAAACACATTCCGTAAGGTCACCAGTGATGGGGTCACCCGGCAGGGTGTGGGAGCTGGGGAGGAAGGTCGCACCTTCCGGGTGGAAATCAGTGGCTTCAACAACTATCAACGCCACAAGCGCAGCAATCGGGTGCGCTTCATTCCTTTCAACAAGCTTCTTGAAGTTCAGCAGCAGATTCAACGCGAAGGGGGACGCATTGCCAGCATCACCCCTGTGAACTGAAGATTGTTCTTCTTTTTCACCCACTGTTCTTCGTTCCTATCCGGCCATGAAGGTTTCAGCAGGCACCCGCAACACCAGTTCAAGCAATGACAGGCAAGTGACCATTCAGGTGACTGGCCTGGCGCGCAACGAGTTTGTGCGCAGCGCCGACTGCGTCATGCAGGTTCCTTACACCCGCATGAACGAAACTCTCCGCCTCGTGCACCGCATGGGTGGGAAGGTCACCCATGTGAGCGTCACGGGGGTGACGGAGGCTGGTGAGGTGGCCCCAGCTCCAGCTCGCAAAGGCAAGTCCAAGAACTAGCCGGGGGGGCAAGGAACCCTGGCCCCAGCCATTCCCCGTTGCAATGCCCAGGCATCTCTGCTGCCTGGGCATTTTGTCTTTTGGCAATGCCGGTTGCCCTGGATTCCCGCTTGGGCGGTGACCGTTTGTTACGGGCCTCGCGCCTGGATCCCAGTCCAGACAAAAATAGACAGGTCGCTTTTGAGCACTGGTTTCCAGCGCTGAAGGCGTTCACCGGGAATCCGTTGCCCTCGTGCGCAACACAACAGGCACCAGCCAGACCGTTCCCACTCCCTTACCCACCTCACTCCCGACGGAGAACGTCGAGACCAGGAGCCTTACA
>JBBARZ010000130.1:0-4005 GCA_040399505.1 Cyanobium sp.
GCCTCACTCCCACTCAATCGTGCCTGGGGGCTTGCTGGTGATGTCCAGCACCACCCGGTTCACCCCTTTCACCTCATTGACGATCCGATTGGACATGAGCTCGAGCAGGTCGTAGGGCAGACGGGACCAATCGGCAGTCATGCCATCCTCCGACGACACAAAGCGCAGCACCACAGGAAAGGCATAGGTGCGTTTATCTCCCATTACTCCCACACTGCGGACGGGCAGCAGCACCGCAAACGCCTGCCAGATGGTGTCGTAGAGACCAGCCCGACGCACCTCTTCCCGCACGATCAGATCAGCATCCCGGAGAATATTGAGTTTTTCAGCCGTCACTTCCCCGAGAATCCGGATGGCCAAACCCGGGCCGGGGAAGGGATGGCGACCCACGATCTCCTGGGGCAGGCCCAGATTGCGGCCCACCTTGCGCACCTCGTCCTTGAAGAGCTTGCGCAGGGGCTCCACCAACTTGAATTGCAGATCCTTGGGCAAGCCACCCACGTTGTGGTGGCTCTTGATTTTCACGGCAACCCGTTCACCTGTCTTGGGATCAATGTTGGTTCCCGCCGATTCAATGACGTCGGGATAAAGGGTGCCTTGGGCTAAATAATCAAAAGGACCCAGCCGCTTGCTTTCCTCTTCGAAAACGCGGATGAATTCCGCTCCGATGATTTTCCGCTTTTCTTCTGGATCCGTGATGCCAAGCAGGCGTGAGATAAAGCGCTGGCGAGCATTGATGTATTCCACCCGAATGTGAAAGCGTCGATCGAAGAACTCCACCAGAAACTCAGGCTCACCCTTCCGCATGAAGCCCTGATCAATGAACATGCAGGTGAGTTGATCACCGATCGCCCGATGCAGCAGGAAGGCGAGGGTTGAGGAATCCACTCCCCCTGAGAGAGCCAGCAGCACCCGTTTGTCGCCCACCTGGGCCCGCACATCAGCGATCGCCTCATCGATGAAGGCGTCCGTGGTCCAGTCGGGCGAACAGCCGCAGATGTGATAAACGAAATTGCGGATCAAGGCCATGCCATCCGTGGAGTGCACCACCTCCGGATGGAATTGCACCCCATAAAGGCGGCGGCCGTGATGGGCAACGGCCGCATCGGGGGTGTTTTCGGTGTGCCCAAGCCGCACGAAGCCCGCAGGAAGCGACTCCACCGAATCGCCATGGCTCATCCACATGGTGGAGCCGTTCTCCACATTGGTGAGCAGATCCCTGGGATCATCCACATGGAACGGGGCTTTGCCGTACTCGGCCCGTCCGGCAGCCACCACCTTGCCGCCCAGCTGCTGCACCATCAGTTGCATGCCGTAGCAAACCCCAAGCAGGGGAACGCCCATCTCCCAGATGGCAGGATCACAGGTGGGCGCGCCCTCCTCGTACACGGAACTGGGACCCCCGCTGAGAATGATTCCCCGGGGGGCCAGCAGGCCCAGCTCCGCAGCCGTGGTGGTGTAGGGGAGCACCAGGGAATACACCTCGGTTTCCCGCACCCGCCGGGCGATCAGCTCGGAATACTGGGAGCCGAAATCCAGGATCACGATCCCGGGCTTCCGGCTGCCCTGGAGGGCCTCCGCCAGCGGGCCAATCGGCGGCAATGCCTCAGGGGCCTGGCTGGGGGACACGGTGGATGGGGAAGACGACATGGAAACGGGGTATGCGCCCAACCCTAGGTTGCCCCCTGCGAAAATCCTGACCACTGCTGAACGAGGGTGGCGCCCAAGGGACCGACGGCGCAGAGCCGCCGGCCGCGGTCAAACAGGGCCGCACCCACCGCCACCCCACCAGCCCGATGCCGCTCCAGATACTGGGCCACGCGCTGCTCAATCGTGCGGGCCAGGCGGGTGCGTAGGCGGGCGGCCAGCTCCGGATCCGTGCTGTCGAGCTGCAAGAACGCCGCTTCTACGGTGGGGGCCCGGTGGAGCGCCTCCAAGAGAGGCCCCGAGAGACCCTCCAGAGCCGCCAAAGCGGTGAGCACCTCGGCCCGGCCATCGGCCAGGTGATGGTGGGTGTGGAAAATACCTCCCGCCAGCTTGAGCAGTTTTCCCTGGTAGCCAAAGAGAAGAAGCCGGCTCACCCCCCCCTGGCCAGCGGCCACCAACACGGGCCCCAGCCAGTTGCCCACCTTCAGCAGCCGATCGGCGGGCAATCCCAGCCGAGGAGCCAGATCCAGGCCATTTTCCCCGATCACCAAAATCAGATCGCCCTGGAAATCAGGGGAGGCCAGCCGGCCCTCCAGCTCTTGGAGGGTGCGATCGAGCTGGTGGGGATCGGCGCTCGCCTGGGTTTCCGCCCGGGTGCCGATCAGCGCCAGCCCCTCCACCACCCCAAAGGCCGCGTTGCTGGTGCGCTCCGCCAGGGCCCGCCCCTCCGGCAGCACCACCTTGAGCCGAAGCCGCAGCCCATCGGGCACCAGGGGGCGAAGGTTCACCTCCAGCAGGGCCCGGGCATAGGCAGAGAGACACATCTCCCGGCTGGCAGCGTGCACCCCCACGCCCTCGCCCGCCTCGAGGGCCAGCCAGCCCCACTCTTCAGCCTCCTTGGGCAGAGGAGCCGGCAACCAGGAGGCCAGGGTCCAGACCCGCAGGCCGCGGGTGAGATCCAGCCCATCCCCGGGATCACAGCAGGTTTCCGCCAAGGCCCAGCCCTCCCCGATCAGGGCAGCGGCCCCAACCGGCACGGGCTGGGCCGGTGCGCCTGGGGCCTGAAGCAAATCCAGAGCCCAGGCGGACTGGCTCGGTTCCCCCCGGAGGACACCCACGGCGGCACGGGCGGCCCCAGCCACCCACACCGGCAGGGTGTACCCAGGGGGAGATGGAGACGGAGGGATCATCGTTTTTTATGTTGGTCGATTGCGCCACGGCGCCGACCGCCCCACCACGCCCCATGCAGGACAAGCTCACCCTGATGATCCCCGGCCCCACCCCCGTGCCGGAAACCGTTCTGCAGGCCCTGGGGCGCCATCCGATTGGCCACCGCAGCGCCGACTTTCAGAAGATTGTCAAACGCACCACAGAGCAGCTGCAGTGGTTGCATCAGACCAAACATGACGTGCTGGTGATCACCGGCAGCGGCACCGCCGCCATGGAGGCGGGAATCGTGAACACCCTCAGCAAAGGCGATCGGGTGATCTGTGGGGACAATGGCAAATTCGGGGAACGCTGGGTGAAAGTGGCCAAGGCCTATGGCCTGGCGGTGGAAGTGATCCAGTCGCCCTGGGGGCAACCCTTGGATCCGGAGGCGTTTCGGGCGGCCCTGGAGGCGGATGGGGAGAAGGCCATCAAAGCGGTGATCCTCACCCACTCGGAAACGTCCACCGGGGTGATTAACGATCTGCAGACCATTGCCCAGCACGTGCGCGCCCACGGCACGGCCCTCACCATCGCCGACTGTGTGACGAGCCTGGGGGCCACGGACGTGCCCATGGATGACTGGGGAATCGATGTGATCGGCTCCGGATCCCAGAAGGGCTACATGATGCCGCCGGGGCTGAGCTTTGTGGCCATGAGCGAAAACGCCTGGGCGGCCTATGAGCGCTCCGACCTACCCAAGTTCTATCTGGATCTGGGCAAATATCGCAAATCCGCCAAGGCCGACAGCAACCCTTTCACTCCGGCCATCAACCTCTATTTCGCCCTGGAGGCCGCCCTGGAGATGATGGAGAAAGAAGGGCTGAAGGCGATCTTTGCCCGCCACGCCCGCCAGCAGCGCGCCACCACGGCGGCCATGAAGGCCATCGGCCTGCCTCTGTATGCCGCCGAGGGTCATGGAAGCCCCGCCATCACGGCCGTGGCTCCGGAGGGGATCGACGCGGAGGTGCTGCGCAAGGAGGTGAAAAACCGCTTCGACATCCTTCTTGCCGGCGGCCAGGACCATCTCAAGGGCCATGTGTTCCGCATCGGTCACCTGGGCTTCGTCTGCGACCGCGACATCCTCACGGCCGTGGCAGCCATTGAAGCCACCCTGCAGGACCTGGGGCTGGGCAAGGTGGCCACGGGGGC
>JBBARZ010000131.1:0-3899 GCA_040399505.1 Cyanobium sp.
CTAGGAATGGCGGGACCAAAACCCGCTGCCTTACCGCTTGGCGACGGCCCATCGGTTGGTTGAAAGACTTCAACCAGAGCTGATTCAGCCAGATTGGCTTCAACGCCTGAAGGTGTTGATCAGCACCCAGTCAGTAACCCATAGCGGCCGGTGCTTCGTCAACTGATCGGCTTGGCTGGTGGCTTCAGGCGGGGAACACCCGCAGGCGCTGCTGCTCGCCCTGGCCGAACACGGCGCTGCGCAGGCGGTAGCGACCTACGAGCTCGGCCTGCATGGCTCGCACCCGCTCGCTTCGGGGCAGCAACTCCACGGGCCTTCCCTGGGGCAGGACGACCTGCTCCACGGCCAGTCGGCATTCCTCCATGGCCGCATGGGCGTCATCCAGCCTCTGGAGTTGGCCGGGGGTGGGGCCCGTCTGGGCAAGGGCTCCATCTTCCGAGCGACGCTGCACCAGCCGCTCCATGGCCCGCTGCAACTGGTGCGGGTTGTCGGTTTTGATCACGAGGATGGGTAGACCCAGGGATTGGGCCCGGCGGCGGATGGCCGGGTCTTGCCCCAGCTGGCCTCGAACACTGAGCATCGCATCAGCCTGTTCGGGATCGGCCACCACCTCCACCGGTAGGTGGCGTGCCCTGGCGGCCTCCTCCAGCTGGCCGGCACTCACGCCCACCCCACAGAGCCTCAGGGGAGGAAGGGGAGCCATCCGGCGATGGGCTGCTGGTGCGGTGGGATCGGGGAGGGGTTTTGGAACCAGGCTGCGGGTCTGCAGGGGGCGCCGAGGCCCGGAATCCTGGCGGCTGTCGTCCATCAGGGGCAGGGGAAGGGCACGGCTGGGCGCGGTGTCCCGGATCTGCACTTGACCATCAGGGCCCACCTCCCGGATCTGGGGACGGGCCGTCTGTCCCCGCAGCAGATGGTCCACCGTGGCTGCCACCTCTCGATGCACCAGCCAGCGGTGGCGGCTGTGCATCTCCACCGCCAGGGGGAAAGTGGGCTCAGCGGCCCGCTCCAGCACGGTTTTCTGGCTGTGGCGCCGACGGGCTTCCTCATCACCCAGGGTGACCGACTGAATGCCCCCTACCAGATCGCTGAGGGTGGGGTTCTTGATCAGGTTGGCCAGCTCGTTGCCGTGGGCCGTGGCCACCAGCATCACGCCCCGTTCGGCGATGGTGCGGGCGGCCTGGGCCTCAAGCTCCGTGCCGATCTCATCGATCACGATCACTTCGGGCATGTGGTTTTCCACGGCCTCGATCATCACCTGGTGCTGCAGCTCCGGCCGGGCCACCTGCATGCGCCGGGCCCGGCCAATGGCCGGGTGAGGGATGTCGCCGTCGCCGGCGATTTCATTGCTGGTGTCGATCACCACCACCCGGCGCAGCAGGTCGTCGGCCAGCACCCGGGCGATCTCCCGCAGGGCGGTGGTCTTGCCAACCCCGGGGCGGCCCATCAGCAGGAGGGATTGGCTGGTGTCCAGCAGGTCGCGCACCATGGTCACTGTGCCGAACACGGCCCGGCCCACCCGGCAGGTGAGCCCCACCACTTCGCCGGTGCGGTTGCGGATGGCGCTGATGCGGTGGAGGGTGCGCTCAATGCCGGCCCGGTTGTCTTCCCCGAAGCGACCGATGCGCTCTAGCACCCCGGCCAGATCCTGCCGCTCGATCGGAGTGTCGCCGAGGGCGATGGCCGTGCCGGGATAGCGGGCCTCCGGAATGCGCCCCAGATCCAGCACCACCTCCAGGAGTTGATCCCGCCGCTCTTCCGTGCCCAGGGCTCCTCGAACCCTCTCAGGGAGCACCTCCAGGAGGCGATCCAGATCGTCGGTGATCCGTTGGGTCGAGACGAGTGAGGAGTTGGGAAGGGGAACGCTGTCCAGAGCCGCCTGGCGATCACACCCCCTCGTTTTAGCCGCAATGGGGGGCATGGCGGGTATCGGTTTGCCGCCGCGGGATCAGGGGCGCTGGCTCCAGGGGTGCACCAGGGCCCGGGCGCGCTCCAGGGCTGGTGCCAGCAGGTCGGGGAGGTCGAGCAGGCGGCGGCCCCGGCCCTGGGCCTGCTGGAGCAGCACCTGCAGGGGTTGGCGGGCCACGCTGCCGAAGGCCACGCCCGCTACCGGGGGAGAGGAGGCGGGCAAGGCTTGCACGAGGGTCAGGGTGTGGGCATTGGTGCCCCCGGCCAGCTGGAGCGGGCCAGGGGGCGCCAGGGGTCCCACGGCCTCCAGCAGACGCACGGCGGCCCGAGCGGTGCCGACGCCCACGTCGCCGCTCATGGGCCGGCCATCCAGCTGCCAGAGGGGCCGCAGGCCAGCGGCGCGCACCAAGACAAAGCGCTGCCACAGATCACGGGCCAGCGCGGCCGGGTCGTTGTTGCCGCCGTCGGCGGGCTGGCCCTCCAGGCCGCAGCTCACGGCTAGCCGCTGTAGGGGAATCCCAGCGCTGAGCACCTGGTCCAGGCGGGTCGCAAAGGCTTCCGTGCGTCCGATCTGGGTGTGCAGTTCGATGGCGTCGGGTCGCAGGGCCGCGAGCAGGGGGCCGATGGCCTCAGGCGCCAGG
This sequence comes from Cyanobium sp., assembly GCA_040399505.1. GTDB lineage: Bacteria > Cyanobacteriota > Cyanobacteriia > PCC-6307 > Cyanobiaceae > Cyanobium. Next base: position 2,550 of record JBBARZ010000131.1, read on the forward strand.
AGCACCGGCTGCTCCTCGATCAACCCCAGGGGGCAGGCTGGCAGGCAGCGGCCGCAGCCGTAGCAGCGCTCGGCCACCACCCCCGAGCGAGCCGGGATGGCCAGGGCGGGGCACACCCGTGCGCAGGGGCGGGGGCAGGAGGGAGGGCAACGGCTCGGATCAAACCAGGCCTTGCGGAAATGGGGATCGGCCCCATCGCTGAGGCTCACCATCAGCCAGGGTTTGGAGGCTCCACGCTCCTCGGCCCATGCCATGCCCCGGCGGGCGGCGGCCACCACGGCGGGATCGGCGGCCACATCGAGGCAATGGACGCCAGCGAGGGTGTAGAGGCCCGCCAGATCTTCGATGGCCTGCAAATCCTGGTTGCTGGCGCCGCCGATCCACTTCACCCAGCGGCCGCTGGCCAGGGCCAGGTTCGGGCTGAGCCGCGGCGCGGTCGGCGCAGGTGGGAGGGAGACGGCCGTGGTAGCGAGCGCGGAAACCTTCACTGTGGCAGCTGCAAGGTGACGAGGTCTGAGCCGTTGCCAGGTGAATTGCCCTGTCCCTTGAGGCCTATTTTCAGCCAGGTGCACTCTCGGCCCGTGACGCAATCCTTCGAGCGATCGAGCAGAGCACCTCTCGACCCAACGTTGGGGATGCACTTCCACGCCTGCTTTTGGGGCAGGCTGTCAGTCGCGGGGCTTGCTGTGGGCAGCGCCCTCGTGGCTCTGCCGCTTCAGGCCCAAACCATCACCAGCGCAACGCCTGTGGTGGTGCGTTCCCTGCCGCCCGAACCCAAGCCCAATCCCACCCTGGAGGCCGCCCTGCGCGAGGAGCTGTTCCCGGCCCGCAGCGACGATGGGCAAGGCCATGGTCTTGATTCCGACAGCGCAGAGGCCAAGAGGGCGAAGCGAATGAGGAGCCAGGCCGAGTGCCAGCGGTGGCCAGCCCATCGCTACACCTGGAGCCGAGTGGATCTCAATGGCGATCGCAGGCCGGAGCTGGTGGCCCAGGTGTTGGGCCCGATGGTCTGCGGCACTGGCGGCTGCCCGCTGCTGATCTTTCGTGAGTCACGTCCCGGCCGCCTGAAGCTGATCACGCGGATGAGCCTGTTCAAGGATCCGCTGATCGTGACCGAGACGCGCCACAACGGCTGGAAGGAGTTGATCACCCGCGTGCGGGTGGATGCCGGCACGGGCTACTACGCCGTGCTGCGCCATGACGGCGGCGGCTATCCCACCAACCCCAGCGTGCCGCCGGCCAGTCGCCTGCGCCGACCTGAACCCGGCACCGCCTTCTTGGCGTGGAACGACCAAGATCCCCGTGCCCATGCCCTGCGGTGCGAGCAGGAACAACGGAGTTCTGCGGATG
>JBBARZ010000132.1:0-3882 GCA_040399505.1 Cyanobium sp.
ACGGGGTTGATGTAGCCCGGCAGCACGCACACCGCGAAGATTTCCTCCACGCCGCTGTGGAACCAAAACAGGGATTCGATCTCCCCTGTGGTGAGGTTCACGATCGCCAGGCCGCAGCGCAGCTCCCGCCCATCCTCCTGCAGCGGCAGGCCGCCAAACACCGCCGTTTCCCGGATCTGGGAGAGGCCGATGAAGGCATAGCCGCCGAAGCAATCGAGCCCGCGGGTGTAGCCCGGAAGGGTGGCCACCGTGTCGCAGCGGCCGGTGAGGGGATCCACCTGCAGCAGGGCGCCGTGGCCGGAATTGAGCAGATAGAGCTGGCCGTTGTAGAGCCGCGGGGAATGGGGCATGGACAGCCCTCGCAGCACCACCTCTCCGCTGGGCACCTGCAGGAGGCAGCCGCCTGTGGCTTTGTTGTCCCTCCAGCCGTTCTCCGTGTCGCATTCACCCAGCACGGTGATCCAGGCGGGGGCGCCTCCCTTTTCCCCCATCGCCAGCCCGTTGAGGTGGCAGCGATCCCCCGGGGTCCAGGCGCTGATGAAGGGCGGCTTCCACTGGGGCACAAAGCTCCAGTTGCCCTCCAGCGTCACCAATCCATTGAACAGCGTGTTCGCCAGCCAGAGGCGACCCTCCGCCCAGGCCAGATCGTGGCCCATCACCGGGCCGCTGTGGTGGGCCTGGCGGGCCAGAAAGGCGATGTCGTGGGTGCTCTCCGGCGCAATGCGCGGGGCGATCTCCCGGCTGGCGGGCAGCAGCCAGATCGCATCCCGGCTGCCCACGGCCAGGCCCGTGGCCGTGCGGCAGAGCCCCATCGCCTGATCGAAATGGGAGAACGACACCTCCAGCTGCCCCTGGTGGCTGCCCAGGGCTACCAACCTCCCGGCCTGGTAGGTGGAGAGCAGCACGGAGAGCTGCAGCCGCTCCAGCAGCACAGGCAGATTGGCACTGTGCTCGTAGGAGACGGCCACACTGGGCAGGTCCTCGCCGGCGCTCTGCTGGGGGGGAGTGGGGGAGAGGTGTTCACCGGAGCCCATTCGCTGGTCGCTGATGGTCAGAGGAAAACGGAGTTGATGGGGATTGCGCCCAGCGCCGGCAACGCCCCGGTGAAGCCATTCAGTTTGATCATTAGATCGTCGCTGTTGGAGCGGCCCGCAACGGCATTGTTCACCACCAGGTAGGTGCCGGCGATCGCTGCATGGGTGGCCCGCACCAGCGCTGCGCTTTTGGCTGCCAGGGCCTGGTTGCCTGCTCGGGCGCCATTCGCATCGGTAAACACCGCTGCTGCCAAGGCTCCCAAGCTCTTGGCTGTGCTGTTGTTCGCCGCCCGGCTAAAGCTCCCGGGAGCCGGCAGGGTGCCTCCACTGGCTGTCAAGAGATCGATCTTGTCGGTGCCGAAGGCGAAATCGGTGATCCGATCCGGCGCAGCCAATGGCGATTCGCCAAAGCGGAAGCCGAACACATCCGCCGCCCTGCCTCCCGTCAGGGTGTCGACATTGGCGCGGCCATCGAGGAACTCGGCCCGGGCGGTGCCCACGAGTGTGTTGGCTTTGGCATCGCCAATCAGATCGTCGTTGAGAATCGTTCCCGTCGCGGCCGCCGTGGTGAGCACGGCGCCTGTAGGGGCGGAGAGAGACACCCGGAAGGTTTCATCTCCCTCCTGCAGCAGATCCCCCCGCACGTTGACCGTGATGGTGCGGCTGGTTTGACCCGCCGCAAAGCTCACCGTGCCCCTGGGCAACACACCACCGCTGAAATCCGCCCCATTGGCTGGCTTGCTCCCCGTGCCGACCACGCTCCATACGGCCGTGCTCACGCCTGATGCCTTCCCACTGCGGCTCACCTGGAAGGTGAAGGGCGTCACCGCCCCACCCGTGGCCTCTGCTTTGGTGGCCGCCAATGGGGCGATGGCCAGGACAGATGCTGAAGGCGGCGGCGGAGCAGAGATCTTGAGAGCCCAGGGCTCAATTCCGTTAAGGCCATCATCGGCATTGAAAATGATTGTATTGCCCGACAACACTTTGATGGTGGGATCAAAGGATGAACTGCCTCCCGCCAACGGAGCAGTGGCACTGGGAAGGCCGGGGTTGAGATCAGCCAGTGGGCGGGTTCCAACTGTGGTGCCATCGGAGATCCAAAGTTCCTCGCCGGTGCTGCCATCGTTGGCCCAAAACACCACCTGATTGCCCACTGCGGTGAGTTCACGGGGGGAGGACCCGGCCAAATCCGGGCGGATGTTTTTCACCAAAAAGGTGCCCGCTGTCGTGCCATCCGACACCCAGAGTTCCTGACCGCTCTTGCCATCGTTGGCGCTGAAGAACAGTTTGTTGCCCACCACCACGCTGCTGGTGGACATGACATTCGGCGAGCCAGAGGCAATGCCACTGCCCGGGTTGATCTGCTTCAGCTGCGTTGTGCCCGCCGAGGTGCCAGTGGAGCGCCAGAGCTCATGGGCGCCTTTGCCATTGGTGCGTTGAAGCATGAGCGTTCCGCTGGGCAGGGCACTCAAGCTGAAATCAAATGCATTCGCCCCTTGCGGGAATGACTTGACCAGACGGGTGCCGTCTGTTGTGCCATCTGTGCACCAGAGCTCGGGAGTGGAGCCAGAGGAATCCACCATAAAAAAGAGCTGGTTGCCAACAAGAGTTGGTTTGGAGATGTCCGTGCCTTGGGATCCAGGATGGATGTCTTTCAACAAAAAGGTGCCTGGGGATGTGCCATCGCTGATCCACAATTCCTCTCCCTTTTCACCATTATCGGCGGTGAACAGCAACCTTTCTCCCAAGGTCGTCTTCAAGACGCCCAGCAAGACTCCTGAGTCTGAGATCCCACTGTCTTTGCCTGGAAAGATGTCTTTCAACAGAGTGGTCTGCAAGCTGCTGTCTGTTCGCCAGAGCTCCTCGCCATTGGCGCCATCATTGGCAAAAAACAGCAGCTGATTGCCCACCACTGTGAGCGATCTTGGTCGATAGTAGGAGATGGGATTGATGCTCTTCACCAAGCGGGTTCCGCTGGCCGTCCCATCGGAGGCCCAGAGTTCACCACCATTGCTGCCATCGTCGGCCGTAAACAACAGGCGTCCGGCAAAGGGCGTGAAGTCGAAGGGGAAGGAGCTAAGTGGAAGACCAGATAATGAGACCACAGGATGAATATCTTTCACCAATTCGGTTCCTTGCTCTGTTCCATCCGTACTCCAGAGCTCCGTGCCATGGGCGGGATCATTGGCCTGAAAAAACACCCGATTGCCAATCACGACCAGCTGGGAAGGATCGCTGCCGGCTGGTCCTGGATTGGCATCCTTCACACGGCGCGTGCCTACAGATGTGCCATCGGTGCTCCAGAGTTCCCGTCCTCTCACACCATCATCAGCCGTAAGCAGCAGCCTTCCCCCCCACACCACCGCATCCATGAGGGATGGATTGGATCCAGGGCTCCCAGAGCGAATGTCTTTGAGCGGGATGGGCTGCGTCAATGGGGTGGGTCAAGGAGGAACAATTTCCAATCTTTCCTGCCCCATCGTCGCTGTCAAGGGCAAACAAACCCTCCCTTATTCATCACTCTCCCCGTATCCCCCACCCCCCGGGGTCGCGATCCGCAGCAGATCGCCGGCGCCCATCTCCACCTGGGCGCATCCGGTAAGGGGTTCCTCGTCGCCGTTGGCCCGCTGGATGCCATTCTCTCCCCCCTGGCCAGGTTGCCCTCCCGCCAGGCCGAAAGGCGGCACCCGCCGGGAGCCTGAGAGCAGGCAGACGGTCATCGGGGCCAGGAAACGCAACCAGCGCTCCACCCCATCGCCCCCCCTCCAGCGGCCCGCTCCCCCACTACCCCTGCGGATGGCGAAGCGCTCCAGCCGCACCGGGTAGCGCTCCTCCAGGATCTCTGGAT
>JBBARZ010000133.1:0-3678 GCA_040399505.1 Cyanobium sp.
CGCCGAAAGGCGGTGATTCCGTCGCCGCCGCGGCCGCCGCGCACCGTGATGCGGGCTTGGTCAATGAACTGCATTGGAGCAACCTTAGGATCCGCCCGTCGGAGCACAGGTTTGGCCGAGGTTCGGTTTGCACAGGTGAGCAAGACCTATCCCCCCCGGCGGGGCGGGGAGCCCGTGACCGTGCTGCATGAGTTGGATCTGGCCATCGCCGACGGGGAATTTCTTGTGCTGGTGGGGCCCTCGGGGTGTGGCAAGAGCACCTTGCTGCGCCTGCTGGCGGGTCTTGATCTCCCCACCGGTGGGGAGATCTATGTGGCAGGCCAGCCCGTGAGCGGCCTCCGGCCCTCCCAGCGGAATGTGGCGATGGTGTTTCAGAGCTACGCGCTCTATCCCCACCTCTCGGTGGCCGACAACCTGGGTTTTGGCCTGCGGCGCCGTCAGCACCGCTCCCTGGCCGAGCAGTTCCAGGATGGCCTCCATCGCCTCAGCCGCCCCTGGCCCGCCCCCTTGCAGGTGCCCTCGGCGCGGGAGGGGCGGATTGATGGACGCATCGCTGAGGTGGCACGGATGCTGGAGCTGGAACCGTTGCTGGAGCGGCTGCCTAAGGAGCTCTCCGGCGGCCAGAAGCAGCGGGTGGCCCTGGGCCGGGCCATCGCCCGCCAGCCCGATGTGTTTCTGATGGATGAACCCCTCAGCAATCTGGATGCCAAGCTGCGCACGGGCACCCGGACCCAGATCGTGGAGCTCCAGCGTCAGCTGGGCACCACCACGGTGTATGTGACCCACGACCAGGTGGAGGCCATGACAATGGGGCATCGCATCGCCGTGCTCTTTCAGGGCCGCCTGCAGCAGCTGGGCACCCCTATGGAGCTCTACCGCCAGCCGGCCAATCTTTTTGTGGCCCAGTTCATCGGCAGCCCCCCCATGAACCTCCTGCCAGTGGAGGTGCTGGCGGGGGGGCTGCTGCTGGTGGCGGGCAAGAAATTTCCGGTGCCCCCATCTCTGGAGCCCCTGGTGGCGAGCCGCCAGGGGGAGCGGCTCACGGGCGGGTTGCGGCCGGAGCACCTCCAGCTGGCGCCCTCCGCCAACCGCAATCTGGCCGCCGAGGTGAGTCATGTGGAGGCCCTTGGCAACGAGCAGTTGCTCACCTGCCGGCTACTGGAGGGCCACCATCTGGTGTATGTGCGCAGCGGGCCGGATCAGGAGGCGCGAGTGGGGGAGATGGTGCATCTGGAGGTGGAGCCCAGCGGCTGGCGGCTCTTTGATGGTGCGGGTGAGGCCCTCCAGAGCGCTCCGACGGAGCCCGAAGCCAACCGGCGGGAACCCCAGCTCCCCCGGCTCTACTAATCAGAGCAACGGCCTGCTCAGGCGGGCGAGAGCACCACCCGGGAGCTGCCGGGCTTCACATGGGCCACCGCGTCGCACCGCTCCTGGCGGCTGGGGGAAAGCACGGTGTCGACATGCCACCACTCCACCAGCACCCTCTCGGGCGTGACATCGACGATGTTGTAGCCGTGGCCATCGAGGTTCACGTATTTCACGTGGTTGAGGTGTTGCTTGAGCTCTTCCTCGTAAGCCAGCGATTGGGTGCGGGGCAGCCACTTCATCTTGTCGTCGAAGTTTTGAGCTGTGATGCTGGTATTCACGAATTCCACGGCGATCGGCTCGGCTTCCAGATCGAAGGGCTCTGTTCGGAGCTCGAGAGCCATACTCACGTGGATATCGCCACTGAGCACGACGAAATTGCCGGGATGGTTTCGGAAATAGCCGTAGATCATCTCCCGCTCTGCCGGGTAGCCATCCCACTGGTCGTAGTCGGGCCCATCCCCTTTGCTGTTCACCAACTTGGTCTTGATCAGGGCGGTGAGCACCGTTTCCGGCAGCCCCGGCCTCCAGGTGGTGGCCATCACGGATGGGTTGCCGATCAGTTGCCATTGGGCGTTGCTCTGGTCGAGGGCAGCAAAGAGCCATTGGCGCTGGGGCAGGCCCAGGGCCGTGCGCTCCGGGCTGTGCATCTCGGGGCCGGGCACGGGCAGATCCCGGTAGATACGGGTGGCGGTGAGGTGCAGATCGGCCAGGGAGCCAAAGTGCAGGCTGCGGTAAACGCGCCAGGGGTCTGCCGGATCTACCGGGCGGATCGGCAGCCATTCAGAGCGGGCCTGCAGAGCGGCATTCACCCGATCCACCCAGGGACCGTCGCGCTCCTCCTTGTGTTCATCGGCGCCGCCCCGCCAGGCGCCATCGGCAAATTCATGGTCGTCCACAGTCGCAATCAGGGGGAGGGAGGCATGCATGGCCTGCACGTCGGGATCGCGGTGGTATTGGTTGTAGCGGGTGCGGTAGTCGGCCAGGGTTTTGCACTCATGCAGGGGCTCAAAGGGCCGGCCGATGTCGGCGCCTGGGGTTTGGCCGGCGGGCGGCGTGTTGGAGGCTTCGTAGATGTAATCGCCCAGGTGCAGCAGAAAATGCAGGTCGTCGCGGGCCGCCAGGGTGGCGTAGGCGTTGAAGAAGCCGGCGTTGAACTTGCAACAGGAGGTTTGGGCGAAGCGCAGATGGCGGACGCCAGGCCCTGGCAGGGTGCGGGTGCGCCCGGTGGGGGAGGTTTGACCCTGGGCTTGGAAGCGGTAGTAGTAGAGGGAGTCGGGGGCCAGGCCAGAGGCATCCACATGCACCGTATGGTCGGCGCTGGCGTGGGCCTCCGCCTGCCCCTGGGCCACCAGAGCGGTGAAGGCCGGGTCGGTGGCCACCTCATAGGTCACCGGCACGGCGGCGTCTGGGGTGGTGAGCCGGGTCCAGAGGATCACTCGGTTTTGGAGGGGATCGCCGCTGGCGACGCCGTGCTGGAAGAGGGCTGAGGGGGCCAAGCTCATAGTGGATCAGATGGCACCTCCAGGATGGCCAGGGGTTGGTTCATTTGGGGGGAAGATCTGCGGATGGGTTACGAGCCCCTCATTTCACCCAGATCACGCTGCAGCCAGCCCCCCCATCGCCCTGCTCCGCGTCGCTCACTCGCTCCACGTAGGGCACCGTTTCCAGCCAGGCACGCAGGCCCCGCTTGAGCTTGCCGGTGCCGATGCCGTGGATCACCCACACCGGGCCATTCGCCCCCCGCAGCCGCTCCTCCACCGCCGCCTCCGCCTCGTGCACCCGCAGGCCGCGCACATCCACCGTGTTGCCTTCCGTGCGCACCTCCGGGCCCCGGCTGGCGGGATTGCGGCGGCTGCGGATGGCCACCACGGGCTGGCGCGGCTCCGGTGGGGTGGCCTTCTCGCCATGCAGGCCCTCGATGGCGGTGACTTCCAATGTGAGCCGCATCACGCCGCAGCGCACGGTAAGTTCCCGGCCGTCGTCGGAGAGGGCCAGCACCTCCCCCGCCTTGCCCAACGAGAGCACCCGCACCCGCTCGCCCACCTTCGGCAGCCAGCCCCGGTGCTCCCGCCGCTCCGGCGGGGGCCGGTGGGCCTCCTCCAGCTTTCGCAGCCGCTGGCCCACCTGCCGGGCCGCTTCTCCCGCTTCGGCGGGCTGGGCCCTTCCGGCCTGGCGGAGGCGCCGGATCAGCCGCCGCACCTCCCCCTGGCCGGAGCGGATCGAGCGCTCCAGCTCTTGGCGCCTGAGCTCCTGCAGCTCGGCGCTTTGCTCCTTTTGCTGCTGCCAGCGCTCCAGCAGTTCCTCGTGGAG
>JBBARZ010000134.1:0-3630 GCA_040399505.1 Cyanobium sp.
CCGCTGGGATGGCCACCCGATGCGCTGCCGCCTCCAACGCTTTGCCCTCACTAAGGCCGTGCCGCTCACCATCAGCCGGGGCACCACGGCGGCGGTGGAACACGTTCTCTTCACGATCCACCACGACGGCCTCACCGGGATGGGGGAAACCGGTGGCTTTGACACGGGGCACCGCCACTACGACACCGAGGCGATCGCCGCCGAACTGGAGGCCCTGATCCCAGCGCTGGAGGGGCGGGATCCCCAGCCCCGCCAAGCCCTCGAGCCCCTGTTGGCGCCCCTCTCGCCCCCCGCTCGCTGTGCGGTGGATCTAGCCCTCCTGGATTGGTGGGGCCAACGGCTCGGCACCGGGGTGGGGGCTCTCTGGGGATTGGATCCGGCTGTCGCCACGGCCACCAGTGTCACCTTGGGGCTGGGGACGGTGCCGGCCGTGGTGGAGCGCCTGGAGCGTTGGTGCCAGGCCCTGCCGGCCAGCCGGGTGAAGCTCAAGCTGGGCAGCCCGGAGGGGTTGGAGCACGACCGGGCCCTGGTGCGGGCGGTGACCACGGCCCTAGAGGCCCATCAATCGGCCACGGGGGTGGCCGCCGAGCTTCAGGTGGATGCCAATGGTGGCTGGACCCTGGACCAGGCCCGGGAGATGGTGGGCTGGCTGGCGGAGGCCCAGGTGGTGTTGGTGGAGCAACCCCTGCCACCCCTCCCCGACCCGGAGGACGATGCCGCCGCCTTTGCCGCCCTTGAGCTGGATTGCCCCATCCCCCTGGTGGCCGATGAGAGTTGCTGGAACCTGGCGGACGTGATGCGCTTGTCCCCTTACGTGGATGGGGTGAACATCAAGTTGCTCAAAAGTGGGGGCCTCTCCGAGGCCCTGCTGATGGCCCAGGTGGCCCGGCGCCTGGAGCTGGAGGTGATGGTGGGCTGCTACTCCGACAGCCGCCTGCTCAATGGGGCCGCAGCTCAGCTGCTGCCGCTTGTGCGCTGGCCCGACCTCGACAGTCACCTCAACCTTCTTGATGATCCCTTCAGCGGCCCCCGGCTGGAGGGTGATCGGGTGCTTCCGGGCCCGGGGCCGGGCCTGGGGGTGGTGTTGGGTCAGGATGGACCCCTGGCACCCTCCCATGCTCCGTGCTGATGCCCCAGTGGTGTTGCTGCAGCACCATGGCCTCGACAACCTGAGCGGCAAGACCGGCCTGGCCATGCTCCGCTACCGCGAGGGGCCGATTCTGGCGGTGGTGGATCCTGCCCACGGGGGCGCCAATCTCCAGGCCCTCACGGGGATTCCCCGCGAGGTGCCCGTGGTAGCCAACCTCCAGGAGGCCCTGCCCTTGCTGCCGGTCCCGGAGGACACCGTGGCTGTGGTGGGGCTGGCGCCCGCCGGGGGGCTGCTTCCTGCGGCGATGCGCGCTGATCTGCTGGCGGCCCTGGAGGCCGGCCTTTCGGTGGCCAGCGGGTTGCACACCCGGTTGGGGGAGGACGGGGAGCTGGCGGCCCGGCTGCAGCCGGGCGCTTGGATCTGGGATCTGCGGCAGGAGCCGGCCCGGCTTTCGGTGGCCTCCGCCCAGGCGGCCCAGCTGCCCTGCCGGCGCCTGCTGGCCGTGGGCACGGACATGTCGGTGGGCAAGATGAGCGCCTGCCTGGAACTCCAAGCCGCCGCCGGCAAACGGGGCCTGGACCCCCGTTTCGTGGGCACAGGCCAGGCGGGGATTCTGATCAGCGGGGGGGGCGTGGCCCTCGATGCGGTGCGGGTCGACTATGCGGCCGGGGCGGTGGAGCAGGCCGTGCTCCAGGCCGCGGCTGGGGCCACCCCCCAAACCCTCGTGCTGGTGGAGGGGCAGGGCTCCCTCTGCCATCCGGGTTCCACCGCCACCCTCCCCCTGCTCCGGGGCAGTCAACCCACCCATCTGCTGCTGGTGCACCGGGCCGGCCAGACCGTTGTGCGCAATGCCCCCCATGTGGCCTTGCCGCCGCTGCCGGAGTTGATTGCCGTGGTGGAGGGTCTGGCGGCCCTCGCCCGCCCCGACCGAACCATGGCTGGCCCCAAGGTGGGGGCCATCGCCCTCAACACGGCCCACCTGCCGGAAGAAGAGGTGGCGGGGGCTCTGGAGGCCGTCAGCGCCCTCACGGGATTGCCCTGCACTGATCCTGTGCGGCACGGGGGTGACGGGCTGCTGGAGGCGCTCTTGGGGGCGCCCTTCAACGGTTCAAACCGTTGAGAGGGGGCGCACCGGGAGGGTGAGAGAAAAGAAGGGCGAGCGAGGGGACTCGAACCCCCGAATAGCGGCGCCACAAGCCGCTGCCTTAACCACTTGGCGACGCCCGCCGTGGTGAAACGAACTTACCACTTGACGCCCAGACCACCAAGGGGGCGCGCCACCTGGACATCTCTGCCAAGGTGAACTTGCTTTGGAGCCCCACCGGTGAAGCCGGTCTCCCGATTTGTGCCGCTGGCTTTGATGGGCACCGCTCTGACGGCAGGTCTGGTGATCACCAATCCAGGGCCGGCGGCCTTTGCCGATTTCGGCGGCAACCAGCTCATCAGCCTTCTCACCAAGGAGCTCTGCCAGAACGATGGCTTGAGCGGGATGCTTGGAGGGCTTCTCATCCGCCACTGCCCCGAGCTGGTGAGATCCCAGAAGCCCATCCTCGGCAGGCTGGTGCAGGCCAACACCCGGCGCAGCAACTTGGGGCTCTTCAGTGTGTATCGCACGGAATTGGACCTGGCGGCCCTGCTCCCCGGGTTGCGCCAGGTGCCCAACCTGCGTCTCCCCCGCTACGAGGCCACCACCTTGGCGGGGGCCGGCCAATTCCTCCTGCTGCAGGCCCGTGAGCCCCAAGACCCCAGGGACGGCCGTTGAACCAGCTCCCTCCTCTGGCCATCCCCCGAAGCCTGATCGATCCCACCCTCCCCCTACCCCCGGCCGATGCGGATGGTTTGGTGCGGGTGTGCCTCAGCCACCAGGAGGGCCAACTCATCGGGTTGGATCCCTACGGGGGACCGGAACCCAGCCATGGCCTCCCCCTGGCTCTCACCCCCCTGGTGGAAGCTCACGCCCATCTCGACAAGGCGTTTTCCGCACCGATTCATGCCAACCGGGCCGGCTCCATCGGCGAAGCCCTCCGCATCAATATGCTGGAGGCTGGCCAGCGCACCCCCGATCAGGTGGCTGCCAGGGTGGAGCGAGCCCTGGAGCAGGCCTGGCGCTATGGGCTGCGAGCTATCCGCAGCCACATCGATAGTTTTGGCCCTTGGACAGACCTGTGCTGGGAGGTGCTGGGCCAGGCCCGCCAGCGCTGGGCTGGACGGGTGGACCTGCAACTGGTGGCCCTGGTGCCGATCGAGCACTGGCTGGGTCGGGAGGGGGAACAACTGGCCCGCCGGGTTGGGGCCCTGGGAGGCCTCCTGGGAGGGGTGCTCGGGCCACCCTTCAGCCAGGTGGGCTTGGAGCGGGTAGGCCTACTCACCCTGTTGGCCCTGGCGGAGCGGGAAGGCTGCGCCATCGATCTGCACATCGATGAAAGCGACCAACCCCCACCCCGGGGACTGAACCTGCTGAAGGACGTGTTGAGGGAGCAGCGCTGCGGGGTGCCCCTTGTGGCGAGCCATGCCAGCAGCATGGGGTTGATGGAGGATCG
>JBBARZ010000135.1:0-3514 GCA_040399505.1 Cyanobium sp.
GATCTGCACCTCGGCGGGGCCGACCTGATCTTTCCCCACCACGAAAATGAGATCGCCCAATCGGAGGCGGCGAGCGGCAAACCCCTAGCCCGCTACTGGCTGCACAACGGCATGGTGAATGTGGGCGGGGAGAAGATGTCTAAATCCCTGGGCAACTTCACCACCATCCGAGCCCTGCTGGAGAGCGGCGTCAGCCCGATGACCCTGCGCTTTTTCGTGTTGCAGGCCCACTACCGCAAGCCGCTGGATTTTGTGGCAGCGGCGCTGGAGGCGGCCGCCACCGGCTGGAAGGGCCTCAACGGAGCCCTCTCCCTGGTGGCCCGCCATGGAGAGGTGTTGGGCTGGGCCGGAGCCGAGGGCCTGGAGCCCGACGCCCTGGGCCCTGAGCTGGCCGGCAGCCAGGAGCGCTTCATCGCCGCCATGGACGATGACCTCAACACCTCCGCCGCCCTGGGCGAATTGTTTGAGCTGGCCCGCCCCCTGCGGGCCCTGGCCAACCAGCTGCAGATCAATGAACCGCCCACGGCCACCCAGCGGGAGCTCCAGCCCCGATGGCAGCTGCTGGTGGAGCTGGCGGGGGTGTTGGGGCTGCAGGCAGAAGAGGAGAGCCCGGCGGCGGCAGGGGAGGGATTGGCGGCGGAGGCCATCGAGGCCCTGGTGGAGCAGCGCAAAGCGGCCAAGGCGGCCCGCAACTTCGCGGAGGCCGATCGCATCCGGGCCGAGCTGCGGGATCAGGGGGTAGAGCTGGTGGACAAACCCGGCGGGGTCACGGTCTGGATCCGGGAGTGAGCCCCCTGCCGCTGGTGGCCTTCGGCCTGGCCAGCCTGGCGGTGATGGGCAATGACGCCCTCCAGACCCTGGGACCGTTTCTCGCGGCCCAGCGCTGGAGGAGCAGCCGGCTGGGCCAGGGGCTGTTCCTCGCCGGGGTGCTCTGCGTTGTGCTCCTGCTGAGCTGGTGGGCCGGCGGAGGGGATCCGGCCTGGGGCCGGCTGGAGCGCTTTCCCCTCCCAGAGCGGTGGCGCTGGATCGATCTGCTGCCCCTGCTCACTCTGCTGGCCCTCACCCGCTTCGGCCTGCCCGTGAGCACCTCCTTCCTGGTGCTCACGGCCGTGGCCCCCCTGGAGCTGGGGGGAATGCTGCGCAAATCATTGGTGGGCTATGGGGTGGCCTTTCTTGTGGCCGCCGTGGTCTATGGCCTCCTCTCACCCTGGCTCGAGAGCACACGGGCAGAACCAGGGCTCTCCACAGATCCCGCTGCGCCCTCCACAAACCCCGCATCTCCGGCAACGGGCCCCACCCTCTGGCTCGCCCTGCTGTGGCTGGCCACAGGGGCCCTCTGGAGCCAGTGGCTGATCCAGGATCTGGCCAATATTTATGTCTATCTGCCCCGCCAGCTCACCCTGCCAGAACTGCTCGTCAGCCTGGTGGTGCTCTGCGGCGCCGTGGGGTTGGTGGTGGGTCTGGGCGGGGGGCCCATCCAGGGGAGGCTGGCCAGCAAGAGCCGGGTGGAGGATCCTCGCTCCACCACGGTGATTAGCCTGCTGTACAGCCTGGTGCTGCTGGCCTTTCTGGGGGGCAATCGACTGCCAATGAGCACCTCCTGGCTGTTCCTGGGGCTGCTGGCGGGCCGGGAGCTGGGGTTGGGCTGGCGGGGTTTGGGGCGTCCGGCCCGGGCGAGCCTGCTGGATCTCAGTCTGGATCTGCTGCGGGCGGGGGCGGGGCTGGCGACGAGCCTGGCGGTGGCCCTGCTGGTGGCCGCTGATCCTGCATGAGCGCTTCAATTTTGCGAATCCGCACCAGAGTGCTGCGCCACACCTCCAGGCGAAAGCGCTGCTCGTCGCCCCCTCCCTCCGCCTCCTGGGCCGCCTGGGCCACGAGGGCCTCCGGATCCTCCCCCCGCTCGAAGGCGTCCCAGAGCTCCCGCTCTAGCCGGGCCCGGGCGATGAAGTTCCAGCGATCCAGCCAGGCCATGGGATGCACTCCGCTGGGCCCAGTCAACCGCGTCGGCCCGCCGCAGGCGGTGGGAGACTGGGCACCTTCGCCGGCGGAGAGGGTGAGATGAAGGCCATCAGTGTGCTGGGCTCCACGGGCTCCATCGGCACCCAAACCTTGGAGATCGTGGAGGAATATCCCGATCGCTTCCAGGTGGTGGCCCTCACCGCAAACCGCAACCTGGATCTGCTGATCGAGCAGATCCTGAGGCACCAGCCCGAGGTGGTGGCGCTGGCCGATGGGGAGGAGGTGGCGAGGCTTCAGGAGCGTCTGAAGTCGCTGGAGCCCCAGCGGCATCCGCTCCGGATGCCCCAGATCCTGGGGGGGAATGAGGGGCTGGAGGCCGCCGCCGCCTGGCCCACCGCCGATCTGGTGGTGACGGGCATCGTGGGTTGCGCGGGCCTGTTGCCCACCCTGGCGGCGATTCGGGCCGGGAAAGACCTGGCCTTGGCCAACAAGGAAACCCTCATCGCCGCCGGGCCTGTGGTGCTGCCGGAGCTGGAGAAGAGCGGCAGCCGGCTGCTGCCGGCCGATTCGGAGCACTCGGCCATCTTCCAGTGCCTGCAGGGCACCCCCTGGCCCGACACGGCCCGGTTGTGCATCGGCCGCCCCACGCCGGGCCTGCGCCGAATCCAGCTCACGGCCAGCGGCGGGGCGTTCCGCGACTGGGCTCCGGCCGATCTGGCCAAGGCCACGGTGGCCGATGCCACCAGCCATCCCAACTGGAGCATGGGCCGCAAGATCACGGTGGATTCCGCCAGCTTGATGAACAAGGGCCTGGAGGTGATCGAGGCCCATTATCTGTTTGGGCTCGACTACGACCACATCGAGATCGTGATCCACCCCCAATCCATCATCCATTCGATGGTGGAGCTGGCCGATTCCTCCGTGCTGGCCCAGCTGGGCTGGCCCGACATGAAATTGCCGATCTTGTGTTGCCTGAGCTGGCCCGAACGGATCGCCACGCCCTGGCGGCGCCTGGATCTCACCGAGGTGGGGACCCTCACCTTCCGCAGGCCCGACCCGGCCCGCTACCCCTGCATGGAGCTGGCCTACGCCGTAGGCCGGGCGGGCGGCACCATGCCGGCGGTGATGAACGCCGCCAACGAGCAGGCCGTGGCCCTGTTCCTAGAGGAGCGGGTGCATTTCCTGGATATCCCGCGGCTGATTGAGCGGGTATGCGAGCGCCACAAGGCCGATCTGATGGCCCATCCCTCCCTGTCCGACGTGGTGGCGGTGGACACCTGGGCGCGGGAGGCGGTGCGGGAGGCTGCAGCCCGGCTGAGCGCCAAGGCGCCGGCGGCGCTGCCGGCGTGATTGCCGTCTCCCACCACCTGCTGCTCTGCGCCACGCCGAGCAAGCCGCTCTGCTGCCCCGATCCCGCCGTGGGCGCCGCCAGCTGGAACATCCTCAAGCGCCTGGTGCGCGAGCTGGGGCTCGAGCAACCCGATCGCCCCGGCGGCATCGTGCTGCGCAGCAAGGCCGACTGCCTGCGCATCTGCAGCGATGGCCCCGTGTTGCT
>JBBARZ010000136.1:0-1153 GCA_040399505.1 Cyanobium sp.
CCTCCACCCGCCGGGCGAACTCGCCGAGCACCACCAGGTTCCAGGCCCGGGTCCAGCGCAGCTGGTCGGCTTCGAAGGCCTGCCATTGCCGGCGAACCCAGAGGGGATCGAGCCAGCCGCTGGCCTGCAGCCGCTCGATGCGGTTCTCGCAGAGCTCCCGCAGGGGGCCCAGCATCCAGGGGCGCATGGGCAGGGTGAAGCCCTGCTTGGGGCGGTTGAGGTAGTTGGGGGGAAAGAGATCGCGGCAGGCTTCCCGCAGCAGGCCCTTGGCGGGTCCGTGGAAACGCTGGGGCAGGCGCAGGGCCAGCTCCACCAGGCGGTGGTCGAGGAAGGGAACGCGCAGCTCCAGGCTGGAGGCCATGCTGAACACATCGCTGTCGCGCAGCAGCATGGGCTCGCAGTAGCCGAAGAGTTCCGCCCAGCCGATCTGGCCATGGCCCTGGAGGGCCGGCACGGGGGGTGGCTCCGGCCAGGCCAGGGGAGCGGCTGCCGCCGCGGCCAGATCCCGATTGCCGAAGTAGCGGCGCTGGGCCAGGCCCACGCTCCACCGGTCCCAGGCTGGCAGGCCCTCGAGCTTGGGCTGGAGCCGGGAGCCGGCGCGTTGCACCAGCTGGCGGCGGAGGGGGCCGGGCAGCCAGCGCAGGGGTCGCAACCTCGGCACCAGGTGGAAGGCGGGGTAGCCGCCGAAGGTTTCATCGGCCCCCAGGCCGCTGAGGGCCACCTTGATGCCCTGGGCCGCCACGGCACGGCTCACCAGATAGGTGTTGATGCCATCGGCGGTGGGGCCATCCATGGCGGCGAGGCCGTCAGCGATCCAGGCCAGGGCCTGGTCGTCGCTGAGGCGCAGTTCGTGGTGGGTGCTGCCGCAGTGGCGGGCCATCTCGGCCGCCAGGGCGCTCTCATCCTCCGGAGCGCCGGCGAAGGCCACGGTGAAGCTGGCGATGCGGCCCGGCTGGAAGCGGCAGGCCAGGGCCGTGAGGATGCCGGAATCCAGGCCGGAGGAGAGGAAGCAGGCCACGGGCACATCCGCCAGCAGGTGCTCCTGCACCACCTGCTCCAGCAGGGTGCGCACCTGGGCGCGGGCCTCCGCAGCCGACGCGATCGGCAGGGGGCTCCAAGCGGAGGGGGCTGGAGAGGGCCAGTAGCGGCGGGG
>JBBARZ010000136.1:1253-3510 GCA_040399505.1 Cyanobium sp.
TCGGCAGCGCCACCCCCATGGGGGTGCTGAGGTGCCCCCAGGCCAGCATCTGGCTCACCTGCTGGGGCGTGAGCGGGGGGGAGGGATCCAGGGCCCGGCGCTCGGACGCGAAGCGCAGCCCCCCGTCCACCGCCTGGAGATAGAGGGGCTTGATGCCCAGCCGGTCGCGGGCCAGCAGCAGCTCCTGGCGCTCGTGGTGGTAAGCCGCAAAGGCAAACATGCCGCAGAGCTGATCCAAAAAGACCGCCCCGTGCTGGGCCAGGCCCTCCACGAGGGTTTCACTGTCGCTGTGGCCGCGCCAAGCCTGGAAGGCCAGCCCCGGGCGGGCGTCCAGGTGGTTGTAGATCTCCCCGTTGAACACCAGGGTGAGGCGGCCGCAGTGGCTGGTGATCGGCTGGGCACCGGCCGCCGTGAGATCGAGGATCGCTAGGCGGGTGTGGCCCAGCCAGCAGTGGCCATCGGGGCTATGCCAGGTGCCTTCCGCATCCGGACCCCGATGGCGCAGAGGCTCCAGGGGTTGGGGCCAAGCCGGCTGGTGCCAGCGGATCTCCCCGATCAGTCCGCACATAGGCCGGGTCCATGGAGCCGTTGGTGCCAGGC
The DNA here is from genome assembly GCA_040399505.1 of Cyanobium sp. Lineage (GTDB taxonomy): Bacteria > Cyanobacteriota > Cyanobacteriia > PCC-6307 > Cyanobiaceae > Cyanobium. The sequence continues at coordinate 1,854 of JBBARZ010000136.1, forward strand.
CCAGGCGTGGGCCAGGATCACCTCCAGTTCGGGGTAGCGGGGCTGCCAGCCCAGCTCCTGCTGGGCCTTTTCGGCGGCGGCGAGCAGCACGGGGGGATCCCCAGGGCGGCGGGGAGCCATCTTGGTGGGCACGGCACGCCCCGTCACGGCCTCAGCGGCCTGGATCACCTCCCGCACGGAGTAGCCCTTGCCGTTGCCCAGGTTGAACACGGCCGGGGCGGTGGTGGCCTCAGGGCCGTCCTCCCGCAGGCGTTCGGCCTCCCTCACCACCCAATGCAGGCCGAGGAGGTGGGCATCGGCCAGGTCGCCCACGTGGATGTAGTCGCGGATGCAGGTGCCATCGGGTGTGGGGTAGTCGTCGCCGAAGATCTGCAGGCAGGGGATCCGGCCCGTGATGGCATCGAGGGCCAGGGGGATCAGGTGGGTTTCGGGGTTGTGGTTTTCGCCCAGGTCGCCGGCGGGATCGGCGCCGGCCGCATTGAAATAGCGGAAGATCACGCTCGGCAGCCCATAGGCGGCGGCGAAATCGGTGAGCAGCTGCTCCACCATGCGCTTGCTCTGGCCATAGGGGTTGATGGGGTGCTGGGGGGTGGTTTCCAGGATGGGCACCTGCTCGGGCACGCCATAGGTGGCGCAGGTGCTGGAAAACACGATCGGCACGGCCGTTCCCCGGCGGCGCCCCTCCGCCACGAGAGCCTCCAAGAGGGTGAGGGTGTCGCCCAGGTTGTTGCGGTAATACTTGGCCGGATCCACCACGCTCTCGCCCACATAGGCGTAGGCGGCGAAGTGGAGCACGGCCTGAACGGGCTCGCCCGTGGCACAGGCGGGATGGGTGCCCTGCAGGAGGCGATCAAGAAGGTCGCGGTCGCCCACCTGGCCCACCACAAGGGGCACCTGGAGAGCCTCTTCCGCGATGGCCCGATGGCCGTAAACGAGGTTGTCAAGCACCACCACGGCCATGCCGGCCCGCTGGAGGGCGCGCACCGCATGGCTGCCGATGTAGCCGGCGCCCCCGGTCACCAGGATCGTCATCCCTGAACACTTCCCAACCGACTCAGGGAAGCATGCAAAGCGTGTCGTGGCGGCGCCAGCTGTGGCGCAAAACGGGGTGGGAAGGGAGCGCGGGGCGCCAAACCACACCCGAAAAAAACAGATCCCCCCGGCGGCGGGGCCCTCAGACCCCGTAGAACTCCCGATACCAGGCCACGAAGCGGGCCACGCCCTCCCGCACGGGGGTGTTGGGGCGGAAGCCGGTCCAGGCTTCGAGGGCGGTGGTGTCGGCGGCGGTGGCGGGCACATCGCCGGGCTGCATGGGCAGGAAGCGCTTCTGGGCCGTGGTGCCGAGGGCAGCCTCGATGGCTTCGATGTAGGCCATCAGGGGGGTGGGGTTGGAGTTGCCGATGTTGAACACCCGGTGGGGCGCCCAGCTAGTGGCGGGATCGGGGGCGGCGGGATCGAAGGTGGGGTCAGGGGTGGCGGGTTTGTCGAGCACCCGCACCAGGCTTTCAATGATGTCGTCGATGTAGGTGAAGTCGCGCACCATGCGCCCTTCGTTGAACACATCGATGGGCTCCCCGGCGAGCATGGCCCGGGTGAAGAGGAAGAGGGCCATGTCGGGCCGGCCCCAGGGGCCGTAGACGGTGAAAAAGCGCAGGCC
>JBBARZ010000137.1:0-3507 GCA_040399505.1 Cyanobium sp.
ACTACCTGCTGGATCCTTGAAGCCCCCACCACATGGTGGGGGCTTTTTGTTTGGGGTTGGGCTCAAGCCTTGAGCCAATGCACCGGTTGCCGGCGCTTGGGATACAGCTCCTTACACAGTGGGCAGATCGTGCCATCGCAACCGCGTGCCGTGCAGAACTCGCGCCCATAGAAAATGATCTGAAGGTGGAGCTTGTTCCAGGCCTCACGGGGGAAGAGGCGCTTGAGATCGGTTTCAGTGCGGGCCACGCTCACGCCGCTGCTCAGGCCCCAGCGCTGGGCCAGGCGATGGATGTGGGTATCCACGGGAAAAGCCGGCACCCCGAAGGCTTGGGCCATCACCACGCTCGCTGTTTTGTGCCCCACCCCCGGCAAGGCCTCCAAAGCCTGAAAACTGGGCGGTACCTCGCCCGCGTGACGCTCCAGCAGCAACTCGGCCAGCCGCTTCACGTTTTTTGCCTTGGTATGGGCCAGCCCCAGCTGGCGGATGTGGCCCAGGATCGTGGCTTCTTTCAAGGCTGCCATCGCTGCAGGGGTGGGCCCGGCGGCAAACAGCGCTGGCGTTACCTCATTCACTTTCTTGTCGGTGCACTGGGCGCTCAGCAGCACCGCGATCAGGAGCGTGAACGGATCGTGGTGATCGAGGGGCACCGGCGTTTCGGGGTACTGCTCCTCGAGCCGCTGCAGGATCAAGGCGGCACGCTCCTGCTTCTTCACTGCGGATTAGTTACGGTCAGAGTGAAGATACGGGCAGCATGGATCATCGCCTCATCTCGCTTCCCGCGCTGGTTGGTCTCGGCCTGAGCACGGCGCTGTTGGCACCGGCCCTCGCTTTCGACGAGGGCCATGGCGGTACGGCCCGCGGAGTGCGTGTTGAAACGCTCGCTCGCAGCACGCAAGACTGGTCAGGCACTCGGCTGCCCCCCTATCCCGGTGGCCAACCGCAGGTCACCGTGCTGCGCATCAGCATTCCGCCCGGTGTGCGCCTGGACCCCCACCACCACCCGGTGATCAACGCCGGGGTGCTGCTGCAGGGGCGCCTGAAGGTGGTGATGGAGGATGGCAGAAGCAAGTTGCTCGAGAGCGGTGATGCCCTGGTGGAGGTGGTGAACCGGATCCACCACGGCGAAAGCCTGGGCCCTCAGTCTGCGGTGATTGTGGTGGTGTATGCGGGTGTGGAAGGGCTCCCCATCACGGTGCGGGATGGGACCCCAGCTTCCGCCGCGCCGGTGCTCCGTCCTACCCCATAAGCTCCGGCGCGCAGGTGCCCGTGATCACCTGGAGGCCGGTGAGCTGATGGGTTCCAAAGGAGCGAAGGAAGGGCACATCGGCCGCATCCCTCCCCCGGGCGATGAGCACTCGGCCGCATCGGGGAATGTTGTGTCGGGCGTCGAACACGACCCAGCGATCCTGCAGGAACACCTCAAACCAGGCGGAGAAATCCACGGGAGCCTCCCCCAGCGGAATGCCGGTGTAGCCCAGATAGCCAGTGCAGTAGCGGGCGGGAAGGTTTAGGCAGCGGCAGAGGGTAATGGCGAGATGGGCAAAGTCGCGGCAGACGCCCGTTCCAGAAGCCGCCGACTGGCTGGCGGTCTGATGGGGTTGAGAGGAGCCGTAGCTGAAGCGGATGCGTTCATGCACCCAGTCGCAGATGGCCTGCACCTGGGGCCATCCAGGAGCGATCCCCGCGAAGGTGTTCCAGGCCTGATCCATCAGGGACAGGGTGTCGCAATAGGTGCTGGCGTTAAGGAACCGGTAGGTCTCGATGGGCAGGGCTTCAATCGGACACGGGCCCATCTGGGGCCATACCGGATCGGTGTGATCGGGCACTTGAATGCGGGTGATGTATCCCAAGCTGTTTCGACCCGGCCGAGCCAGTAGACGACACCAGCGATTCCCCATCTGGTCGGTCAGCACCTCGTAGGGGCTTTCAGGACAAACATGGAGGTGTTCCGGCCCGACCAGAGCCGGCACCAGGCTGCTGTGGACGTGGACCAGAACCAGTAGGGGTGTGGCCTGTTCGCAGCCCAGCTCCAACTGGCAGCCGATGCTCAGGTGCACGGGATGCAGACCTCAATGTCTGGCTTCATCGTGTTGCGCTGAGAGGCTGTTGGCGGCCAGGACAACGACACAACAGGAAGTGCTGATATCTCCGTCGAGCGCTGGCCTCGGAGGCATAGCTCTTCCAGGAGGGAGGGCAATCAGAGGAGGGTGAGCAGATCGCGGCTCCCGCTGAGCGCCTGAACGGCCAACAGCAGGGCAGTGAGGAAGGCTGCTCCGGTGTGCAGGCGCCGCCAGGCCGGACGGCTGCGAATCTCTGGTGCGGCTGCCATGGCGAACAGCAGCAGGCCGCAGAGCAGCACGCCGCTGATGGCATGGTTGCCCCAGATCCTCTCCCACGGGCGGATGCCCTGGAACCACAGTGGGGGCTGGACCACCAGCAGGATCAGCGCCCCCCAGCTGAGCAGGGCACCCGTGGCCCGGGCTGCGGGGCGCCGCGCCCGCCAGAGGGCCAGGCAGCCCGCCAACGCCACGGCCGCAGGCAGCAGCAGCGGGGCCGTGGCGTCTAAGGCACCATTGCGGGCCAGATTGGCGGCTAGAGCCAGGAGCACCGCTACCACGGTGCCGGTGGTGACCCAGCGCCCGTGATCCACATGCTCCATGGGCACCGTGGGCGCGATGGGGTTGATGTCGAGCCGCCGTTCCCGCACCAGGATTGCTAACCGGATCGTGGCTCCCACCACCGGGTAGACGAACAGGATAATCACCACCGGATGGACGAGCTGCAGCCAGTCGACCGGCGTGAGTTCCGCCGGGGTGAAGTTGACGCTCACTGAGGCGGCTTCACAGTGGGGCAGGGATTGCTGCCAAACATTCCCGTGAGCTTCTGCAGGCCCATGGCATAGGTCTGCTGGGCTGCCGCCGTACCACCACTGGCCGAGGCGGCTTGCACCTTGCCGGCGAATTGTTGGCAGGCCTGTTGCTGCTGGGGGTTGGCCGCAGGAGTGGCAGGTGTGGTGGATGCGCTGGCAGGGCTTGGGGCGGTGGGCACCGTTGTGGCAGGGGGGGCCGCACCAGTGGCATTGGGAGCTGGAATGTCGGTGCAGGGGTTTTCCCCGAAGCGGGCCACCAGCTGCAGCACCCCCTGCTGATACACCTGCTGGGCGGCTGGGGTGTTGCCCCCGGCCTCCTGAAGCTTGGTGGCGAACTCCTGGCAAGCTTTTCGTTCCTGAGCACGTCGCACCAGCGGGCCGGCACTGGCGGGCTCTGGCAGGGCCCCATGCAGCCCTCCCCCGATCAAAACCAGGAGGGGTGCGGAGCGGACGAACCAGGGCCGGAGGCGTGCCATCAGGAGGAAAGCCGCATCAAAGGTGGAACTGTAGATCGCCCATCAGCGACCGCCGATGGGGTGGATCCAGAGGCGTTGGCGATCACGGCCATGCAGCAACTCCAGCAGTGGTGAGATGCCCTGGCAGCCGACCTAGATTGGAGCCAAAAAGCAGGCCCA
>JBBARZ010000138.1:0-3469 GCA_040399505.1 Cyanobium sp.
GCAGCAGCGCCATCACGGTCACCTTTGCCAATGGCAGTGATGGCGACATCAACCAAGTGAACGTGCAGAACCGGGTGGCCCTGGCCCAGCCCAGCTTGCCGGAGGAGGTGCGGCAATCGGGAATCACGGTGAATCAGGCCTCGAACTCCATCCTGCTTGTTTATAACTTCACCAGCGAGGATTCCAAGCAGCTCTACAGTCTGGAAACCATCAGCGGGCTGCTGGATCAAAACCTCACGGATGCCATCCGTCGCGTGCCCGGGGTGGGGGAGTTGCAGTATTTCGGCAATCGCCAGCTGGCCTTCCGGCTCTGGCTCGATCCGGTGCGGCTGGCCGCCAACAAGCTCACCGCCAGTGATGTGGTGCAGGCCCTGCGCAGCCAAAACCGCCTCGTGCCCGTGGGCCAGATCGGCGGGGCGCCAGCTCCACCAGGCCAGAGATACACGCTCACGGTGAAGCTGCAGGGCCGGCTGCGCAGCACGGATGATTTCGAAAACCTGATCCTGCGCAACACCGGCGATGGAGGCGTGGTGCGGCTGCGGGATGTGGGCCGGGTGAGCCTGGGGGGGGAAACCTTCGCCGTGGAAGCCACCGACATTCGGGGCGTGCCTTCGGTGGGGATGGCGATCTACCAACGCACAGGCAGCAATGCGCTGGAGGTGTCCCGGGGGGTGGAGGAGGTGCTCAGGGAGTTTCGCGACACCATGCCGGTGGGGATGACGATGCAGAAGATCATCGACAACACCGACTTTGTGCGGGCCTCCATTGATGGCGTCGCCAATGCCCTTCGGGATGCCGTGATCCTGGTGGTGTTGGTGCTGTTTCTTTTCCTTCAAGACTGGAAGGCCACCCTGGTGCCGGCCATCGCCATTCCTGTGGCCCTGGTGGGGTCGTTTGTAGGGGTGTTGGTGTTTGGCTTCACCCTGAATCAGCTCACCCTCTTTGGCCTGGTGCTTGCCACGGGGCTGGTGGTGGATGACGCGATCACCATTGTGGAGAACACCTCCATCAACAAAGACTCCGGCATGGGTGCCGTAGCGGCGGCCAAGGCAACGATGGATGGCCTGTTCGGCGCGGTGATCGCCACTTCCTTGGTGCTTCTGGCGGTGTTCGCGCCGGTGCTGTTCTTCCCTGGAGCCACGGGCACCATCTACCAGCAATTCGCGGCCACCATCCTCTTCGCCATCGCCATCTCCACCTTCAACGCCCTCACCTTCTCGCCCATGCTCTCGGCGCTGTTGCTGGGCTGGGAGAGCGATCCACCCGGCCGCCGCGCCTACGCCATCGCCGGCGGGGCAGTGGGCTTCGTGTATGGGCTGCTGGCCGGCGGCGGGAGCGGCACCCTGGCGGCTCTGGGGGCCCTGGTGGCAGGGGCGCTGGTGGGCTTCGTGGTGAGGCTGGCCACCGGCCTGCCCCTCCGATTGCCGCTCACGATCGCCGGTGGGGTGGTGGGCCTCTTGCTTCCAGGAGTGGCCAGCCCGCTCACGGCCGTGGCCTTCGCTATGGCAGGTGGCCTTTTCGGCTGGACGACACCGCTGATCTTCCGCTGGTTCAACCGAGGCTATGGGGCCATTGAGCGGGGCTACCGGGGGGGGTTGGCCTGGGTGCTCAGCCACCGCAAGCTGATCATGGGCGCCCTCTTGGCGGGCATCGCCCTCACGGCAGTGGCGTTCAACAGAATTGCCAGCGGTTTCGTGCCGGTGGAAGACCAGGGCTATGCCATCGGCATCGTGCAAGCCCCTGATGGGGGGTCGCTGGAGACCACGCAACGGATCAATCAGCAGGTGGCGGCGATCCTGCGGGAGGAGAAGGCCATTGAGAACGCGGCGATCTTCAGTGGGGCAAGCTTCGCCGGCAATGCCCCCAACCGGGGCCTGTTCTTTTTCGGCACCACCAACTGGAGCGAGCGGCCCAGGCGGGATCAAGGGATGGAGGCCATCGTGGGGCGCCTCAACCGTCGCTTCGCCTCCATCGAGGGGGCGAGGGTGATCGCGATTGAGCCGCCGGCGGTTCCCGGCTATGGCACGGGGGCTGGGTTTGAGATGCAGCTGCTCAATCGCAGCAGCGGCGCCCTGAGCGACAACGCCTTTATGGAAACGGCTCAGAGGCTGATCGGCAGCGCCAACGGCAGCGGGCTATTCGACAGGGTATTCACCCAGTTTTCCCCGGAGGCGCCCCAGCTGGAGATCCTGGTGGATCGCGACCGCATGGCCTCGTTGGGTGTGGATTTTCAGCGCGCCATGCAGGCCTTCAGCTTCAACATCGGCTCCTTTTATGTCAACGACACCTTCGAGAGCGGCCGAATCCGCAAGGTGTTTGTGCAGGCAGATGCGGGCTTCCGCGCCACGCCAGACAAGCTGCGCACGTTGTACGTGGAAAATGGCTCAGGCGAGCCGGTGCCCCTCTCAGAATTCATCACCATCCAACCGGTCACCGGACCGACAGTGATCCCCCGCTTCAATCTCTTTCGAGCGATCAAGGTGGAGGGCACCCCGGCCGCTGGTCGGAGTTCGGGCCAGGCGATCAACGACATTCGCCGCCTGTTTGACGACCTCTCCGTTAGTGGTGTGAGTACTGACTGGACCGGCATCTCAAGAGAGGAAATTCGGGCCGGCGCCCTGGCCATCGTGGTGTTTTCCCTGGGCATCCTCACCGCCTATCTGGTGCTGGCAGGGCAATACGAGAGCTACACCGATCCTCTGATCATCCTGATGACGGTACCCACGGCCATGCTCGGGGCCTTGCTGTTCTTGGGAGCCAGAGGCGAGGTGCTCAACATCTTTGCCCAGGTGGGGCTGGTGATGCTGATTGGTCTGGCGGCCAAAAACGGGATCTTGATTGTCGACACGGCCAACCAGCGCATGGAGGAGGGCGCCACGGCCCTGGAGGCAGCGGCCGACGCAGCCCGCTCCCGCTTCCGCCCGATCCTGATGACAGCCATCTCCTCGCTGTTTGGCTTCTTGCCGCTGGTGTTGGCGAGCGGCGCCGGCGCCCGGGGGCAGGCCTCGCTGGGCACCGTGGTGTTTGGTGGGCTGGCGGTGGCCACCGTGCTGTCGTTGTTTGTGGTGCCTGTGTTTTATGTGGTGATGAAGCAGCTCACGGGCAGCGGCTCCCCTGAGGTGGCGGCCAGCGAAGAGGCTCCAGCGCCATGAGCGCACCGCCGCCTCCGGTTCGTCAAACCGGCAGCCCACAGCCGCCCCTTTCCGGCCGGCAGGTGGTGTTGGCGGGGCTGGTGAGCGGGGCAACCGGCCTGGCGATCGCGTTGGTGTTGCGCGCGATCGTGGCCAACAGCACCATGCGCCTCACCTCCCGCGCGCTGTTTTGGAGCACGGTGCTGATGAGCGGTTGCGGCGTGGTGGCCGGCATGGCGTTGACGGCAGTGCGCCAGCTGCAGCGCCACAATCCCGATCCGGAATACCGGCGCAGCAGGCGCTCCCGCCCGATGGGGGAACGGGCGACCCGAGAAGGC
>JBBARZ010000139.1:0-3324 GCA_040399505.1 Cyanobium sp.
CAGGCCCTCCTGGGCCTGGAGGTAGGCCTCGATGCCCTGGTGCTCCTGGGTGGGGTCCTGGAAGTGCACGTTGTCGGCGTAAAGGGCGCGCCACTGGTCTGCCGTGGGCCCAGGGGTGCCATAGGGCTTGGTGAAGAGAGCCCGAAGGGCGTCGGCGTCCATGGGATGGTGGGCGGTGGCAGAGACCGTAGCCAAAAGAAAGCCCCCGGTTGGAGCCGGGGGCCGGGGTGTTCTCAGACGCGCCACTCCGCGCATCTATTTGCACACTAGCCTTCAACTTTCACGGTGACCGTGGTGGCTTTCTGGGCCTTAGGGGCCTTCACCATGAGCAGTCCGCCCTGGTAGCGAGCCTCCAGCCCATCGCGCTCGATGGGTTGGGGGAAACGGAAGCTGCGGCTCCAGGTGCCGTAGCGAAACTCGCTGATCAGCGGGCTCTTGGGCTTTTCAGCCACGGCCACGGGCTGGGTGCCTTCGGCTACGGGCTCACCGGCCTCGGAAGACACGGGGAGTTGGCGGGGGTTGCGGCGCTCAGCACTGATCACCAGCTGGCGATCGGTGGCCTTGACGTCGATGGCGTCCTTGTCGACGCCGGGGAGCTCGAGCACCACCTCGTAGGCCTCAGGGGTTTCGTGCACTTCGGCGGCGGGCACCCGCTCGGCGGTGTGCAGTTGCTGGCTGAGCTGCTGCTCAATGCGGTCGAAGAGGTCGAAGGGGGAAGAGGAACGCAGGGTCAACATGATGGGGATGGCGAGGGTTAGGAGGTCGGGGCCGTCGATCGCCCCCGGTGCACACACTTTCGCGGCCTTGGCTGGTGCCTTGGGTGGTGCCAACCGAAGGCAGCGGTCCGGTTGGCCCCACCCGGTGCGGCACACCGGCATGGAAAAGAGGAAGACCGAACCCTGAGCCGCGCGATGCGGAGCCGCCCAAGGGTGGTGCCGGCGGAGATATGCCGCACAATCGCTGCGTTGGCCTGTTGTTGCGGACCCCCCTCGCCCCATGCGCCCCTTCCAGAGGCCTGCCATTGCGAGGGGAGCCATCCGGCTGGGGGCCTTGGCGTTGGCCCTGGCGCCGCTGGGGGTGGGAGCGGGGGAGTTGCCCCTAGCGGAGATGGCCCGCTACGGCTCCCCACGGGGAACGCCGCCCAGCGTCGGGCACGGGAGTGAACTGCGCCCCGGGGATTGGGCCTACGGAGCCTTGCGGGAGAGTTGCGGGGCAGATGGCGCCCTGCGGGGGGCAGGGCCCCTCAGCCGTTGGGAGGCCGCGGTGCTGCTGAGGGCCTGCTTGAAGCAGGCCACGGCGCCCACCGATCAACTTCAAGCGCTGCAGCAGCAGTTTCAGGAGGAGTTGGCTGAGGTGGCGGGGCGGTTGGAGAAGGAGGAGGAGAGGGTGGAGGCGCTGGAGGCCCAGGCGTTCAGCACCACCACCACCCTTTCGGGGCAGGCCATCTTTCAGTTGCTGGCCGATGGCTTTGGTGGCTCTGCCACAGAGAGGATCCGAGAGTATCGGCGGGATTCCGGAGCCGTGCGGATGGTTTATGACGTGGATCTCTACCTCGACACCAGCTTCCGCGGCCGTGATGTGTTGTCGATCGATACCACGGTGAATGATCTCAACCGTTCCGGGGGGGATGGGGAAAGCACCCAGGTGGTGTCGGTGAATCGGCTGTTTTATCAGTTTCCCAGTGGCCCCTTCACCCTAACGGTGGGGGGATTGGTGAGCCAGGACGACATGTTGGCGGTGTGGCCGAGCGTGTATCCGGCCGAAACCGTGCTGAATGTGCTCAGCAGGAATGGGGCTCCTGGGGCCTACAACCAGGAGGTGGGGCCAGGGATCGGGATCTGGCGCCAGCTGGATGGCTTCTCCCTCAGTGCCAACTATGTGGCGCTGGTGGTGGATGACAGCGAGGATCTGATCGATGGTTCATCCACCCATCTTTCGGGCGGCACGGCCACGGTGCAGTTGGCCTACAGCGATGCCCAGTGGACCGTTGCCTTCATCTACTCCCACATCCAAAACGGCAATGATGTGATCAACGAGGCCACAAGTTTTGTGCGCGACAGCTATGGCTTCGCGGGCACCACCTCCGCCTTTGGCCTGAGCGGCTTTTGGCAACCGGACGACTCGGGCTGGATTCCTTCCATCAGCGCTGGATGGGGCTTGAACCACACCCGTTATGAGGATCCCGACGACGCGGGCCAGGTGGGCATCAGTCAGTCGTGGAGTGTGGGCTTGCAATGGCGTGATGCCTTTCTTGAGGGGAATGTGATTGGCATGGCGGTGGGCCAGACCCCCTTCGCCACGCACCTGAAGGGGGGCGCCACTCCAAACGACGGCAACCTGGTGTGGGAAGTGTGGGCCCTGTGGCAAGTGAGCGATGCGATCAGCATCACCCCCGCCTTGTTTTACAAGAGCCGGCCCCTGGGGCAATACACGCCGGAGGGAACAACGTTCCACCAGGTGGGTGTGCTGCTCAAAACCAACATTGATTTTTGAGCTGCTGGCGCGCATGGATCTGCAGCCGCCCCAGCTCCCTAAACTCGGCTCACCAACCGCATCACCCGGGGATGGCCGCGCCCCCCAGCTCCGCCACCGGCAGCCCTCCCCCCGCTGCCCCTCTGCAGCTGCTGCGCTGGCGGGCCCGCACCCAGGAGTTTGTGGAGCGCACCGGCGGGCTGGAGCTGCCGATGGTGCGCATCCCGGCCGGCAGCTTTTGGATGGGCTCGCCGGAGGGGGAGGAGGGGCGCAGCGAAAGTGAGGGCCCGGTGCATCGGGTGCGGCTGGAGGAATTCCTGATAGGGCGCACCCCCATCACCCAGGCCCAGTGGCGGGCGGTGGCGCAATGGGAGCCCCGGGAGGGGGAGCGGTGGGAGAGGGAGCTGAATTTGAATCCCTCCCGTTTTCAGCCGGGAGGGGATACGAGGCTTCTGAAAGATGATGCCTTCACGGATGATCGCCCGGTGGAGCAGGTGAGCTGGCACGACGCGATGGAGTTTTGCAGCCGGCTGAGCCAACGCGCCACGGGCCGCCACTACATTCTGCCGAGCGAAGCCCAGTGGGAATACGCGTGCCGTGCTGGCACCACCACGCCGTTTGCCTTTGGCGAAACGCTCAGCGATGAGCTGGCCAATTACGACGGCGAGCACACCACCCCCGTGGGCTCCTTTCCCGCCAACGCCTGGGGACTGCACGACATGCACGGCAATGTGTGGGAATGGTGCCTGGATCATTGGCACGACAGCTACGAGGAAGCCCCAACGGATGGGAGCGCTTGGCTGAACTCCACGGAAACAAACAACTCAGAGATGGCAAAGGGAGAAATCGAGA
>JBBARZ010000140.1:0-3287 GCA_040399505.1 Cyanobium sp.
GAAACGCCCCCTGATGGATTCGAACCATCGACCGGCTGCTTAGAAGGCAGCTGCTCTATCCAGCTGAGCTAAGGGAGCCCGAGACCATCCTGCCAGCTCCATCTCCAGTGCGGGAAGCAAAGAACGGCTTACACTGGGAAACCGTGCTGAAAAGCCCGATGGCACCCGCCAAGCTCACTGACGAACAAAAACAGGAGCTGGTACAGCGGTTTTCCGAGGGGGAGAACACCCAGCTCCTAGCAAATCACTTCGGCTGCAGCTCCACCACGGTCACCCGGATGGTGCGGGCGGAGCTGGGCGACAAGGCCTATGGGGCCCTGCGGGACGAACGGCACAAAAAGGGAACGCGCGACAGGCAGATCCCCCTGGCCATCGGCAACGAGGTCACCCCCTCGCAGCATCCCGCCCCGGAGGCGCCCTCAGTCGACGGCAGCCAGCCCGGGGTTTCCATCCCCGAGCCCAGCACTCCCGAACCCCTGCTGGAGGTGAGCACCGCCACCGCCCTGGAGGACGGGATAGCCGAGGGGCCCGCAGAAGTTGAGAGCGGAACGGTTCTGGCGATTGACGACGCGGACGACTTCGGCGACGACGATGGGGAGGACGATCTCCTGAGCGCGGAGGACGACGACGAAGACGGTTTCCAGGATTCAGGGGAGTTCCATACGGTGGCTGTGCTGCCCATCGCGGTGGACGACCAGCGAGAAATCCAGGCAGCCCCCTGGAGCCCGGCCGTGCTGCCTTCCTGCGCCTATCTTCTGGTGGACAAAACTGTGGAACTCCAGGCCCGGCCCCTGGCGGAGATGCCCGAGCTGGGGATGTTGCCCACGGAAGAACAGGGCCGGCAGGCCCTGGTGCTCTTTACCAATCCCCGTCAGGCCAAACGCCACTGCGGCCGCACCCAGCGGGTCATCAAGCTGCCCGATCCCGCCCTGCTGGGCCGCACCGCCCCCTACCTTCAGGCTCAGGGCATCAGCCGGGTGGTGATCGAAGGGGCCCTTTACGCTCTCCCAGAGGTTTAGGCGCGCTCACTCTTACCAGCGATCCTCCTGCGATCGGCCGAAGGCCACCGCTGCCGCGCTTCCCCCGCTCAACAGACCCGCCGCCAGAGCCACTCCCAGCAGAAAGCCGCTCGGCAGGGGAGCCGTGCGGCCGAAACCCAGCTGGAGGGTGGGGCGATCGCTGAGGTTCTGGGCCCCCAGGCAAACGGCTAGCAGCACCACCAGCGCCCCCACCAGGCTTCCCAACACCAGGCGCAGACGGAGAAGCATGGACGGCGTTCAGGGCGATTGATCCCCATCTTCCTCCGCAGCGGGACGATGCAACAGGGCGTAGAGATCCCGGCGGCGGTGGCCCGTGCGCTCCGCCAGCAGGCGGCTGGCTTCCCGGGCACTTTGCCCCTCCGCCATCAGAGCCTCCAGGCCCGCCTGCAACTCGGCCTCCACCCAGGCCGGTGCCTCCCGCGGCGCCCCACCCACCACCAGGGTGCATTCCCCCAGAGGTGGGGTTGCCTGGAAGTGGGCAAGAGCTTCGCTCACCGTGGGCCCCACCTGCTCCTCGTGGCATTTGGTAAGTTCCCGGGCCACCTGCAGGGGCCGATCGCCCCACACGGCCAGCAGATCCTCCAGCAGGGCCACGAGCCGGTGGGGGGCTTCAAAGAGCACCAGGGTGCGGGGATCGGCGGCGAGCTCCTGGAGCCGCTGGCGGCGCTGGTGGGATTTGGGGGGCAGGAACCCCTCGAAGCAGAAGCGGCCGCAGGGCAGGCCGCTGGCCACCAGGGCGGTGGTGATGGCGCTGGGGCCAGGGATGCACACCACCCTCCGCCCCGCCTGCCGGGCCGCTGCGGCCAGCTCCTCTCCCGGATCGGAGAGGGCCGGCAGGCCCGCATCGCTGATCACGGCCACCGAGGCGCCGGCGTCTAGGTGGGCCAGGAGCTGGGGGAGTCGGCTGGCCTGGTTGTGCTGGTGGAAGCTGATCAGGGGCCGCTTGCAGTTCAGGGCCTGCAGGAGCAGGCCGCTGCGGCGGGTGTCTTCACACGCCAGGTGATCCACCGCCGCCAGCACCCGCCGGGCCCGGGGGGAGAGATCCTCCAGATTGCCGATCGGGGTGCCCACCAGGTAAAGCACGCCTGGGGCGGGTTCGGCCGACTCCAATACTGCCCCTCCTGAGCGTAGGCACAATGGCCGTTTCCCTTCCATGATGGCCGTTCCTCCCACCTGGCCCCCCCATGTGCCCCTTCCGGAGGGAGTGCGGGGGGAGGTGCTGCTGAATCAGCTGCGCCGCCTGGCCTGGGGGGCTGCGGGGATCCTGCGGGCCTACGCCCGGGGCGAGGAGCCACCCTATGGCTTCCCCCGGGCGCTCACGGTGGAGGAAGGAGGCGAGGGGCCGGTGTCGGCGGCGGATCTGGCGGTGAACCGCTGGCTGCTTGAGGGGCTGGCGGAGGCTTTCCCCGCGGCCCCCTGGACCCTGCTGAGCGAGGAAACGGCCAAGGAGCAGCTCGCCAGCGGGGCGCCCCTGGCAGGGGATTGGCTGTGGATTCTCGATCCCCTAGATGGCACCCGGGATTTTCTCGAAGGCAGCGGTGAATACGCTGTACATCTGGCGTTGGTGCACCAGGGGAGCCCGGTGCTGGGGCTGATCGTGTTGCCCGAGCTGCAGGAGCTCTGGTTTGGGGTGCTGCACCCCTCCATGGAGGGAGCTTTGGGGGTGGCCTGGTGCGAGGGCCCTGTTGGTTATAGCCAGCCGCCACGGTTCAGCAGCCGGGAGCAAGCCGGGGAGCTGGTGCTGGTGGCCAGCCGCAGCCATCGCGACAGCCGGCTGGAGCAGCTACTAGAGGCCCTGCCGATCGGCCCCAGCCGGGCGATGGGCAGCGTGGGCGGCAAGGTGGCCACCATCCTTCGAGGCGAAACGGATGTGTACATCTCCCTCTCGGGCAAGAGCGCCCCGAAGGACTGGGATATGGCGGCCCCGGAGGCGGTGCTGCGGGCCGCCGGCGGCGCCTTCAGCCATGCCGATGGCCGCCCCCTGGCCTACAACAGGGGCCATGGGCTCCAGGCGGGCTGCCTGATCGCCAGCCACGGCCTGGCCCACCCTTTGCTGTGTGAGCGGGCCACCGCGGCGATGGCCCGCATCGATCCCGGCTTTGCGGTTTGAGCTGCTGGCCTGGGGGCCGCGGATCAGACCGGCACGGGCGTTTCGGCCTGGGGCACCCCCCGCAGGGTGAGGTTGATGCGGCCACGGTTGTCGATTTCCCGCACCCGCACGGTCACCTGGTCGCCCACGTTCACCAC
>JBBARZ010000141.1:0-3210 GCA_040399505.1 Cyanobium sp.
ATCCCGGTGCTGTTCTTTCTGGGGGTCTTCGTTCTGGCGATCTTCAACCTCGAGCGGGGGGAGGTGGAATGGAAGGGGCGCTGATTCAGAACCCGCTGAGCGGGTCGGAGTTGGTAGCGGCTGCACCGGGGCCTTGAATGGTGAAGAAACGCCCTGCCAGCAGGAGCAGCACCGACACCGAAAGCACGAACGGGATCAGCTCTGGAAGCGGCCGGAGAAGCAATAGGGCGTTCAGCCCAGGGAAGACCTGCAGCAGCAGCCAAAGCCCCAGCCCGATGGCGCCACCGAACTGGCTCAGGCGGCTGCGCGGTTCCCCGTTGAGCCACACCAGCACGCCACCGCCGAGCAGCAGCAGGGA
Source organism: Cyanobium sp. (assembly GCA_040399505.1). GTDB lineage: Bacteria > Cyanobacteriota > Cyanobacteriia > PCC-6307 > Cyanobiaceae > Cyanobium. The sequence goes on from JBBARZ010000141.1 coordinate 359, forward strand.
GAACACCAGGCTGCGCCGACCGTCAACGTCGAGATCGGGCCAGCAGGCGAGGGTGAGCGCTAGCACGGCCAGTACCCCGCCCTGCAGCAGGGCCTTCCGCCAGGTGGCGGCTCCGAAGAGCGGCGCTTCAGGTGGCCGCGGGGGCTGGCGCATCAGACCCGGCCTGGCCGGCAGAGCCTCGAACACCACCGTGCAGGCCGGATCGATCACCAGGTGCAGCAGGGCGATGTGTACCGGCAGCAGTAGCAGGGCTTGGCCGGGCACCAGCAGCGGCAGCAGGCTGACCGCAGCGATCGGCAGGTGGATCGCCAGGGTGTAGCCCAGGGCCCGGTGCAGGTTGGCCTCGATACGCCGTCCGAGGGCGATCGCCTTCACCAAGCTGCCGAAATCGTCGCCGAGCAGCACCAGATCGGCCGATTCCCGGGCCACGGCGGTGCCGCGTTTGCCCATCGCCACTCCGATGTCGGCCGCCTTCAGCGCCGGGGCATCGTTGACGCCATCGCCGGTCATCGCCACCACCTCCCCCGCCGCTTGAAGGGCCCGCACGATCTGCAGCTTCTGCTGCGGCAGCACCCGGGCGAACACCGACACCTCAGCAAGACCTGCGCCCATCGGCACCGCTGGATGGCCGGCCTCGAGGGCCTGGAGATCGGAGCCGCTCAGTACCGGCCCCCCAGGGAGCCCCGCCTGATCGGCGATCGAGCGAGCCGTCAACGGCGCGTCGCCGGTGATCATCACAACCCGCACCCCTGCCCCTCGGGCGAGGGCGATCGCGGCCGGCACTTCTGGCCGCAGCGGATCCGCCAGCCCCACCAGGCCGATCGGCTCAAACAGGTAGTCGTGCACGTCCTCCGGCGGGCGGCCCCCCGCCGTTGTCTCCAGCAGTTGAGGGTGGCGAGGTGCCCCATCCAGGCCGCTGGCCACCGCCAGCACCCGCAGGCCCTGGGCAGCCAGTTGGTCGGCAGCTTTTAGCAACTGGGTAGAGCGCTCCGGGGGGAGGTGGCAAAGCTGGGCAATCGCCTCGGGCGCTCCCTTGGCGGCGATCTGCCAGCCGCCGCCTTCAGCGCACCACAGTTGCGAAAACACCAGCAGATCTGGCGAGAGGGGGTATTCGCGAAGAAGGGGCCAGTCGGGATGGAGATGCTCGCTCTGCTGCAGTTGCTCAAACGCCAGCCGCTCGATCGCCTGCTCCATCGCATCCACCGGATCGTGACGGCTGGCCAGCACCGCCAGCTCCAGCAGCCGATGCCACGGTTCGTCTAGGGGCGCGCCCGCACACCAGAGCTCACCCGCCGGCCAGCTGAGAAGCTGCTGCACGGCCATGCGGTTCTCGGTGAGCGTGCCGGTCTTGTCGACGGCGAGCACCGTGGCGCTGCCCAAACTTTCCACGGCAGCGGGCCAGCGGGCCAGCACCCCGATCCGGGCCAGACGCAGGGCACCGAGCGCCAGAAACAGCGCCACCACCACGGGAATCTCGTTGGGCAGCACCGCCAGAGCCAGGGCCAAGGCCGCCAGCAGCGCCGTGCTCCAGTCACCGCTGAGGCTGCCCTGCACCACCGCCAGGCCCGCACAGAGAGCCAGGGCCAACAGGGTGAGCCGTGCGGTGAGCCTCCGGGTGTGACGCTGCAGACGGGTGGGGGGCGGTGTGACGGTGGCGAGGCTGCGGCCGAGGCGGCCCAGCTCGGTGGCCTCTCCCACCGCGACCACCTCAGCCAGGCCCCGACCGCTTGACACCAGCGACCCAGCCCGGATCAACTCTCCGGCCTTCTCGACGGCATTCGGCAGAGATTCGCCGGTGAGTAAGGAGGCATCCATCCAGAGGCCAACGCCTTCGCGCAACTGCGCATCGGCGGCAACCCGGTCGCCTTCCTCCAGGCGCAGCAGATCGCCCACACGCACCTCTTCGGGGGCCAGTTCCAGATCGATCCCTTCGCGGCGCACGCGGGCCCGGGGGGAGGACAGGCGGGCGAGTTCGGCAAGGGCCCGATGGCTGCGGTGCTGCTGCCAGCCATCCAGCAGGCAGATCGCCACCACGAACCCGAGCAGGATCCACGCCTCCTGTGCTTCCCCGATGAAGCCGTAGATCAGCGCACAGGCCAGCAGCAGCAGATTGGTGGGCTCCAGCAGCGCCATGGTTTCTCCTCTCCGATCGGCCACCCTTCCTAGGGGCCGTATCCCCTGATCCTGGCCACGAACTGAGGTCGCAGCCACAGCGACACATAGACCAGGCTCACCAGCACGGGTACCTCAATCAGGGGGCCGATCACGCCGGCTAGAGCCTGCTGGGAGGTGACCCCCCAGATGCTGATGCACACGGCGATCGCCAACTCGAAGTTGTTGCCAGCTGCCGTGAACGCTAGGGCCGAGGTACGGGCGTAGTCGAGGCCGCTTGCCTTGCCCACCGCGAAGGCGATGCTCCACATCAGCACGAAGTAGAGCAGCAACGGGATGGCCACCTTGATCACCTGAACCGGATCCGAGGTGATCGCTTGACCCTGCAGGGCGAACATCACCACAATTGTGAAAAGCAGGCCATAGAGAGCCCAGGGCCCGATCCGCGGCAGGAAAACCTGCTCATACCAGCGTGGCCCCTTGAGGCGCACGCCGATCAAACGGGTGAGGAAACCAGCTACCAGTGGAATGCCGAGAAAGATCAGCACCGCCCGGGCAATCTCCCCGAACGAAAAGCGCACAATCTGCGTGTCGAGCCCCAGCCAGGCTGGAAGAATCTGCAGATAAAACGTGCCCAGCAGGGCATAGATCAACACCTGCAGGATCGAATTGATCGCCACCAGCAGGGCTGCCGCTTCCCGGTTCCCCTGGGCCAGATCGATCCAGATCAGCACCATGGC
>JBBARZ010000142.1:0-3193 GCA_040399505.1 Cyanobium sp.
GCCTGGCCGTCGTGGCTGGCGATGGTCACCATGCCGCCATCCTCGATGTCGATCTTGGTGTTGGTGCGCTCGGTGATGCCCTTGATCGTGCGTCCACCAGGGCCGATCACGGTGCCAATTAGCTCCGGATCAATGCGGAAGCTGAGCAGCCGCGGCGCATGGGGGGAGAGGGTGTCGCGAGGCTTGTCGATGGCTTCCAGCATCTTTTCGAGGATGTGGAGCCGGGCCGGGCGTGCCTGTTTGATGGCATCGGAAATCGTGGGCATGGCCAGGCCCGTGATCTTCATGTCCATCTGCAGGGCGGTGATGCCCTTTTCGGTGCCCGCCACCTTGAAGTCCATGTCGCCAAGGAAATCCTCGATGCCCTGGATGTCGGTGAGGATGCGCACCTCCTCGCCTTCCTTGATCAGGCCCATGGCCGCTCCGCTCACAGGGGCCTTCAAGGGCACGCCCGCATCCATCAGGGCGATGGTGCTGCCGCACACCGAACCCATGGAGGTGGAACCGTTGGAGCTGAGCACCTCGCTCACCACCCGCAGCACGTAGGGGAAATTTTCCTTGGGGGGCAGCACGGGGAGGATCGCCCGCTCCGCCAGGGCACCATGGCCAATCTCCCGACGGCCCGGGGAGCGCATGGGCCGGGTTTCGGCCACGGAATAGGGGGGGAAGTTGTAGTGATGCAGGTAGAGCTTTTCCTTGTTGGGGTTCAGGTCGTCCATCTCCTGGGCGTCGCTCGGGGTGCCGAGAGTGGCGCAGGAGAGCACCTGGGTGAGGCCTCGCTGGAACAGGCCAGAGCCATGCACCCGCTTGGGCAGCACGCCGGCAGCGGCGGAGATGGGGCGCACCTCATCGAGGGCGCGGCCATCCACCCGGCGGCCGTCCTTGAGGATCTGCTGCCGCATCAGCTTTTTGGTGAGGCTCTTGTAGCCGTTGGCCAGGGCCTTGCTGTGGCTGCCCACGGCCACCTTCACGGGGTCGGTATCGGGCAGGGCGGAGATCTTCTGGGTGACCTCCGCCTGGATGGCATCGAGTTTTTCATCCCGCTGGGGCTTGCTCAGCTCGAACTGCTGCAGGATCTCGCCGATGCCTTTGGCGCATTCACCCTCCAGGAAGGCCGGCAGGGTGCCATCGGTTTCCTTGGCCGCCGGGATCGCCGCCGGCTCCAGGCCGATCTCCTTGAGGAGGGAGAGCTGGGCCTTGATCAGTTCGTTCACGGCTTCAAGGCCGAAGTCGATCGCCTCGATGACATCCTGCTCAGGGAGCTGATCGGCGCCGGCTTCCACCATCACCACCCCATCGGGGGTGCCAGCCACCACCAGATCGAGGGCGCTGCGCTGAATTTCCCGGAAACTGGGATTGAGCACGAAGTCGTCGCCGAGCAGACCCACCCGTACGGCCGCCATGGGGCCATGGAAGGGAATCTGGGCCAGCAGGGTGGCCATGGAAGCGCCGGTGACGGCGAGCACATCGGGCGGAACCCGCTCATCGAGCGACATGCAGGTGGCCACGATCTGGAGGTCGTCCCGCATCCAGGAGGGGAAGAGGGGCCGCATGGGGCGGTCGATGAGACGGGCAATCAAGGTGGCCCGCTCGGGGGGGCGGGATTCCCGGCGCATGAAACTGCCGGGGATGCGTCCGGCGGCGTAGAGCCTTTCCTCGTAATCGCAGATGAGAGGAAGGAAATCAATGCCTTCGCGGGGATTGGAGCGTGTGGCTGTCACCAAGATGGCGGTATCTCCGCACTCCACCATCACGGCGCCGCCCGCCTGAGGGGCGTAACGGCCGCTGGTCAGCCGGATCTCCCGGCCATCAAAGGAGATCGACTGCGTTTGTCCTTGCACTGGGCGTTATTGCTTCTGAGTCATTTTGATTCTTACACCTCACGCCTCACCCCTGCCGAGTTTCTTGATTTCTCAGGAGTTTCCACAGAACCAAGGGCGGATCTTGGGCCCTACCAGCTCGACTTCACCACGCCAGGCAGTTCGCCCTTGTGGGCCCGCTCCCGTAGCTGGTTGCGGCAGAGGCCGAAATCCCGATACACCCCCCGGGGCTTGCCGGTGGCCCAGCAACGGTTGCGCTGGCGGCTGGGGGCACTGTTGCGGGGCAGGGCCTGAAACTTGCGGTGGATCTCCAGACGCTCCATCGGATCGCTTGCGGCATCCATGGCGGCCTTGAGGGCCTCACGCTTGGCGGCGAAGCGCTCCACCATCTTCTTGCGCTTCACGTCGCGCGCGATCATCGACTTCTTCGCCATGCGGCCAGCAGGATCAATATGGAATTCATCTAACTCTAACCCTTGAGACGGCTTGGGCAGAGATCCTCGATCGAGCACGCGTCACAGGCGGGCTTACGGGCCTTGCACACGGTGCGGCCATGGAGGATCAGGCGGATCGAGAGGTCTTCCCACGCGCTCTGGGGCACGAGCTGCATCAGGTCGGCCTCAATGCGGCGTGGATCGCTCTGATGGGTGAGGCCCAGCCGTTGGGCGAGGCGCCGCACGTGCGTGTCCACGGTGACGCCCGCGTTGATGCCGAAGGCCACGGCCAGCACCACATTGGCGGTTTTGCGCGCCACCCCCGGGAGCTCCACCAGCGCCTCCATGGAGGCCGGCACCTCCCCGCCGTGGCGCTCCATCAGCAAGCGCGAGGCGCCCACGATGACTTTGGCCTTGTTGTGAAAGAAGCCGGTGGAGCGCACGTAGGGCTCCACCTCTACCGGTTCGGCGGCAGCGGCGGCAGCGGCGTCGGGAAAGCGCTCAAAGAGGGCTGGTGTCACCCGGTTGACCCGTGCATCGGTGCACTGGGCCGAGAGCATGGTGGCCACCAGCAGCTCGTAGGGGGTATTCCAGTGAAGGGCGCAGGTGGCCTCGGGGTAGAGCTTCTTGAGGCGCTCCAGCAGCAGGGGGGCTCGGCTGCGGGCGCTCGGGAAGCGCGGCATGGCCTAGCGGCCGAAGAGCTGCTGCACCATGGGTAACTGGGAGGTGTCCTTCACGATCAGCACCAGCGATAGACCCACCAGAAGCACAAAACCCGACTGCATGAAGGCGGTTTGGAACTTCTCCGGCAGGGGACGGCCCCGCAGGCCCTCGAGCAGGAGCAGGGCGAACTGGCCCCCATCCAGCAGGGGGAGAGGCAGGGAGTTGAGCACGGCCAGGTTGATGGAGATCAGGGCGGCGAAGAGAAACAGGCTGCTG
>JBBARZ010000143.1:0-3156 GCA_040399505.1 Cyanobium sp.
CCGCGGCGGGTTTCGATCGCCCCATTCACGCGCACATCCCCCCGCTGAATGAGGATCTTGGCCTCCCCGCCCGTGCCGACCAGCCCCTGAAGCTTCAGAAACTGAGCCAGTTGGATGGTGGATCCAGCGTGCCTTGAACTCTCTGTGCTGTTCTTCATGGTGTGCCTCCCGCGTAGTCTGCCTGGATGCGTGCCTCTTCGCCGGCTGGCTTTCGCAGACTGTGGCCCCTGCTGAAGCCCTATCGCCGGCGCCTGCTTGCCGGTGCACTTTGCGCCCTGGTGGCCGTTGCGTCCTTCCCCCTGTTGGCCCTTCTGGCCGGCCGTCTGATCCCTGCAATCGGGTCCGGCGATTTCCCCACAGTGTTGCGCAGCGTGGGGCTGGCACTGGCCCTGTTTCTTGTCCAAAAACTTGCCCAGTACGGCCAGGACGTGCTGCTGGCGGGACCGGCACTGCAAGTCAGCCAGGATCTACGCCGCCATCTCTTCAGCCGGCTGCAACGGCTGGATTTTGCCTCCCTGGAAACCCTCTCCACAGGGGATCTCACCTACCGCCTCACCGGGGATGCGGATCGGGTAGCGGATGTGATTTACAAAACCCTTCACGACAGCCTGCCCTGTGTGCTGCAGCTGGTGGCCGTGCTGGGGCTGATGATATGGATCGATTGGCCCCTGGCCCTGGCCACGATCCTGCTGGCACCCCTGGTGGCCCTGCTGGTGAGTGCCTTTGGCGCCCGGGTGATGACGGCCGCGGAGCGCAGCCAGAGCAAGGTGAGCCAGGTAGCCGCACTGTTGGGAGAAGCCATCTCCGGCCTGCCCCTGGTGCGGGCCTTTGCGGCGGAACCCTGGCTCCAGCAGCGTTTTGACGAGGAAGTGGATCTGCATCGGCGGGCCCGCTACGACACCCTGCGACTCCAGGCTCTGCAGCACCCGGTGGTGGGCTTCATCGAGGCTGCGGGGATCCTGGCAGTGCTACTGATCGGTGCTGCACGGATCCAGGCGGGAGGCCTCAGCGGCCAGGGCTTTGCAAGTTTCATTGCGGCCCTATTGATGCTGATCGATCCGATCTCCCACCTCACCACCAACTTCAATGAGTTGCAGCAAGGTCAGGCCTCCTTGAATCGCCTCAAGGCAATTGAGTTGGAGCCGGTGGAACCCCCGGATCGCCCCGGTGCCCAGGCCCTGGGGCCCGTGCGGGGAGAGCTGAGGCTCAAGGGGGTCCGCTTCGGCTACGACCCCACCCATCCGGTGTTGCACGACATCGACTTGTTGGTGCGTCCTGGGGAGGTGGTGGCCCTGGTGGGCCCCTCCGGGGCTGGCAAGAGCACTTTGTTTTCCCTCTTGCTGCGGTTCAACACAGCCCAGAAGGGAACAGTGCTGCTGGATGGCCAGGATCTGGCGGATCTGCGGGCACGGGAGTTGCGCCAGGCCGTGGCCCTGGTGCCCCAGCAGAGCAGCGTGTTTTCCGGCACGGTGGCCGACGCGATCGCCTTTGGTCGCCCGGCCACACTGGAGGCCATCCAATCGGCTGCCCGCCTGGCCAACGCCGCCGGGTTCATTGAAGCCCTGCCTCAGGGCTACGCCAGCCGGGTGGAGGAGAGGGGGGCGAATTTCTCAGGTGGACAGCTGCAACGACTGGCAATTGCCCGTGCCGTGCTCGGCAACCCGGCCGTGCTGCTGCTGGATGAGGCCACGAGCGCCTTGGATGCGGAGGCGGAGGAGGCCGTGCAGCGGGGGCTGGAGCAGGCCATGCGGGGCCGCACGGTGGTGGTGATCGCCCACCGGCTCTCCACCGTGCAAGGAGCGGATCGGATCCTGGTGCTGGAAGGCGGGCGCATTGTGGAAGAAGGGAGTCATGCGGTGTTAATGGGCAAGGGCGGCCGGTATCGCGACCTCTGTCAGCGCCAGCTCATTCAGATGGAGCTCTGAAGCCTGCGGACTAAGGTGTCAATCGTCTTTCTTGCCATCTGTGCAGACTCCTGCCCCCCAGGCCCAGCAGGCCCCCGTGCTCACCTTTGAAGGCAAGCGCTACGACCTCAATACCCTTCCCGACGAGATCAAGGAGCTGGTGCGGGGGATGCAGGTGGCGGATGCCCAGCTGCGGTTCCATGAAGACACGCTGAAAGTGCTGGCGGTGGGCCGTCAGTCGATGGCTATGCAGCTCAATGAGCGGCTAAAGACCATACCCGCCCTGCCGGATGTGGGCTGATCAGTTCCCTATGGAGGGGCTTTCTCAAGGCTGGGATTGGCGTTGTGGGCCGGGAGCAGTCCTGGGTTTTTCCCCTCAAACAAGCTGAATAGATAGTTGGCGTAGTACTCGCGAAAATGGGCCTCATCCTTGTAATGGGTGGCTTTGCATGTTGCGCCGTCACAGGTTTTTTCATCCAACCCATCCCATACCAGCCGCTGCGAACCATCAGCCCAGGAGTAGAGAGCGTGAAATTTTTCCCGGCGCTTGGCTCCGAAGGGTGCTGAAGAAATCTGGCAGTTGGGATCCAGTTTGGGTTTAAACCATTGGGGGAAGCAATAGCCATCCACCGCACCCTCAAGCCCATTAAAGCGAGGTCCATTGAGATAGATCACTACAGTGGCTCCTTTTGCAATCAGACTTTCCGAGAGAAGAATCAAGCGTTTGAGATAATCTTCACGGGGCTTTGATAAGTGGTTGCGCTCGATTGAATCGTTTCTGTCAGTCTGGAAGTAGCTGGTGAGATAACTACCAATGAAGACCACATCCCCGGGCGCTACTCTTGCTAGCAAAGATTTTTCTGCTGCCCGTTGTCCTTTCTGGCATGATTCGGTCATGGATCGTCCTGCTTCCGAGCTCTTCACTCCCTCTAAGGCAGGGAATGCACAAGCATTGCCCCAAAGACCTCGAAAAGACAGATCATTTGCCCTGGCAAAGGCAGAGATCGCTGGGGCAAACTGCTCAATCTGGCTGTCACCCATCAAGAAAATAGTCGGTTGATTGGGTTTGCCATTGAAGCCGCATTTCTCGGGAAACTCCTCGGCAGCGGCAGGGTCATCAAAAATGTTGCACACCGGACCCGTTGGATGGGAGAGAACGGAGTGGGTGTCTTCAAGATCATTTCTTTGGCCAAGAAACAAATGCTCTTTCCATCCCTTCGCAAGCAGCCCGATCAGCAAAGAGCCCGCTAAG
>JBBARZ010000144.1:0-3140 GCA_040399505.1 Cyanobium sp.
AACGATCTGGAGATCATTCCGGTGCTCAACAAGATCGACCTGCCGGGGGCCGATCCAGAGCGGATCCGGGCGGAGGTGGAGGCGATCATCGGGTTGGATTGCTCCAAGGCGATTCCCTGTTCCGCCAAAACGGGGCTGGGGGTGCCAGAGATCCTGCAGGCGGTGGTGGATCGGGTGCCGCCGCCGCCGGATCGGGTGGAGGAGCCCCTGAAGGCCCTGATCTTTGATTCCTATTACGACCCCTACCGGGGCGTGATCGTGTATTTCCGGGTGATGAGCGGCACGATCCGCAAGAAAGACAAGGTGCTGCTGATGGCCAGCGGCAAGAGCTACGAGCTCGATGAGGTGGGGGTGATGGCGCCGGATCAACGGCAGGTGGAGAGCTTGCATGCGGGGGAGGTGGGGTATCTGGCGGCGTCGATCAAGGCGGTGGCCGATGCCCGGGTGGGCGACACGATCACCCTGCTAAGCGCCCCGGCGGCTGAGCCTCTGCCGGGGTACACGGAAGCCAAGCCGATGGTGTTCTGCGGACTGTTTCCCACGGATGCGGATCAATATCCGGATCTGCGGGAAGCGCTCGACAAGCTGCGGCTCTCCGATGCGGCGTTGCAATACGAGCCGGAAACCAGCAGCGCCATGGGCTTCGGCTTCCGCTGCGGCTTTTTGGGCCTGCTGCACATGGAGATCGTGCAGGAGCGGCTGGAGCGGGAATACGACCTGGATTTGATCGTGACGGCGCCCTCAGTGGTGTATCGGGTGAACATGCTGGATGGCAGCACGGTGATGGTGGACAACCCGGCCACCCTGCCCGATCCGCAGAAGCGCGAATCGATCGAAGAACCCTATGTGAAGCTCGAGATCTACACCCCCAACACCTACAACGGTACGTTGATGGAGTTGTGTCAGGAGCGGCGGGGTGAATTCATCGACATGAAATACATCACTACCGATCGGGTGACTCTGCACTATGAGGTGCCTTTAGCCGAAGTGGTGACTGATTTCTTTGATCAGATGAAGAGCCGCACGAAGGGCTATGCCTCCATGGAATACCACCTGATTGGGTATCGAAAAAATGAACTGGTGCGTCTAGATGTGTTGATCAATAATGAAAAAGCCGATCCTCTCACCACGATTGTGCATCGCGATAAGGCCTATAACGTGGGCAAGGGATTGGTGGAGAAGCTGAAGGAATTGATTCCACGCCAACAGTTCAAGATTCCGATTCAGGCGGCGATCGGTAGCCGGGTGATTGCGAGTGAAAGCATCAGCGCTATCCGGAAAGATGTGCTGGCCAAGTGTTATGGCGGCGATATCAGCCGCAAGAAGAAGTTGTTGCAAAAGCAGGCCAAGGGCAAGAAGCGGATGAAGGCCATGGGCAAGGTGGATGTGCCCCAGGAGGCCTTCATGGCGGTGTTGAAGCTGAATCAGTAATCAAGCCCCAGCCACCGCATCAGGCGAGCCGCAGCCAGCAGCCCTGTCCGCCGGTGGGAACGCTTGAGTTCCCAGTGGTTCTTGCCATGCTTCACCGCCTCCTGCACCGCAGGCTCTCATTGCCCCGCCCGCCTCGGGCCGCGGCTCCGGGCTATGCCATGCCGCTGGCCGTGGGGGCCTCGGGGGTGCTGATGCTGCTGAGCCTCACGCTCCATGGGATGGCCATGCAGGAGCGGCTGCAGGTGGGAGCCCGGGAGAGGGTGCAGCGGGAGGACGACCTGCTGGCGTCGGCCGCCCACCAGCTCCTGGCTGCGCTCAACAGCACCCACCCCTGCCTGCGGGTTCTGCCCCTGGCCCAATGGCCGGCAGCGAGTTGCGCGAGCCCGGCGGCGGTGGCTGCACTGAAGGAGGCCCAGGTGATGGCCGTGCCCGTGAAGGTGCTGGCTTGGCAGCCTGGGGTGGATGGTCAAACGGCCCAGCTCACGCTCCAGCTGCAAGCGGGGCGAAAGGCGCGTTACGGGGTGCGACTGGTGGGGAATCCTGTCCAGGTGGCTCAGCTGGGCCCCCGCCTGTTGGGAGGTGCCCAGCCATGACGCTCGCTGAAGCGGTGGCTGCCTCCCTGGTGTGGATGGTGGGCTGTGGTTCTGCAGCCCAGCTCTGGAGCCAGGGCTTGCGGTCGAGTTGGGAGTTGTCGCGGCGGGAGGCCCATATGGAGCGGCTGGAGTCGTTGCTGGTGGCCAGTGAGGGGGCGGCACGGTTTTTGGCCACCAGCCAGGGGCCAGCGGTGGATTGCCAGGTGGCGGTAGGCCAGCTGGTGCCCATGCTGCAGGCCCTCCCAACGGCGGTGGCCCCCGGCCAACCTGCCAACCTTGCCCTCCCCACCAGCGCGCCGGGCCTGCTCCACCTGCGTTGGGAAACGGGCGGTTTCAAGCGGGAACGGCTGCTCAGCCTCTCCGCCCTTGGCCTTTGCCGGGAGGCTGGCGGTGGCTCCTGAGCGTTTCCGTGCAAACAAGGCCAGGCATGCCCCGGGCTGGACCCTCCCGGAGCTTCTGCTGGTGGTGGGGCTGGTGTTGGCTTTGGCGGCCTGGGTGAGCCGGGGGGACGCAGAAGTTCAGGCGCGCCAGAGGTTGCAAGCGGCCAGCCAGAAGGTGGTGGGGGGATTGGAGGAAGCGCGGGCAACGGCGGAGCGGGAGGGTCAGGCCTGCGGCTTGGCCCTGGGGGCGACGGGCTGGCAGGAGCCCGTGGGGGGAGGGCTTCCGGCCTGCCGGGTGTTGGAGCCGCAGCTGGGGGCGGGGGTGGAGGTGAGCCACAACCTGCCTAATCCGGTGCGCTTCAGCGCCAACGGGTTGGTGCTGGATGGGGGTACGGTGTGGTTGAAGAGCCAACACACGGCTTTGGTGCGGTGTGTGGTGGTGAGCCTGCCCCTGGGGGTAACCCGGGTGGGGCGCGAGGGGCCTGGGGGATGCCAGCCGGAGCAACTGTTGTGAAACGGGCGGAAGGTTTCACCCTCACGGAGCTGCTGCTGGCGATGGCCCTCGGTTTGGTGGTGGCGGGAGTTGTGATGCAGGGGTTGATCGCCTCGGGGCGGAGCGGCGAGCGGCTGGCGTTGCAGATGCGGGAGCGCACCTTTCAGCGCCGCACTTTGGGGCTGTTGCGCTCCGAGCTGGCGGCCGCCGAAAGCTGGACGGCCGGCTCGGCCACCGGTGCGG
>JBBARZ010000145.1:0-3074 GCA_040399505.1 Cyanobium sp.
CAGCACTACCTGCTGGATCCTTGAAGCCCCCACCACATGGTGGGGGCTTTTTGTTGGATCAATCCTTCATCGATCACCCTGACTAGGGTGGATGAATGTGCTTCTCGGCAAAGGCCAGCTTCCTCGCCAGTGCCCTTCTGATGCCCTTGGGATTGGCAGCGATCCAGTCGGCAAGGATTCAGGGACTGCGAAAGACCCTCCCCCTCGCTATGGCCCCCGCACTGTTTGCCATTCAGCAAACCTGCGAAGGCCTTGTCTGGGTTGGACTCCAGCACCAACAAACGCTTCGCTTGACCACAACCCTGTCGTTGGCCGAGGGCGCCGCCCTGGCCTTCCTGTTCTTTGCCTATGCCCTCTGGCCGGTATGGATCCCTTGGGCGGCGGTGTGTCTGCTCCCCGAAGCCGGGGTGGCAAGGGCCCTTCCCCTACTAGGACTCGTGCCCGGACTGATGCTTTGGTTTCCTCTGTTGAGCCAGCCCCACTTGGCCCTGCCTGAACAGGTGGGCCACAGCCTGGCCTACGCCCTGAATCCCAGGATGGCCCATCTTCTGCCTCCACTACTTGGGCCAGGGCTCTACGCCGCCTGGATCGTCCTTCCGCTTCTCTGTGTTCCCTCAGGGAGAGTGCGGCTGTTTGCCCTGACGTTGGCCCTGGCCTTTGCGCTCTCCCTCTGGGCCAACAGCCAATCGCTCACCTCCATCTGGTGTTTCGCCAGTGCCGTGCTCTCTGCCCAGATTCTTTGGATCCTCAGGGAGGAGAATGCCTTACCGCCAAAGGATCCCCTGGCACTACCGTCTTGAATCTTTCCCCGCGTGAGCAGCTGGGCCTGGAGCCCCATCCTGAAGGAGGCTGGTTTCGTGAAGTGCATCGCAGTTCCCAGCAGGTGCGGCGGAGCGATGGGCAGGCCCGCAGCGCCCTCACCCTGATCTGGTTTCTGCTCACAGACCAAGACATCAGTCGCTGGCATCGGGTCGTGGGCGCTGATGAAACCTGGCACCATGCGGGCGGTGCTCCCCTTGAGCTCTGGATCCTGCCCCCCACTGGAGGGGTGGCCGAGCGTCGGCTGCTTGGTCCCCTAGGAGCGATGGGGGAGGAGGCTCAACCCGTGCAGGTGGTGCCCGCAGACTGGTGGCAAGCGGCCCGGTCGCTTGGCGAATGGAGCCTTATGAGCTGTTGCGTGGGTCCGGGCTTTGATTTTGCGGATTTTCAACTGCTGCATCACTGGCCCGCGGCCAACCATCCAGCCGGTGCCCTGGCTGAGTTGCTGTGAAAAAGGGGAGTCTGGGAGGGGGTCTGGTGGTGCTCTGGTTGCTGGCTGGGGCGCTCACCCTCACAGGACTGGGCCAATTGCCTCTTCGCGACTGGGATGAGGGCATCGTGGCCCGGGTGGCCCTGGAAGCCTCCCAAAGGCCCTGGCCAGACAGGCTCTTCCCTCTCTATTGGGGGGATCCCTACCTCAACAAACCCCCCGGGCTCCATCTGCTCATCGCCGCTGCCATCAACCTCTGGCGCACCATCGTTGGCTCCAGCCCCAACACCCTTCCACCGGAATGGGTTCTGCGGCTTGTGCCAGGGCTGGTTTCCAGCACCGTCGTGCCCCTGGTGGGCCTGGTGCAGTCCAGGCTGCGGCCCCATCAACAGGGCGTCGCCCTGGCGAGCGCCGCCATGGCCCTCACCCTCTTGCCCCTGGCACGCCACGGCCGGCTGGTGATGCTGGATGGGTGCCAACTGGCCGCGATACTGCTCCTCTGGTGGGCTGTGCTGACGCCAGATCAGCGGAAGGGCTCCCTAATGATCTCCGGAGGGGTGATGGGTCTGGCGGTCTCGGCTCTCCTGCTGTTGAAAGCCCCCTTGGCCCTTCCCCTGTTGATCGCCACCCTCGCTTTGCGGGCGCTGGATCGAGAGCTGGGCGGGCAGCAATGGTTGTGGCTGCTGGGTGGCCTGGCCATCGGCTGTCTGCCAGGGCTGGCCTGGCATGGAGCCCACCTGCTGGTGAGGGGTTCCGATGCCCTTGAGATGTGGGGTCGCCAGGGCTTTGCCCGGGTGCATCGGCAATTGGAGGGGCACAGCGGGGGGGCCTTGATGCCCCTCACGGAAATTCTTGAAGGGGGTTGGCCCTGGTTGGCGCTCTGGCCAAGCGCGGTGGCACTGGCCTGGCGGGAGCGCTTCACGCGCGCCGGGCGCTGGTGCTTGGGCACCACGGTGATCACGGCTGCCCTGGTGTTGCCCCTCGGCACCCAGCTCCCCTGGTACAGCCTTCTTTTCTGGCCGCCCCTGGTGTTGTGTTGCGGACCTCTGCTGGTGTGGTTGGTCCATCGTGAGCCGGCTCTGAAGCCACCCTTCGCAGCCCTCACCCGGAAGGTCCCTGCCTTTTGGGCCCTGATCGGCTCCCTCCTGAGTGCCCTGGCCATTGTTGTGTGGGCCACCGGACAACCAACGTCTCTCCATCCCCTGGCACCGGTGGCCGGTGCGGGCGGGTTAGGACTGCTGGTGGGGGGTGGCCTGTTGCTGGCTCGGCTTCCGCGGCAAAGAAAAGCCGGAGCCCTGGTGCTCGTTGCTGGCCTCTGGGCAGCCCTGCTGCTGCTGATGGCAGGCCCCTTGTGGCTCTGGGAACTGAACGAAACCTGGGCCGTCGGTCCTGTGGTTCAGGCCATGGGCCCAACATCTTCCCCACCATCGCTCCACCTCTGGCAGCTGGAGGAGCGGCCCAGCCTCAATTGGTACGCGGGCTCGCCCGTGAAGCCCATCGCAAAAAAGGAGCTCCTTGAGCTTGGCCCCAAGCCAACCTGGCTCCTTTCATCTTCGCCCATTCCCCCAACCCTTCCAAGCAGGGTCTGCACAGCGGTGAGCCTTCCCCCTGCCAAGCCCAAGCCTGCTGGCCCCGAGGTCCACCTCTTCCAGTGCAGCCGTGAACGGTGAGCAAACAGGCATGCATTTCTGACATCCAAATCAAAAGCTGCTGCTATGCTTTGCTATCACTAATGCCCACCACGTGTCTTCACTCGTCAGCGAGTGTTTCTTAATTCTTGTTCTCCTGATAGCAAATGGAGTCTTTTCTGGATCGGAAATTGCCG
>JBBARZ010000146.1:0-2991 GCA_040399505.1 Cyanobium sp.
AGCGCTGGAAATTGAGCCGTTTGGTTTCGGTTTCCGCCCGCAACCGGGCCACATCTGCCTGGGCTTGGGTTTGATCAAGCACCATCAGCAACTGGCCCTGGCGCACCTGATCGCCCTGGCGCACGAGCAGGCTTTGAATGCGCCCACTGGCTTGGGCCGCCAGCTGCACCTCCCCCAGGGCCTCCAGAGTGCTCACGGTGTCCACTACATCGGCAAAGCGGGCCACCTGGGCCACCTGGGCCTGCACCGCCAAGGGCGGCCGGGCAGGAGCCTCCGGCGTGCTCTGGCAGGCCGTGAGCAGCCCAGCAGCCCCCAAGCCCAAGAGCGGCCCAGCCGGCCATTGCCGCCAACCACCCTGGCTCACGGGAATCTTGGGAAAGGGAGTCAACCCGTGCAAGGCCTGGCATTGGTCATCGTAAGCAGGTTGCCAAGCCCTAGCCTTTCCCTGGCCGAGGGGGGAGCCATGATGGCGGCCTCTAGAGAGGAGCCCAGCAGCCCCACTGTTGGCTTGTCTAGGCGTCACTCCCCCCTACATTCATGGGTCCTTCCTTCTTGACGTTCAGCGGCCATGACCCTCGCCCCCCAGCTGGACGCCACGCCAGACCCGCAAAGCTTTCACCAAGCCTCGGAGGACTTGGAGCGGGAGCTGGCCCTCACCGACGCTTGGTGGCGGGCCGCCAACTACCTGGCGGTGGGCATGATCTACCTGCAGGAGAACCCCTTGCTCCAGGAGCCCTTGCAGCCGGAGCACATCAAAAATCGCTTGTTGGGGCATTGGGGCTCAAGCCCGGGGCAGGCCTTCATCTGGGCCCACGCCAATCGGGTGATCCGCCACCACAACCTCGACATGATCTATCTCTCGGGCCCCGGCCACGGCGCCCCGGGGATGTTGGGGCCCACCTACCTGGATGGCAGCTATAGCGAGATCTATCCAGATAAAAGCCAAGATGCCGCGGGGATGCGGCGCTTTTTCAAGCAGTTTTCCTTTCCCGGTCATATCGGCTCCCACTGCACCCCCGAAACACCAGGCTCCATTCATGAAGGGGGCGAACTGGGCTACGTGCTCTCCCATGCCTGCGGCGCGGTGTTTGACAACCCCGATCTGATCGCCCTGGCCTGTGTGGGCGATGGGGAGGCCGAAACGGGCCCCTTGGCCACCTCCTGGCACATCAACAAATTCCTCAACCCGATCGTGGATGGGGCCGTGCTGCCGGTGTTGCACCTCAACGGCTACAAGATCGCCAACCCCACCCTGCTGGCCCGCATCCCCCACGACGAGCTGGCCCAATTGCTGCGAGGCAATGGCTGGGAGCCGATCTTTGTAGAGGGGAGCGAGCCAATGGCCATGCACCGGGCCATGGCCGCCGCGATGGACAACGCCATCGGCCACATCCTGGCCATCCGCAAGGAGGCCCGCAGCAGGGGCATTGCGGAGCGACCGATTTGGCCCATGATCGTATTGCGCTCCCCCAAGGGCTGGACGGGCCCCAAAGCGCTGGGGGAGAAAAAGTTGGAGAACTTTTGGCGGGCCCACCAGGTGCCCTTGCCCGCACCGAAGAAAGATCCCGAGCAGCTGCGCATGCTCGAAGATTGGCTCAAGAGCTACAGGCCCTGGGAACTCTTTGATGCCAACGGCACCTTGGTAAGCGACCTGCGGCAGCTTTCCCCCACCGGCGCGCGGCGCATGGGATCCAACCCCCACACCAATGGCGGGCAGCTGCGGCGCCGGCTCCGTCTGCCACCCCTTGATGCCTACGCCGTGCCGGTGGAGAGCCCGGGGAGCACGGAAGAGGAGAACACCTACCCATTAGGTGAGCTGTTGCGCGATGCGATCGAGCACAACCCGCACAGCCTGCGGGTGTTTGGCCCCGATGAAACCGCCTCCAATCGCCTGCAGGCGATCTATGCGCAGAGCAAAAAGGTGTGGATGGAGGAGTTTTTGCCGGAGGATCTCAATGGCAGTGAGCTGAGCCGCGATGGGCGGGTCGTGGAAATGCTGAGCGAGCACACCCTGGTGGGGATGATGGAGGGCTATTTGCTCACGGGTCGCTATGGCTTCTTCCACACCTACGAGGCCTTCGCCCATGTGATCGCCTCAATGTTCAACCAGCATGCCAAATGGCTGGAATCCTGCATTCACCATGCTTCTTGGCGCGCTCCCATCGGCCCCTGGAATTGCCTGATCAGCTCCACCGTCTGGCGGCAGGACCACAACGGCTTCACCCATCAAGACCCCGGCTTCATCGATTTGGCTGGCAACAAAAGTGGCGAGGTGGTGCGCGTCTATCTGCCGCCCGATGCCAATTCTCTGCTGGCGGTGGCGGAGGAGGCCCTGGTGGAGCCCAATGTGTGCAACATCATCGTCGCCGACAAGCAGAGCCACCTTCAATACCTCAACCTCGAGCAAGCACGCTGCCATGTGCAAAAGGGCATCGGGCTCTGGAGTTGGGCTAGCAACGATGATGTGGGCCCCGAGATGGATAACCCCGATGTGGTGATGGCCTGTGCCGGAGACATTCCGACCAAGGAAACCCTCGCGGCCGTGGAGATTCTCCACAGGGAGATCCCGAAATTGAAGATTCGCGTGCTCAATGTGGTGAAGCTCTTTGCCCTCACCGATCCCAAGGAACACCCCCATGGTCTGAGCGACTGGGATTTTGACAGCCTGTTCACCACCGATCGACCGGTAATCTTCAATTTTCATGGCTACCCCTGGTTGATTCATCGCCTCATCTATCGGCGCACCAATCACCACAACTTCCATGTGCGCGGCTACAAGGAGAAGGGCAACATCAACACCCCTTTGGAGTTGGCGATGAACAACCAGATTGATCGCTTCAATCTCGTGATCGATGTGATCGATCGTGTGGCTCATCTCGGCTACCGCGCCGCCCACGTGAAGGAGCGCATGAAGGAGGCGATCCTCCAGCACCGCGCCTATGCCCACGAACACGGCATGGATGCGCCAGAGATCACCGGTTGGCGCTGGAA
>JBBARZ010000147.1:0-2984 GCA_040399505.1 Cyanobium sp.
GATGAACTTGTGCACCATCACCCGGTTGGTCTGGCCGATGCGGTAGGCCCGGTCGGTGGCCTGGTTTTCCACGGCGGGATTCCACCAGCGGTCGATATGGAATACATGGCTGGCCCGAGTGAGATTGAGCCCCACCCCACCGGCTTTGAGGGAGAGCAGGAAGAGTTGGGGGCCCCTGGGATCCTCCTGGAAGCGATCCACCATGGCCTGCCGCTCACTCTTGCTGCTGCTCCCGCTGAGAAACGGCACTTCCTGCCGCCAGCGTCGTTGCAGGTGCACCTGCAGGAGGTTGCCCCACTCGGCGAACTGGGTGAACAGCAGGGCCCGATCCCCCGCCTCGATCACTTCTTCAAGAATTTCCTCCAGCCGTTGCACCTTGGCGCTGCGAGCGGCAAAGCCGTTGTCCACGCTCCCTTCCTTGAGGGCGAGGGCGGGATGGTTGCAGATCTGCTTGAGGCGGGTGAGCAGGGCCAGCACCTGGCCGTGCCGTTGTCCCAGGGGGGCGCGAGCGATGGCATCCAGGCTCTCCTCCACGGTTTTGCGGTAGAGCTTCACCTGCTCGGGCGCCAGCCCCACCCATTCCCGTAGCTCCACCTTTTCGGGCAGGTCGGAAATGATGGATTTGTCGGTTTTGAGCCGCCGCAGGATGAACGGGCCCACCCGTGACTTGAGGTCCCGCAGGGAACTCATGTCGCCATAGCGCTCGATGGGAAGTCGATAGCGCTGGCGGAAGAAGCCCTCGTCGCCCAGCACCCGCGGGTTGAGGAAGTCCATCAGGGCCCAGAGTTCACTGACGCGGTTCTCTACGGGCGTGCCGGTGAGGGCAATCCGAAAACGCGTCTGCTTGCGTGGCCGGGCCAGATCCCGGGCGGCCTGGCTCTGCTTGGCGAAGGGATTCTTGATCGCCTGGGCCTCATCGATCACCACCCCCTGCCAGTCAATGCTCTCCAGCAGCTCACTGTCGCGCTGGAGCAGGCCGTAGCTGGTGAGCAGAAGGTCGATGCCGTCGAGAGCCTTCTTTAGGGCCGCTTCAGTGCTGGGTCGTCTCGGGCCGTAGTGCTCCCGCACCGCCAGCTCCGGGGTGAACCCCGCCGCCTCCCGCTTCCAGTTGGTGAGCACGGAGGTGGGCGCCACCAGCAGAACGGGGCGCTTGAGATCTCCGGCCACCTTGAGGTGCTGCAGAAAGGCCAGCAACTGGATCGTCTTGCCCAGGCCCATGTCGTCCGCCAGGCAGGCTCCCTGGTCGAACCGGTGCAGAAAGGTGAGCCAGCCCAGCCCGCGCTCCTGATAGGGCCGCAGCTGGCCGCAAAATCCCTCCGGCGCTGGGAGGGGATCGGGGGCCTTCTGCTGGTGGTATTGCTCCAGCACCGCCTGGAGCCGGGGGCCGGCCAGGAAGCGATGCACCGGCAGGCGCATCAGGGTGTCGCCATCGCTGGCGGTGAGGCGCAGGGCCTCATCCAGGCTCAGGCTGGGATCGGCGGCGCAGAACCGCTCCGCATTCTTGAGATCGCCGGGGCGCAGCTCGATCCAGGCCCCCTTGTGCTGCACCAGAGGGCTGCGCTTAGCGGCCAGCCGCTCCAGATCCTTCAAATTCAGGGTGACGCCGCCAATCATCAGGTCCCAACGCCAATCCAGCCCCTCGCCAAGGCTCAAACCCCGCGATTGGCTCGGCAGCTCCGCCTCGATCGACAGGCCCAGACGGCTCGCCAGACCGCCGCTCAGGCTGGTGGGGAGCACCACCCCCACCCCCACATCGCGCAGTTGGTTGGCGGCGGTGCGCACCAGCACGAAGGCTTCCGCCGGCGTGAGTTGCATCTGCTCCGGTGTGGCGCTCTCCAGGCCTCGGGCGAGGGGCTCAAACACCTGGATGGCTCTCCCCAGCCCCTCCAACAGCAGCTCTCCCGCCTGGGGCACCTCCACCTCGCCCAGCTGCAGCACGCTGTCACCGGCCGCCCACACCACCCCCGCGTTTAGCCGCAGCGTGGGTTCTGCTTCTGCCTGCAGGGAGAAGCGCAACTCCCAGAGCTCCTCCCCATCGGCGGGAGTGAAGAGTTCCAGGCAAGCCCGGGCTGGGGCCACCCTTCCCGCCACGCCTTCGCGCCAGTGGTGGGTGGCGGTCTCCAGACGCTCCGTCTGCTCCGGATCGAGGCCCAGCCGGCCATCACCTCGGCTGAGGGCTTTTTGCCAGGCCGTCAACAGGGGGTCGAGATCCTTGCCTCCAGGAGTAAACCCGTTGCGGAGTTGGCCATCCAGCAAGGCCTCGAGCAGGCTGGCCACCCGCAGGCGGCCGCTCCCTGGGCGGCGGCAGGCCAGGGCCCTTTCCGTGGGGGTGCCGGAGGCGACGGCGCAGGTGGCCACCTGGGGCAGGCCCATGGCGAGCTCTTCCAGGCGGCGGCGATCGCCTTCCCGATTGAGCAGGGGCAGCCAGCAGGCCCTGCCCTCCTCCACCTGGGGAAGCCAACGCCCCCGGGCAATCAGGCTCTGGGCCCACCGTTGCAGGTGGCTCCACCAGCGCAGCTCATCCGCCAGGTCGGGGTGGTGCCCCGAGAGGGGAAGGGTGCTGAGCCACTCCGCCGCAGCCCCCGGTTCCATGGCCAGCCCTTCCACCTTCCAGGGCCACCAGGTCAGTTGGGTCGGGATGGGTTCGCCGGCCTGAAGGGGCAGTCCACTCCAGGGACCCTCCGCCGATGAGCGGCGGCCCTTGGCCGCCTGGGTGCGACTTGGCAGGGTGAGGCTGGCATTGGCAGGCCTTAGAGCCTCAGACCAAAGTTCGTGCTCCTGAAGCCAGTCCGCCAGGTCATCCCAGTTCAGGGTGAGGGGATGGTCCGGCACTCCCGTATCCGGTTTCACCGGGCTGGCCACGCGCCAGGTGTCGGCCCACAACAAAAGACGCCCTCCCGCTCCTTCCGGGGGAAACAGCCAGGTGGCGTGCAGCAGGCTCATGGCCGCGGGGCAGGCAGCAGGCGCTGGGCCCACTGGAGCAG
>JBBARZ010000148.1:0-2789 GCA_040399505.1 Cyanobium sp.
TGATCGAAACCCGCGGCCTGGTTCCGGCAATCGAAGCGGCAGACGCCATGACCAAGGCTGCAGAAGTCACCCTGGTGGCACGGGAATTTGTGGGCGGCGGTTATGTCACCGTCCTGGTTCGCGGAGAAACGGGTGCTGTGAATGCGGCCGTCCGGGCTGGTGCCGATGCTTGCGAACGGGTGGGGGATGGCCTGGTGGCAGCCCACATCATTGCCAGACCCCACGTCGAGGTCGAGCCAGCCCTCATCGCCACCGATGGCCCCAGGCGCCTGTGATGCCACCGCTTCCGATTCACCACCGTGTTCTCGCCGACCTGGGCAGGGCCCTAAGCCTGGAGCTCTCGGCTGTACAGCATTACCTCACCCTGTCGGTCCTGATGGACTCCTGGGGCGACAGCTCCACTGCGGATCGCTTTCGCCGAGAAACCGTGGAAGAGATGCAGCACGCCGAGAGAATCGTGAAACGCATGGTCAGCCTGGGGGTTGCACCGGGAGCATCCCAGCTCCAGCCTGCCGCCCATGCCAGTGATCTTGCGGGCCTGCTGCGGCTCAGCCTGGTTTTGGAGGAGGAATTGGTGTCTCACTATGGGGAGGCCGTTGCCTTCTGTCAGCGCCAGGGGGATGTTGAAAATCAGGCATTCTTCCAGGATCTCTGGCAAGAGGAGAAGCAGCATGGAGAAGCCCTGGAATCCTGGCTGACCAGCCTCGAATCCACATCCTCGCGATCCCTGACGCGACCAGCCGTTTGATTCGGCCCCCTTCACCGTTCCTCGCCATGGCGACCACATGACGAGCCCGCCTCTGGTTCCAGCCCTTTCGCTTCCCATCCAGCTGGCATGGTTGATCCCCCTGTACGGGTTCAGCGGAGTACTTCTGTCCCTTCCCTGGGCTACAGGGTGGATCAAACGCAATGGTCCACGCCCGGCGGCCTATTTGAATCTGCTGCTCACCTTGCTGGCTGTCCTGCACGGGAGCTTCATCCTTCGCGATGTGCTCAGCCTGGGTCCCCAAGAGATCGACTGGCGCTGGTTTCAGGTGGCCGATCTGGATCTGCGGATCGGTTTTGATCTTTCCCTCACCAATCTGGCAGCCCTGGAGCTGGTCACGTTCATGAGCCTGGTGGGACAGGTGTTTGCCCTGGGCTACCTCGACAAGGAATGGTCACTGGCAAGGTTCTACGCCCTGGTGGGATTCTTTGAGGGGGCCATGGCCGGGGTGGTGCTCAGCAGCAACCTATTCATGACCTACTTCTTGCTGGAGATGCTCACGCTCTCCACCTATCTACTCGTGGGGTTCTGGTATGCCCAACCCCTGGTGGTAACAGCGGCAAGGGATGCCTTCCTCACAAAGCGGGTTGGCGACGTGTTGTTACTCATGAGTGTGGTGGCCTTGGCCGCCTGGGCCCCTTCCCTCTCCTTTGATGCCCTCGATCAGTGGTCCAAAACCGCCCTCCAAGAGGGAGCAATCACTCCGCTGGCCGGCACCCTCATCGGGCTGGGTCTGGTCGCCGGACCGATGGGGAAATGCGCCCAGTTCCCGATGCATCTCTGGCTGGATGAGGCCATGGAAGGCCCCAATCCCGCTTCCATCCTGCGTAATTCTGCCGTGGTCACCTGTGGCGCCCTGGTGCTCGTGAAGGTGATGCCCCTGTTGCGGCTCTCGCCCTTGGCTGTCACGGTGCTTCTCGTGGTGGGCACCATCAGTGCCCTAGCCGGTGCCCTCGTAGCCATCGCCCAGGTGGATCTCAAGCGGGCTTTTTCCTACAGCACCACCTCTTATCTGGGATTGGTATTCATCGCCATCGGGCTGCAGGAGCCGGCGATTGCCCTGCTGTTGTTGCTGGCCCATGGGCTGGCCAAAGCCCTCCTGTTCATGAGCGTGGGCTGTGTGATCGCCACCACCAACTGTCAGGACATCACGGAACTGGGCGGGTTGGCCCAACGCATGCCCGCCACCACCAGTGCCTACCTGATCGGTGGTGCAGCCCTGACGGGGATTGCCCCCCTGGCGGGGTTCTGGTGCCTCTCCCGGCTGGTGGAAGCGTTGCTCCCAAACCATCCCTTTTTCGCCGCCGTTGTCCTGCTAACCAACACCCTTACCGTGTTCAACCTGGTGAGGGTCTATCGCCAGGTGTTTCTCGACAAGCCCCATCCCAAGACCAAACGAACCCCGGAGGTGCTCTGGTTGATGGCCCTCCCGATGGTGAGCCTGAGCGTGCTGGTGGCCTTGCTTCCCGCCGTGATGCGCCGCTTGGAGCCCTATTTCGACCTGGGACCGGTGTCGTCCACGGCCGGTCTCCTGGTGCTAGCAAGCGGTGTGTTGGGTCTTGTGGCGGAGCTGGCCTTGCCCGTCTCCAGGTTCTCCTCACGCTCGGTGGTTCGGCCCTTACGGGCGATCCAGGATCTCCTGGCGGCCGATTTCTATACCGATCGCCTCTACCGCTCCACCATCGTGGCTTTTGTGGCTGGAATCGCTAAATTCACCAATGGCTTTGATCGACAGGTTATCAATCGCCTGGCCGAACGGGTCGGACTGGCCTCCATGGCCACCGCCGAAGGTCTGAAACTGGCTGTGAGCGGACAGCTGCAGAGCTACGTGTTCACGGTGATCACAGCCATCCTGATCCTTTTTGTTGGCCTGACCTCCCTACAGGTGCTGAGGTAACGGCGATGTTGAGCCTGCTTCTTTTGATCCCATTCCTGGGTTGCCTGCTGTTGGCCCTCTGGCCAGGCCATCCTGCACCTGGCTTGATGCGCAAGGTGGCCCTGGGGGTGCTGTGCGTGCAGGTGG
>JBBARZ010000149.1:0-2758 GCA_040399505.1 Cyanobium sp.
GTCTAGAGGCATGATTGCTACCCCATCCCGAGTCTTTCCAAGGCTGCTGATTGCCTCAGCCGCCTCTGTGGGCCTGCTTGCCGTCGGCAGCGGCGCCCTTGCAACCAGCACTGCTGAGCTGATCAAAACCGCTGAAGGCGCCTGTCTGGAAGCCGCCACCGCCCAGGGTTGGCGTGCCGACCTGGCCAAGGTGATCTCCAGCAAGGCCCTGAGCGCCGACAAGGTGGAAGTGGTGTTTGACCTCACCAAAGATGGCGTCAACACCGCTCGCCTCACCTGCCCCTACACCGTGGGCCAGGGCGTGGGCGGTGCCTTCACCGAGAAAACAGAAGCTCCCGCTGCTCCTGCAGAGCCTGCGCCTGCAGCCGTTGCTGATGCCGGCACCCCCGTGGATCAGGGCAAGGCCTGGTGGCTCCTGCTGCCCCTGGCCCTCGGCCTGGGCTCCTGGCTCTGGCTCCGCGGCCGCGATGAGCCCACAGCTGTTCACTCCGGCGTTTACTCCAACACCACCACCACGGGTGCACGCACCTTCTACGCCGCAGAAGCCGCCGCTCGCGACGGTCTGCTCGAAGTGCGTGAGCACGCCGATCTGGGCTCCCGGGTGCTGCGCCAAATCCGCAACGGCGACACCTTCCAACTCACCGGCATCCGCCGCCGCGATTCCTCCAACGTGGAGTGGCTGGAAGTCAACAACGGTGGCTGGGTGCGCGATGCGGAAGTGCGCTACGACCGCAACGTGGTTCGTTTCACCTGATCGCGGGATCGCTTAAATCGATCTTTCGCACCCCGGGTTCAGCAAACGCTGAACCCGGTTTTTTTGTTCAGCCGCAACGCAGACGCAGGGCCTTTTCCGCTTCCTCCCGATCGTCGAAATGGATCTTGGTGGTGCCCAGAATCTGGTAATCCTCATGGCCCTTCCCGGCGATCAACACCAGATCGTCAACGTCGGCCCCGGCAATGGCGCTGGCGATGGCCTGGGCCCGATCCGCTTCCACCACCACCCGGGTGTCGGAAGGAATGCCAGCCATCACATCGTCCAGGATGCGATGGGGATCCTCCGTGCGCGGGTTGTCGGAGGTCACCACCACCGCATCCGCAAGGCGTGCCGCAATCCCTCCCATCTGGGGCCGTTTGGTGCGATCCCGATCGCCCCCGCAGCCAAACACGCAGATCAGGCGCCCCATGGTGAAAGGCCGACAAGCGGCCAAGGCATTTTCCAGACCATCAGGGGTGTGGGCATAGTCCACCAGCACGGCAGGATGGGGGGCTCCCCCAGGTGCAGGCACCCGTTCCATTCGCCCCGGCACCCCCCGAAAAGTGGAGATGGCCTCCAGCAGACGTGCCAGGGGGTATCCCTGCTGCTGCAAAACTCCCACGGCCTGGAGCAGGTTCATCAGGTTGAACCGACCCACCAAAGGAGACTGGAACACCCCATGGCCCTCCGGCGTTTGCAACACCCCACGGACCCCACCGGCGGCCATCTGCAGATCCTGGATGCCCAGATCCATGTCGTCCCGCGCCAGGGAGCTGCGCCAGCAGGGGCGGCCCTCCGCCCGGAGCCGCTCCGCCAGCCGGGCACCCCAGGGATCATCCACGTTCACCACGGCTCCCCCCTCCAGCAAAGGGGAGGAGAACAGCAGGGATTTGGCCTCGAAATAGGCCTCCATGGAGGGGTGATAGTCGAGATGGTCCTGGGTGAGGTTGGTGAACACGGCCCCGGAAAACCGACATCCCGCCACCCGGTGTTGATCCAGGGCGTGGGAACTCACCTCCATGGCAGCAAGCAGGGTGCCGCTCTCGGCGGCCTGGGCCAGCTGACCCTGCAGCAGATCCGCGAAGGCTGTGGTGTGCTGGGCCGTCACACTGTGCCCTGGCCAACGGTTCACCAGGGTGCCGAAGAGGGCAGCGGGATGGCCGGTTTGGGCGGCGAGGTGCTCGATCAGGTGGGTGGTGGTGGTCTTGCCGTTGGTGCCTGTCACTCCGATCAGGCGCAAACGTTGGCTCGGACGATTCCAGTAGACCGCCGCCAGCTCCCCCACCCACTGGGCCACCGGATCCGGCACCACCACCACCGCATCCTGAGGGCCTGGGGGGTCGGCCTGGGCAGCGGCCTGGCTAATGACGGCCCCAGCGGCCCCATCCGCCAGCACCTGGCGCCAAAACTGGCCCCCATCCACCTTGGTGCCAGGCAGGCCCAGGAAAAGCGTGCCTGAACTGATCCTCCTGGAATCGCAACTGATGCTGGTGAGCTCAGCATTCACCAGGGTGGGGGGGATGGGCAGGCCCACCTGGCCAAGCAGGGAATGGAGCAGTTGCGTCATGGGCGAGGTCGGCGGAACGGCCGATCAATCTCAAGCGCGCCCACCTTGGCATGGGCCTTTGCGAACCTCCATGGCCAGGGTGAAAGCACCGGAGGTGGCTTGCAGTGCCTAGCCAGCGTGGCGCTGCAACCAGGCCTTGAGCCCCTGCCCCCGGAGCCTGGGGGGCACGGGGGGCAGGGCGGAGCCCTGCCGTGCCAGCACCGGAACGGAAAGGCCATAGCGCGCTTGCAGGGCCGGATCCCCATCCACATCCACCACCTGCAGCTGGTCGGGGGGAAGGAACTCCAGCAGCCGCTCCTCCAGCCCTTCGCACAAGCAGCAGCCCTGGCGGCTGTAAAGGATGAAGGGGTCCATCAATCGGGCACGGGATCGCATCCGCACGGGGTGAAGGGATGGCAGCGGCTCAGGCGCCGCACACTGAGCCAGCCCCCCCGCCA
>JBBARZ010000150.1:0-2753 GCA_040399505.1 Cyanobium sp.
TGCGGAAATTTCAGAATTTCCTCGACAACCAACTCCCCGAGGGGGTGTTTCGGGCCAAGGGCATTCTCTGGTTCAACGAAAGTGAGCGCCGCCACGTGTTCCACCTAGCCGGCAAGCGCTTCTCCATCGACGACACCGACTGGAGTGGACCCCGCAAGAACCAGTTGGTGCTCATCGGCCGCAACCTCGACCATGACAGGCTTCGCCGCCAGCTCCAGGCCTGTGTGGCCAGGGATGCGGGGAAGGGCTTCGGGTAATCCCCTGCAGCAATGGCTACGGCAATCCCAGCTCTTGCCGTTAAGGTGGATTGATCCGTTCTCCTCTAATGCCTGAGCTGCTTGTCTCGGTCGGCATCCTGGCGATACTGGGACTGCTTCTCTGGCTGGGTTTGGATTCCGACGATGACAACGGGGACGGTGGCCTGATGGAGCCAGCCCTCGTTCCCATCCCAGTGCGCCACCGCTGAGCTGGCAGCCCTGTCCCCATGGCCCCAACGGGCGCTGCTTTCCTTCCCCAACGTCGCCTCCAACGTCTGGTTTCTCGCGCCACCTTCGCGCGATCCGCACTAGCTGCCCTGGCGTTCTTGCTGGCCGCCCTGGCCTTGGCCCCTGTGGGGGCCCTGTTGTTTCTATCTGCGGGCGGAGCAGACTCCACAACTCTCCTGAGGCTGGGTCCTGAAGGTTGGAGTGCCTTGCGTCACACGCTGTCTTTGGTGGTTGGGGTGGGTCTGGTGGTGGCTTCCCTTGGCACGGCGAATGGATGGCTCACCGCAAGCTGCGCCTTTCCTGGACGCCGCTGGTTGAGGCTGGCGCAGGTGTTGCCGCTAGCCACGCCGGCCTATCTGTTGGCCGCCACCTGGATGGATCTCGGCAGTCGCTTCGGCTGGCCCATCCACGGCCTGGGGTGGGCTATTGGCAGCCTCAGCCTGAGCACCTACAGCTATGTGTTCTTGCTGGCCTCCGAGAGCTTCGCGGCCCTGGGCCGTCGGCCCTTGGAGGCCGCCCGCAGTTTGGGGGTCGGACCCTGGGGTGGATTTCGGCGGGTTGCCCTCCCCCTGGCCCTGCCGGCCATCGGCGCCGGGGTAGCCCTCAGCGGCATGGAGGTGGTGAACGAGCTCGGTGCCGTCGAACTCCTTGGTGTCTCCACCCTCTCCACCGCCATCCTGCAACGCTGGCAAGTGGATGGGGAGCCCCAGGCCGCGGCGGGGTTGGCCCTGGTGGCCCTGCTGCTGGTGGCTGCCCTGCTGGCGGCGGAACGCTTCTGGCGCCGCCGGAGCCGCCGCTGGAGCCTGGGAAGCGGCCTGGATCGAGCCCCTGCCTACCAGCTTCGGGGTTGGCGGGCCTGCACCGCCCAGATCCTGGCCCTGCTGCCGCCCCTTCTCACCCTCGGGGTGCCCCTGCTGTGGTTGGCCCTGAGCTGGGACCAGATGCAGGTGCAGGAGCCCCTCGAGCTCGTTTTGCTCACCAGCCGCAGCCTTGGCCTGGCCCTGGTGGCTGCCACGGCCACCCTTCTCTTGGCCCTGGTGCTGGCCATTGCGCGCCGCTGGTTGCCCGATGCCCCCTGGTCACCCCTCACTTTCCTGGCGGGCTTGGGCTACGCCGTGCCTGGTGCCGTCCTGGCCCTCGGCTTGATGCTCCTGGGGAGCGGAGCGGGGCTGGCGCCCGTGACGCTGCTGCTTTGGGGTTATGGCGATCGCTTTCTGGCCGTGGCCAAGCAGGGCCTCGACGCAGCCCTGGAACGGGTGCCCCCCAGCCTTGATGAGGCCGCAACCTCCCTGGGCGGCAACTGGTGGGCCGTGCTTCGTCGGGTCCACCTCCCCCTCCTGAGGGGGCCCCTGTTGGTTGGGGCCTTGCTGGTGTTTGTGGATGTGGTGAAGGAATTGCCGCTCACCTTTGCCTTGCGGCCCTTTGATTTCGACACCCTTGCCGTGCGGGTGTATCAGTACGCCAGTGATGAGCGGGTGGGAGCGGCCCTGGTGCCGGCTCTCCTGATCCTTGTGCTTGGTTTGGTGTCCGCCCTGGCCTTGGTGCCCAGCCTCCAGCTCGGGGCCAGCGATGAGCCCTAAGGTCCGTCCGCGCAGGCAGGACACAGAGCCCGCACGTTCAGCACCCCCTCCAGCAGCCGGAAGCCATGCCGATCAGCTGCTGCTTCGGCGGCTTCCAGCACGGCGGGGCTTTCAAATTCCTCGATGCGCCCGCAACGCACGCACACCAGATGGTGGTGTAGCCGCTGGTCGTGGCCGGTCAGCTCGAAGCGACGCCCCCCTTCCGCCAGCTCCAGTTCCCTGAGGAGCCCCATGGAGCTCAGCAGCCGCAGGGTGCGGTACACCGTCGCCAGCGACACCTGCTCTCCTCGGTCGCGGAGTTTCTGGTGAGCTTCCTCCGCGCTCAAGTGCCGGCCTTCCCCCAGGCGTTCAAACAACCCCAGCATCCGCTCCCTCTGGGGAGTGAGTCTTTGGCCCCGGTCATGGAGGCTGCTGCGCAGGCTCATGGGACAGAACTCTCCAGCGGAGAAATCCTTTCATCTAGATCCACCAGGCCTGCGGCCAGCAGATCGGCCAGGGTCACCACGAGTCGGTAGCTCAGGGCGACGGCCAGCACGGGGGGCTCCGGCAAGGCAAGGCCCAGGCGCAGCAGCAGGGCTGCTTCAAACACCCCCAGCCCCCCGGGGGCCCCAGGCACCACCAGACCCAGGGTCCAGGCCAGGGCAAAGCCGCTCAGCCAGGTGGTCCAGGGCACCATGGCCTGGAGGTC
>JBBARZ010000151.1:0-2716 GCA_040399505.1 Cyanobium sp.
GGCGGGCAAAACGGCGGCTTCCGCGATGAGCTGGGGGAGCACCTGCAACGCTGCCTCAAGAGCATGGAGGCCATCGGTGCGGAATTGCAGGCGGCCGTGCCCGCCGAGGTGTTCGCGGCCGGCTGGATTGGCCCCTGATTCGCCTTGAGGGCAGCGAGCACTACACGCCGATTAGCTGGGAGGAGGTGCACGCCCTCACCGCCGAAGCCTTCCACCGGCCTGCACCCGAGCGGGTGGCCTCTTACAGCTCTGGCCGCTCCTCCAACGAGGCGGCCTTCCTGCTGCAGCTGCTGCTGCGGGCCCTGGGCTCCAACAACCTGGCCGAATGCTCGGACCTCTGCCATGCACCCTCCACTGTGGGGCTGAGCCGGGTGTCTGGCAGCGGCATTGCAGGCATATTGCAACCCAGCTCAGGAGAAATTCACATTGATGGCTACCCCATCACCGCCATTCCACGCACAGTGGCGGTAGCTTCTCTGGCGATGGTGCAGCAGGAGATCGCGATCTATGGCATGAGCATCAGCGACAACCTGTGCCTCTGGCGCGATCATTTGACGGATGAGCAGCTGCTGAACGCCTGCCATGAACTGAAAGAGCGCTCCTTGGCGCGATAATGGTCCAATGAAAACCGTGTGGATCATCGATGGCGCCTACCTCTTCAACCATGGACGCACGCGCCCTTTCGACTACCTCAAGCTGAAATCCGAACTCGAACACCGCAATGGTGGCCCCATTCACGAGGCCTATTACCTGAATTCCACCCGGGACCCGGCCTCCGATGCCCAGAATGGCTTCCACACCTGGCTGAAATCCGCTCCCCCCCGCGGGCCCAAGATCCGCGTGCAGCTTTACAAGCTGAAGGATCTGCATGTCAGCTGCCCGCACTGCGGCACCGACTTTGATCGCGAGGTTCAGAAAGGCGTCGACGTGGGCATCGCGACCCTGATTGTGAAGATGGCCGCCCAGGGGGCCTACGACCGGCTGATTCTTTGCGCCGGAGATGGCGACTTTGAAGATGCCATTTCATACGTCAAATCCGAGCGTCTTAAGGAGGTGTGGATCTGTGGCTCCCAGGACAATCTCTCCACCGATCTCCAGTCCTATGCCGATGTTGTGGTCTGGCTGGAAGACCTGCACCCCGCCATCGACAGAGAGGGCTGATCGTCCCCAACCCCTTGGCCCCTCACCTGATGCCCTCCCCCCTCACCATTCGCCCCCTGACGCCAGCGGACATCCCCACCGTGACCGCCTGGGCACGTCAGGAGGGCTTCGCTCCCGGGGCGGGTGATGTGGCCATCTACCGCCAAACCGACCGACAGGGGCTCTGGGTGGGCTGGCTGGATCGGGAGCCGGTGGGGTGCATCGCCGGCGTGCGCTATAACGCCGCCTATGGCTTCATCGGCCTGTTTCTGGTGGCGCCCCACAAGCGCGGCAAGGGCTACGGCCTGGAGCTCTGGCGCCATGCCCTCCACCACCTCGGTGATGTGCCCTGCATCGGCCTGGAGGCCGCCCTGGATCGGGTGGCCGATTACGGCGGCTGGGGATTCCAGCCGGCCTCCCCCACCACCCGTTGGCAGCGACCCGGGGGTGGAGCTGAGCCCGGCAACCTGGAGGGGCGATCCCTAAAGGGCGAAGATTTCAGCTCCCAGTGGCGGGAACCCGCGTGGTGCCTGGTAACGGGCGAGGCCATCCCGGACGAGGCAGTGCAGCGCTTCGATGCCCAGCGGGAGCCTTCGCCCCGCCCCCACTTCCTGCACCAGTGGCTCCACCATCCGGCGGGCACGGTGCACGCCCTTGTGGATCGAGAGGGCACCTGCCATGGCTTCGGGCGCATCCGCCCCTGCCTACTGAAAGAAGGAGAGGGCTGGCGCATCGGCCCGGTGGTGGCCGACCACCCCAGCGCCGCTCGTGCGCTCCTGGAGGGGCTGCTGCAGCGCCATCGAGGGCCGGTGTTGATCGATGTGCCGGGCGCCAATCCGCAGGCGGCACCGCTGCTGGAGGAGCTGGGATTCCATTCCCAGTCGCAGACGCTCCGCATGTACCGAGGCCCTGCGCCCCAGGTGTCGCTCGCGGACGTATATGGCCTGGCCTGCCTGGAGTTGGGATGACCCCCACTAACCGCCCATCAACGGGGACGGGCCTCGGTCACAATGGTCTGGCGTGGCAATCCGGCTCGGATGGGTTTTGATCCCCGCCGTTGGCGGTCCCCCCCCCGCAGCCGGCCGATCACCGCCAATGTGGAGGCCCTGCTGGCGGAAAACGAGGCCCTGCGCCGGGAAGTCTGGGCGCTGCGGCAGCAACTGGAGCAGCAGCGAAGCCGGGGCACCACCCGGGTCACCAGCGGCTCCGCGCCAGGGCTCACCCTGCAGGAGGTGGAGCGCTGGTGCCAGGCCATGGCCCGCCATCCCGCCTGGGGGAGCCTGCGGGTGGGACCACCGGGGGGCCTGCGGGGCCTGATCGAAGAGCTGCGGTTGCAGTGGTGGAACCCCGCCCTCAGCCTGGAGGAGGAACTCAACCGCCACATCCCCGGGCTGGGCACCGAGCTGGCTGCGGCCCTGCGGGGCCCCCACAGCCGGGGCCGCTGGGCGGTGCGCGCCGCCTTTGCCCTCTACGGCCCCCGGGCCATGGAGTGGCTCAACGAAGAGCCCTTGCGGGTGGTGGAAGAGCTGCGCCTTCGGGTGGAGCAGCTGGAGCAGCGCCAGGGACAGGGGCAACG
>JBBARZ010000152.1:0-2695 GCA_040399505.1 Cyanobium sp.
CTTCAGCGGGGCCGACATCAGGGCAGGCACAGCGGATTGGGATGCGTCATCCTGCACTAGGTCGGCCAGTGAAGGCACCTGGGCGTTTATTCAGGAAACTTCATACCTTCGCCCGATCGAGAAAACCACCCTCAATGCCCCACCCCGATGCCCTTCCCCCTTTGAGTGCCGCCCTGGCCAACCTCGCCCGGGCCTGCGCGGAGTGCCGCCGCTGCCCCCTGGCCCAGGGGCGCCAGCATGTGGTGGTTAGTCGGGGCAATCCGCAAGCCGCGCTGATGCTGATTGGCGAAGGACCCGGCGCTCAGGAGGACGCCCTGGGGCTCCCCTTCGTGGGGCGGGCCGGCCAGCTGCTGGACCAGATGCTCGCCAGTGTGGGCATCAACAGCAATGAGGAGGCCTACATCTGCAATGTGGTGAAGTGCCGCCCGCCAGACAATCGCAAACCCACTCCCGACGAGATGGCCGCTTGCCGACCCTGGCTGCTGGAGCAGATTGCACTGGTGAATCCTGCCGTGATTGTGCTCGCCGGCGCCACGGCCATCGAGGGAGTGCTGGGCATCAAGGGGGGAATCACGCGCCTGCGGGGGCAGTGGCAGCAGGGCACGGATGGGGCCTTGGAGGGGCGCTGGCTGATGCCGATCTTTCATCCCTCTTATCTGCTGCGCAACGCCTCCAAGGCGCAGGGCTCGCCGAAATGGCACACCTGGCAAGACCTCAAGGAACTCCGGCGCCGGCTGGATGCGCTCTAGGCAGAAATCACCATGGCATCGGCGAGGGGCCTGGGCCGTGGGCGCAGGCGGCTGCTTCTTGCTAAGCAGGAAGTGGTGTTGCTGCCTTCCCATGTCGCTGGCGTCCCTTGAGGCCTTCCTGGAGCAGGCCCACACCGACCAGCGGCTTCAGGCCCTACTCTGCGAGGCTCCGGATGCCTTCACCGTGGCGGCCATCGCCCGGGCCGCGGGGTACCCCGTGAGCGAGCTTGATCTCTGGCAGGCCAGCGCCGCAACACCGGACGACATTCTTCCAGATCCGCAGGGCCTTCCAGAGCCCGAGGAACCTGCGGCCAACGCCATGGTGAGCCAGCACGCCCAGCCAGATGCCCCGCCCAGCCGCGCCATCCTTCCCGATCCCTGGCTGGAGGAGGATCCGATCCGGGGATTCCTGCACCAGGCCCAGGGCGACGAGAGCCTCCAGCGGGCCCTGGCGACGGCCCCCGATGCCGCAGCGGTGGCCGCCATCGCCCAGGCGGTGGGCTACCCGATCACGGAACTCGACCTCTGGCGGGCCAGTGCGGCCAGTCCGGAGGAACTCAGCAGCGACCTCGGGACCATGGAGGGTGCCATGGATGGGCAGGCCAGGCCCGAAGAGGCCAGCCCAGAAGAGGCCCTGTTGGGCTTCCTTCATCAGGCCCAGGGCGACGAAGCGCTCCAGCAGGCCCTGGCCACCGCTCCCGATGCGGCGGCGGTGGCCGCCATCGCCCAGGCGGCGGGCTATCCCATCACGGCCGCGGATCTCTGGCGGGCCACCGGTATTCCGGCGGAGGAGCTGTTCCCCCCCGAGCCCGATCTGGCCCCCATCGAAGCCCCCTTGGCCCGCTTCCTGCTGGAGGCAGAGCACGATGCGGCCCTTCTGGAGGCCCTGGCCACCGCGGAGGATGCGGCTGCTGTGGCCGCCATCGCCCAGGCGGCGGGCTACCCCATCACGGCCGCGGATCTGTGGGAAGCAAGCGACGCCCTGCCGGAGGAGCTGCTGATCAGCGAGCTGATCGTGTTTGCGGTGGAGGAGGAGCTGCCCAACTGAAAGGGTGAGCCATCAGGGTTGGGCTGCGGAGCGCACGCGCTTGCGCAGGCGGCGGCTGAAAGGGAAGGGCCGCCAACAGCCCACTGTTGACCGCGACCGAACTTTTGTGGGATACGGCGAGATTGTGCAAGGGGCTGGGCTACTCGCCAGTTGAAGCGCTGCTGTGACAGGCTTTGGCCACGCACCCGCGCCCTGCGATGACCGCCGCACCGACCCATCCCGCCGCTGCCCCCCCCGCAGGCTCCGCCGCTGACGCCGGCCAGACCACCAACCCCCGCTTCGACACGGTGATTCACCGGCGCCCCACCCGCAGCGTCCGGGTGGGCGACATCTGGATCGGCAGCGCCCACCCGGTGGTGGTGCAATCGATGATCAATGAAGACACCCTCGATGTGGAGGGGGCCACCGCCGGCATCCGCCGCCTCCACGAGGCGGGTTGCGAGATCGTGCGGCTCACCGTGCCCTCCCTGGCCCATGCCAAGGCCGTCAAGGAGATCCGCCAGCGGCTGGAAGACACTTACCGCCCCGTGCCCCTGGTGGCTGATGTGCACCACAACGGCATGAAGATCGCGCTGGAGGTGGCCCACCATGTGGACAAGGTGCGCATCAACCCCGGCCTGTTCGTGTTCGACAAGCCCGATCCCGGGCGCGCCGACTTCAGCCCGGAGGAATTTGCGGCGATTGGCGAACGGATCAAAACCACCTTCGAACCCCTGGTGAGCCTGCTCAAGGAGCAGGACAAGGCCCTGCGCATCGGGGTGAACCATGGCTCCCTGGCTGAGCGCATGCTCTTCACCTATGGCGACACGCCCCTGGGGATGGTGGAGAGCGCCCTGGAATTCATCCGCCTCTGCGACCGCCTCGATTTCCACAACATCGTGGTGTCGATGAAGGCCTC
>JBBARZ010000153.1:0-2688 GCA_040399505.1 Cyanobium sp.
GAGGTGGATCCAGCCCGTTTCTAGCTGCGCCCTGCCAATGGGATTCCCAACCCATCAACGGAGTCGTAGCCCGCATCCTGGAGAGCACGGCGACGGATCTCCATCACCTCAGTGAGGTCGGAAGCGAGACGAGGGGAT
Source organism: Cyanobium sp. (assembly GCA_040399505.1). Classification (GTDB taxonomy): domain Bacteria; phylum Cyanobacteriota; class Cyanobacteriia; order PCC-6307; family Cyanobiaceae; genus Cyanobium. The sequence goes on from JBBARZ010000153.1 coordinate 139, forward strand.
TCCAGTAACAGATATTGGAGTTCCTCCACCGGAATCAAGAGCACCTCCAGGTCATCGCAGGCTTGCACGGTGGTGTCTGAGATGCGGCCATGGAGAAGAGTGCTTTTCTCTCCGAAGCATTCACCCTGCAGCAAGACTCCCAAGCTGCATGGGCGGCCGATGTGGTCTGGAATGAGGAGTTCTGCCTCACCAGCCACGATCAGGTAGAGCCCCTCGAGGGCATCATGGCGCTCGAGAACAACTTCATTGGTGGCGTACGAACGGAACTCGCATCGCGTCAGCATCTGCTCCAGTCGTCCCTTTGAAAGGGCTGCAAAACCAGGGGTCCGTTGAAGCAAACTCAGGCAGGACTGGCTCTGCTGGAGGGGCGTGGCCGCTGCAGCGACATAGGGGATCTCTTGCTGCACTGGGTAGGGCATGGTGAGGCTGTGGCGCTGGGCCAGATACCAAAGGCGCAGGTTCATCTCATCGCGGATATTCTCACCGGTGTTGAAATCAGGTGCGAAGATCTGAATCAGATAGGTAATGGCAAAATCTCCATAGTTTTGTACCACCACATTGGGAGGAGGAGAAGCCAACACATGGGGGATATCCAAGGCTGCATCAACCAGAATCTTCCGTACCCTGTTGGGGGGATCGTCGTAGGAAAAGGAGACAGGAATCTCGAGACGATGCAGTGAGGTAGGCCGGCTGAAATTTGTGAACTGACCTTTGGATAATTCGGAGTTGGGGATCACCATCAGATCATCATTCATGGTCTGAAGATGCACGGCCCGCCAGTTCACCTCCACCACCTTGCCGAGGCTGTCGCCGATCTGGATCCAGTCGCCCATGCCGACCGGCTGCTCAAACAGCAGGGCCACTCCAGAGAAGATGTTGCCAAGGCTGTCTTGCAGGGCCAGGCCCAGCACCAGCGAACCCACCCCCAAAGCGGTAAGGAAGCCGCCCAGATCGGCGCCCCACACGCTGGAGAGCACGATGGCTGAGCCGATCAGCACCAGCAGGAAGCGGCCGAGATCGCGGAACAGCTTCGGCACCTTGGCCTGCCAGCTGCCCTGAGGAGCCCCCTCGAAGAGGACCACATTGAGCAGAGAGAGGGCAGCCAGGATCAGGGTGATCCACACCAGGGTCTCGCTGATCCGCACACCCACCGCCAAGCGAGGCCGAGCCAGCACCTCCACCAGAATCAAATAGGCAGCCAGGGCCGGCAGCATCCAGTTACGCAGGATGGCCAGGGGTGCTCCAAATGCAGGCTGGTGGCGCTCTAGCCAGCGGAGCCCTTCCCCCAGAAGCAGCATCAACAGGGGGAAACCCACGGCCAGAACAACGGCCCAAACGGGGTTCAAATGGCCCAGGACAGAAGCTGCAGAAGTAGTGAGCGAGGGGAGAGGCTGCGGACCAGTAGACGGCGGGGCTGCCGGCGCAGCGGGTGCAGCGGTGAGGAGCGTTAGGAAGGCGGTCGGCGAAGTGACGATGAAGGCTGGGTTGTTCATGCCTCTGGCTCTGCTGAAGCGGATGCGATGGCTGGCTGGTGACGGGTGAGTTCCCAGATCGGGATAGAGCCCTCTCCCTTCACCGCCACAGGGGCCAGAGGTTCGAAACCATAAAGACCTTCCAGGGCACGCATCACAGGCTCGGTCACCTGGATTACGTTCTGCTTTGGCGAGAGGTGTATGGCCCGGGCGATTGTCATGGTGTCGCCCCACACGTCGTAGTAAAACTTTCCGCGGCCCACCACACCGGCCGCCAAGGCGCCGGTGTGGATGCCGATATCCAGGCTGAGGTGCACCTGGTGCTTGGCGCTGAGGCGCTCCACCACCTGGATCATCTGCAAGGCCAGTTCCACCGTGCGCTTCTCGTCATCCACTCGAGGCACGGATAGCCCACATACCGCCAAGTAATTGGAGCCCGTGCTGCGGAGCTTTTCCACCCCAAAGCGCTCAGCCGCATCGTCAAATGCGCCCACCAGTTCGTTGAGCACTTCAATGGCCTGCTCGGGCGTCAGTTCGCCGGTCAGGGTCTGGAAGCCCTCCAGGTCGGCATAGAGCACGGTCACGCTTGGATATTGCTCCGTGATGGATAGCTCCCCTTGCTTCAGCCGTTCAGCTGTGCGGGCCGGCAGGATGTTGAGCAGTAGTCGGTCGTTCTCCTTGAGCTGGAAGCTAATCGCCTCTTCTCGCTTCTGAAGGGTGTTGGCCATGTTGTTGAAGGAGCTGGAAAGCTCGCCAAACTCATCCTCTGTATCCAACTTCACCTGAACAGAACTGTCGCCTGAGGCGATGGCCTTGGTGGCAGCGATCAACCTCCGAATGGGATCAATGAAACTTCGGGCAAGCCCCAGGGAGAGCAAGGTGAGCAGCGGAATAAGGATGGCCGTCAGCAGCAGAAGGGCATCCCGCAACTGCCGGACCCCCTGCAGCGCTTCCGCCTTATCAATCTTGGCCACCAACCCCCACTCAAAATTGCCAATCCGGATCGGCTGATAGGACTTCAACACACGCTTGCCGCGGTAATCGAGCTCCTCAGCCTCACCGGTCTGGCCGGCGAGAG
>JBBARZ010000154.1:0-2673 GCA_040399505.1 Cyanobium sp.
CTCGCGCAGCTGAACAGGATCCTTGCTCCATCGACAGCCCGACCAAGGTTTCAGTTGCTACCCCAGTTCTCCATCTCCCTGAGCCAGAGCGATCAAGTCCTGCAGCCAACAATCAAAAGCCTCCAGCTCGCTCAGCCAGCGGGGCCAGAGCTTCAGGGCTCCCTCCAGGCGTTGCCACACCAGATCGGGATCCAGGTCGTCGGCATAGCGATGGCGCACCAGATGGCGAAAGGCCAACAGCTCCCCGAGAGCACGGGCTGTGGCCTCAGACAGCAACGCTGGTCGGCGATCCGTCGCCAGGGTGAGGCGATCCAGAAGACGCCGATGCCAATCCGTACCCTCGGGTGTGCCCCCGTTCAACACCCGCACCACCTGCAGCAGGCAGCGTTCGATTCCTGTATAGAGGCTCTGCAGGCGCAGCGCCGCCGCATCCACCCGCTCCCCATCCGCCCCTTCACGTTGCCAGCGCTCGCGCAGCTGAACCAGGCTCTCCACCTGGGTGTGCAGCCGACGCCGTTCCACGGCCAGGTCGGTGGAGAGGTCTTGCAGGCGTTGGGCTGGGAGGGGATCGGTAGCCATGGCCTTCAGGGAAGCGCCTGCCCTCGCTGGCGGATGCGCTCCTGCCAGGGCACGGGCAACGCCTCCAAACGCACCAGATCCACCGCCACAGGGGAGCCGCCCAGGGTCAGCAGCTGGGCATCGGCACAGCGTTCCGCCAGGGCCAGAGCTTCCAGGAGGGCCTCGCGGGGCAGCCCTTCCACAGCCAGGTCCAGATCGGAGCCGTCGTGAAAGCCGGGCCCGAGCACCGAACCAAACAGCCTTACACCCACTTCGGGCCAGAGCCCTTGCAACTCCTTTGCCACGGCTTTGGCCACCACCAGCAGCTGCTGACGGCGCTCCTCAAGAGCGTCGGATTCCCTGGCCCAGAGCTGGCGCCAGTGCTGTCGTTGGGCCGCTGTCAAGGGCATGCCCACAACCTAGCGGCGCTCTTGTCCCAAGCCTGCAGCGCCCCTGCCCGCGGCCGCCGACCCCTTGCGGGAGAATGGACCCAGTGATGGTCTTCCCCATGGCGCCGGCCGCTGCCGTTCATCGCCTCGGCCATGTGGCCCTGCGGGTGCAGGACATGGCGCGGGCCAAGCGCTTCTACGAAACCCTGGGCCTGCGCCTCACCTGGGAGGCCGACGACTGGTGCTACCTGCAGTGGCCCCAGACCGGTGAGGGCATCGCCCTCCTAAGTCCCGGCTACACGGCGGCCGGTCCCCACTTCGCCTTTCACTTCCAGCACCGCGCGGAGGTGGATGGGGTGCGGGAGCAGCTGGTGGCCGAGGGGCACACCTGCGGCCCCGTGCACGACCACCGGGACGGCACCGCCTCCTTCTATATGCAGGATCCGGAGGGCAACTGGCTGGAGATGCTCTACGAACCTGCCCCCGGCCTGCCCTCCAACGTGGGAGCGGAGCCCATCCCCCTCACCTATCCCACCAGCCCGGCGTGAGCGCAGGGATTGGGGCTGAGGCCCTGGAACTGCTGGAGTGGCCCCGCCTCTGCAGCCAGGTGGCCAGCTTCGCGCTCACCAGCAGCGGCAGGCGGTTTTGCCAGGCCCTGCCCCTGGCCGCCTCCCCGGCCGAAAGCCAGGCACTGCTGGGGGAAACCACCGAACTCCTGGCCCTCGATGGTCTCACCGAGGGGGGCCTGAGTTTTCAGGGCGTAGCCGACCTGGGCAACACCGTGGCCCTCTGCGCCAAGGGGGGCACCGCCGGCGGGGAGGCCCTCCTGGAGGTGGCCACCACCCTGGCCGCGGCCAGGCGCCTGCGGCGCCAGATCGATGAACCCACCCTGCGGCCCATCGCCACCGCCCTGATCGGCAGCCTGCGCACCTTCCCGGAGCTGGAGCAACGGCTGCAGTTTTGCCTGGAGGAGGGCGGCCGGGTGGCGGATCGGGCCAGCCCCGCCCTGCAGGGCCTGCGGCGCCAGCTGGCCGGCGTGCGTGCCGACCGGCGGGAGCGGCTCCAGGACCTGCTGCGCCGCTGGGCCCCCTCCCTTCAGGACACGGTGATCGCCGAGCGCAATGGTCGCCCCGTGCTGGCGGTGAAGGCCGGCGCGGCCGCCCAGCTGCCGGGGCTGGTGCACGACAGCTCCGCTTCGGGAAGCACGGTGTTTCTCGAACCCCAGGCCGTGATCCCCCTGGGCAACCGCATCCGGGAGCTGGAAGGCCAGGAGCGGGAGCTGGAGGAAGCGGTGCTGCGGGAGTTGAGCAGCCTGGTGGGCGAGCAGAGCGAAGCTTTGCAGCACCTGCAGGCCGTGCTGCTGCGGCTGGAGGCCGCCCTGGCCCGGGCCCGCTATGGCGCCTGGCTGGGGGCCCTGCGGCCAGAGATCGCCCCGAATCCCCTGGCCCCCTGGGCCCTGGAGGGCCTGCGCCACCCCCTGCTGCTCTGGCAGGAGCGCAAGGAGGCCCGCCGGCCGGTGGTGCCGGTGAGCGTGCGTGTGAACGAGCCCGTGCGGGTGGTGGCCATCACCGGCCCCAACACCGGTGGCAAGACCGTCACCCTCAAGGCTGTGGGACTGGCGGCCCTGATGGCCCGCGCCGGCCTGTTTCTGCCCTGCAGCGCCACCCCGAAGCTGCCCTGGTGCGCCCAGGTGCTGGCCGACATCGGCGATGAGCAGTCGCTGCAG
>JBBARZ010000155.1:0-2609 GCA_040399505.1 Cyanobium sp.
GGCTCAGCCAGCAGATCTTCTTCGTGTCCTGCTCCCTGCAGGACATGTTCCGCATCCTCAAGGGCCAGGGGATGGACGTGCGCGACTTCCACAAGAAGTACGCCGTGCAGCTCAACGACACCCACCCCGCCATCGCCGTGGCGGAGCTGATGCGACTGCTGATCGATGAGCACGGGGTCGACTGGGATACGGCCTGGAGCATCACCACCGCCAGCATCAGCTATACCAACCACACCCTGCTTCCCGAAGCGCTCGAATGCTGGGGGCTGGATCTCTTCCAGCAGTTGCTGCCCCGGCAGCTGGAGATCATCTTCGAGATCAACGCCCGCTTCCTGCGCATGGTGCGCCTGCGCTACCCCGGCAAGCCGGAGATGCTGGAGAAGCTCTCCCTCATCCAGGAGGGGGGCACCCGCAAGGTGCGCATGGCCCATCTGGCGGTGGTGGGCAGCCACCAGGTGAATGGGGTGGCAGAGCTGCACAGCCATCTGCTGAAGCAGAACCTCTTCCACGACTTCGCCCAGATCTGGCCCGAGCGCTTCACCAACATCACCAATGGGGTCACCCCCCGCCGCTGGCTGGCGGTGGCCAACCCGAATCTGGCCATCCTGCTGGACGACAGCATCGGGCAGGGCTGGAAGAGCGATCTCGATCAGCTCTCCCGCATCGAGCCCATGGTGCAGGATCCGGCCTTCCTGGAGCGGTGGCGCCTGGTGCGGGAGCAGGCCAAGGAGCGCCTGTCCCAGACCATCCGCCAACAGACCGGGGTGCTGGTGGATCCCACCAGCCTCTTTGATGTGCAGGTAAAGCGGATCCATGAATACAAGCGCCAGCACCTGGCGGCCTTGCAGCTTGTGGAGCGCTACCTGCGCATCCGGGCCGGGGAAGACCTGCCGCCCCGCACGGTGATCTTCGGCGGCAAGGCCGCGCCGGGCTACGCCATGGCCAAGCTGATCATCCGCCTGATTGTGGGCATCGCCGACATCGTGAACATTGATCCGGCCATGGATGGGCGCCTGCGGGTGGTGTTCCTGCCCAACTTCAGCGTGAGCCTGGGCCATCGCATCTATCCGGCGGTGGATCTCTCCGAGCAGATCTCAACTGCCGGCATGGAAGCCTCGGGCACGGGCAACATGAAGATGGCCCTCAATGGCGCCCTCACGATCGGCACCCTTGATGGGGCCAACATCGAGATCCGCGATCGGGTGGGTGGCGACAACTTCTTCCTCTTTGGCCACACCGCTGAGCAATTGGCGTCCATCAACCGCAACGGATACCACCCCATGCCCTGGCTGGAGAATGAACCTCTCACCAAAGAAGCCATCGATCTGATCGGATCGGGCCATTTCAGCGAGGGCGACCGGGAACTGTTCCACCCCCTGCTCTCCAATCTCTGCAGCAGTGATCCCTTCCGGGTGATGGCCGACATCGGCGATTACCGCCGCGCCCAGAACGACGTGGATGGGGCCTGGCTGGATCGGAACCGGTGGATGCAGATGTCGGCCTTGAACACGGCGCGCTGCGGCTTCTTCTCTTCGGATCGCTCCATCCGGGAGTATGCAGAGCGCATCTGGAAGGTGCAGCCGGTGCCCGTGGCCGCCACCCGCCGTGAGGCCCACCTTGCCGACTAGCACGGCCACGCCACCGGTGCTGGTGGAGGATCCCTGGAGCCCCTGGCTCTGCCCATGACGCTTTGGATGGACACCCTGGCCCAACGGGTCCAGGAGCGCCTGCAACAGGCAGACATCCAGTTGACCCTTGGGGGGGAGCCCACCCTGGTGCCCCTGGAGCCTGAGGGGGCGGAATGGACGATTGCGGCAGATGGGCCTACCAAGCTTCCCCTGGCCCGCCAACTGGCGGCCGTGTTTCAGCGGGACGTCTGGCCCGGAAGCACCCTGCTTTATTGCCCGGGGAAGCTCTATGCCGGTGAGGTGAATCCTCGATGGGCCCTGCGGCTCCTGGTTCGGGCCGATGGAACACCCCTAGCGAGGCCCCCACGGTCCCCGTCGCCGCAGGCGCCCCCTACTCCCCTAGGGGCGGAGCGAGCCACCGCCTGGCTGGAGGGTCTAGGCCAGAGGCTGGGGGTCAAGCTCCAGCCGGTGGGTCTGCGGGATCCTCTCGATGAACGACGGCTGGCCTGGGCCGCACCCCTCACCACCTCGGAGATCCCCCCGGAAGGTGCCCCCCAGGAGTGGACCTGGGAAGCTGGCGCCTGGCCCCTGGCGGACGACCTGCGCCAGCTCAGCGGTGCGCCTGGGCCCGCGGGCCTGCGTCTGCCCCTGGCCCACTTCCCAGACAACTTGCCCCGGCAGGTGCTCACCCTAGAAGTGGGAGATGACGGCTGGGAGCTGTTTCTTCCGCCCCTTCTTCGGTTGCCCCTAGAGGCCCTGCTGCAGGCGGTGGCCGATGGCCTGGAGGGGCTCACGGAACCCAGGCTGAGCGGCATGCTGCCCAGCGACGGCGACGACCACTGGCAGGTGCTCGGGCTCACGGCCGATCCGGGGGTGCTGGAAATCAACCTGCCCGTTTGCCACAGCTGGGCCGACTACGCCCTGTGGCTGCAGCGCATCGAGGCGGCCGGCCAGCAGGTGGGGCTGCGCAGCTGGAAGGAA
>JBBARZ010000156.1:0-2601 GCA_040399505.1 Cyanobium sp.
GCTGTGGGTGAGCACCTCCAGTTCGTCGAGCACCTGCCCTGGCCGCATCCGCTCCACCTCCTCGCCCTCCCTGCCCGGATGTTTCACCTGGGCAGCCCCCTCGATGAGCAACAGGAGCTCCCGGCAGGTGTCGCCGGCTTCCGTGATCAGCTCCCCCGCCCCGTAACAGCGAATTTCCGCCCGTTCCGCTAGGGCATCCAGCGTGTCGGCCCAGGTGCGGCGGAAGAAATCACTGGTGGCGAGCACCACCCTCTTTTCCAGCTCTGGCAGGGTCGCCAGCAATAGCTCTCCCTCCGTGCCCTGGAGCCGCTCGGCAGTCTGCCGAACCCAGGCGGGCTGCTTGCTTTGCAGCAGTGATCTAGCAAGGCCCCGTTCGCGGCCGGGATCTAGGGCGGTGGACAGGGCCAGGGCTGCGGCCGCCACGGTGGGCAGTGGATCGTGGGTCAGGCGCTCTAGTTGATCAAGGGTGGCCTTGGGTGGCATGGGCAGTGCCACGCCAGATGGCTCTGCCGGGCCCTCTTCCAGCAGGGCCTCCATCACCACCGCCGGCAGCCGCTCCCGCCAGGGTTCGGCCGCCAGTAGCTCCGACAACACCTGGGGACAGAGGGCCTGCAGCCGGGTCACCAGGAGCAGGGCGGCCGGATCGGAGCCGAGCATGGCTAGGCACTCCAGCAGTGCCCGCACGCCCAGCTCCTGGCGATGCTTCAGCTGGTCGTCCAGGAGGGCCACCAGCTGGGGCTGCCCCGCCAGCTCAGGCTGTCGCAGGCTCAACTGGGCGCTGCCGAGCTCCTTCAGCCGCTGCAACAGTTGATCAGCCTGGCGGGTAGCCCTCTCGGAGGGGGAGAGAGCCCCGATCACCTGGGCCTCCTCCCCAGGGGTGATCCCAAACTGCTTGCGCAGGGCCAACAGGGCTGGGTCGCCCTCTCGGCCGCTGTCGGACTCTCCGACCTGCCCTTTCAGCCGCAGTACCCGCTCTAGGGAGCGTCTGTAGCCGCTCAAGCGCACCTGATCCTCCAAGCTGCGCTTCTTGTCGGGATCCAGCAGGGCCGGATCCTCCACCCCGAGTTCGTCGAGCAGTTGGCGGTGCTCATCGTCGGAGATGCCCAGCTCTTGGCGCATCCGCCGCAGCACTTCCAGGCTGCTCGCCATGTTCACGTAGCCCTCAGCCAGGGCTTCCCTCACCACCCCCTTGTAGGCCTCGTGCCGCTGACTGTTGCCAAAGCCCGGGAGCACCCGAGCTAGCACGTACACCTCATCTGGATTGAGATCGCCCAGGCTGCGCCCCTCGAGGAAACGGCTCACCTCCAGACCGAGCTTCTGCAACTGGCGCCGGAACCGTTCCGCCAGGTTTTCCCGCTCGTAGAGCGCCGGGCTTCGATGCCAGCCGCGCACCAGCCAAAGGGTGCTGGTGGCCACCAGGGCAACGTCGAAGAGGTATTGCACCCAGGCCGGCGCTAGGAGCAGCAGGGGCCGGCCTGCGAACAAGAAGAACAGATTAAAGGCCAAAAAGGTGGCAGCCAGAGCGACCCGGTGGCGGATCTGTTGCCTGTCAGGTTCGGCACCCTGGCGCCGCACCCGATGGCGCATCCAGCCCTCGATGGCTCGACCCCCGAGCCAGCCCAACCAGGTGCAGAGGCCCAGCACCAGGGGCACCGCCACGATGCGGGGGAGGTTGATCGGTTGGCCGAAGAGAAATAGCCCCGGGCTCAGCAACAACGCCAGCTGATTGCTCTGGCGGGCCCAGGCGCCGGAAAAGTAATAGTCCCAGTTGCCGGCGTAGAGGTAGTAATAGAGGAAGTAGCCCACCACCAGGCCCAGGTAGCCGTAGCGCTCAAAGGCGAAGGCGGGTGTGCCGAGCCGCGCCCAATACATCCGCTCGGCGTCAATGTCGATGCACGGCTGCTGGCAGGCCACGCAGGCGCTCTGCTCCTCGCCGCTGGCGGTGGTGACGCGGCACATCGACTGGGTGATGGGTGTGGGGCTCTGGTGGGCCTTGCTGCCCAGCAGCCCCGCCGGGGTGGAATAGATGGATTGCACGGGTGCCATCGGGCAGAAGTATTGGCACCAGGCCTTGCCGCCGTAGAGCCAGCCCACCGCAATGGCCGCCGCGATGGTGAACAGGAGCCAGCCGGCCAGCACCAGCCGATCGGCATTGAAGAAGAGGATGCGGCCGCAGAGGCCCACGAAGAGCCAGCTGAACTGCAGGGCGGGGTAGTGCTTGGCGAGCCAGGAGTCGGGCGGCACCTTGGCCAGCTGTTTACGAATCTCACCGGTCTTGGGATGCTGCTTGGCCGTCTGCCGCTGCAGGCCCAGGGCCCTTGGAATCTGGGAGAGGAAGGAGAGGGGGCAGATGCGCCGCCAGAACTCATGGCCAAACACCAGCAGCACAAAGATTGCCGAGGGCACCACGGCCCCCCAAAAGAGCGTGGTGCCCAGGGGATAGGGCGTTTGCACCAGGCAGCGGCCCTGCACCTCCACGCAGGTTGCAGGCAGGCGCAGGGGGCTCCAGGGATGGTCGGGGGTGGTGAGCCTTGCGCTGAAGGGATCAAAGAACAGGGAGCCGATGATCAGCAACCAGCCGGTGGTGAGCAGCCAGCGCAC
>JBBARZ010000157.1:0-2584 GCA_040399505.1 Cyanobium sp.
GCGCAGCCCGCGGATGCAGGGCTTGCCGCCCATCACGGCGGGATCGTGGCTGATGTGGGGGAAGGCCATGGACCAAACGTAGGCAGAAGACGCCAACTTGCCCCCTCAGGAGAGGGGCTGGGCAGCTCGGACGGTCTGAAGCTGGTGTTGCACCAGAAAGGACTCGATCCAGTCGTGGTGGCACTTCTGGTTGATCCGATCGGCAATGGTCACCGCCTCCTCAGGCACCTGAAACCGTTTGCGGAAGGCCCGGGTGAGGCTCTCCAGGAGTGGCCGGGGCAGGGCCCGCAAGGTGCTGTGGAGGTGCTGGATCGTCTCGGCATCGAGGGCCACCTGGCCGAGGTCGGCCGGGGCTGATGGCGGAGGCGTCGGGGCCGTGGCCTGGGTGCGGCCCTGAGCCGGGGAGTCAGCGGCGGCGGAGGGAGAACCAGTCACCGGCCGACTCAGAGAAGACCGCTGCCCACCAGGCCGCTGGGGCCCATCACCCTGGCCCCCGGCGCTGCTGACCTGCCGCTGCGCCTTGTCGTAGAGGGCGAGGCCAAACGGGTTCCCGAAGGTCATCAGGGCCCGCTTCATGGCATCGGTCTCGGCTTCCTTGAGGGCGGATTCATGGGCCTGGCCCAGGTCCACGTCGATGCCGTGACCGGCACCGCTGCCCTCCCGAACCAGTGGCGCCAGGCTTCCGGCGGTGACGGTGACGCGCACGCGAGCGGTGTAGGTGACGCCCCAACCGGGCTTCTGCTCTCTGCCGATCAACCGCTCGGCCTGGGCGACGCAGCGGACGGCGGTGGTCTGGCGCTGCCAGCCATCGAAACCAAAAATACGGTTCGCTTCCGCGATCACCTGCCAGCCTTCGAGGTAGTGGACCTTCGATCGGCCCTGCTCGCGCTGACGGACGTTGGCCCGATCGAGTGGGGCGGAGAGCGCCGCGAGCTGCTCGGGGGAGAAGCCGGAAGGCGGAGCCTGGGTGGCTTCCGGTGCCGAGGTTGGTGCTGGAGCCTCCACGGCGCGATCGACGGAGCGGATCAGCTCCAGGGCTGAGGGCGGCCTCTGGACGGGGCGTGGAGCTGCGGGGCGGCTGGTGGTGCGGGTCCCGTTGGTGGAGGGTGCGGCGACGGTCATGGGGATGGAAGCGATGGGTGTGAGGAGGGAAAGGGGCACCGGCTGCACCACCGGAGCCCCACTTGCGAGGGGGCCTATGGCCCCTCAGTTGATGCGCCAGGAGCGGCGGGAGATCAGCTGGGCGCCGGGGATGAGCTGGCCGGCTTTGAGGGCCTCCTTGATGGAGGCCTTGTCCGGCTTGCTGGTGGTGGTGAAGCTCAGCCACTGGGGATCGAGGGCTTCCTCGTCGTCGATCTCGACGGCCTGGGACTTGCGGGAACTGAGCTCGTGATTCGGAAAGGAGAAGCGGGTGGCGGTGGGCTGCAGCCGGGTGAGGACCAGGACGAGGGAGTCCTCGAGTGATCCGAATTACCTGTGCAATGGATCGCCATTGCAGGCCTTTTCTGGTGGCACCATCCGACTCAAGGAAAGTGCAGTATCCGCCATCAATATGGACTTGGCGCTTGTGCAGGATCCCTACTCGGAAACTTATGCACCCTTTGGCAATCCGAGTTCCGGCGATCTCCTGAGTGATGCCAATAGCTACGTTCAGCCCACGGCAGCCCTTTCGGGTCCGGCGCTGCAGACGCTGTTCAACCAGCCTGGCCTCCTGACTGACGGAGTGCCCTATGTGCTGGATGCCTCTGGCCTGCTCTACTCCCCCCTTCCTGAGGGGGCGGTTCCGGCGGGGCCACTTCTCGCCGTGATCCTTGATGCCGATGGTGCCAACCAACTCATCAATCCGATTGATGGCAGCGTGATCAGCACCGACGTGTACGGCAACCCACGCACCAGCAACGGCCAACGAGACGTGGGTGCTGTGCAGACTGCCGTTCCAGGCCCTCTCCCCTTGCTGGGCTGTGGCGCCGCCTTTGGCTGGAGCCGTCGTTTACGCCAGCGCATTCGGCGAGGGGCGGGCCATGGAGAAAGCAGAGCTGCTGGCTAGAAGCGCAGGCTCCGCCCCACCAGCGTGTTGCAGATCAGAACTGCAACACGCTGGTGGGGCGGAGAATCCAGCTGGCTTCTCCGTTCTGGAGCTTGTAGCAAATCTGGCGCAAGCCGCCGGTTGCCTTGGCGTTGCTATCTCCGGCCTTGTAGATCGGGAAGCGGCGCACCAGACAGCCCTCCACCACCCTGAACGCGCCATGGCCTTGATAGCAGGGCGGTGCAGACAAGCGGACGAAGAAGGGACTGCATGGATGCGCGGGAGCCGTCCACCACAATGGCCTGGACGATCCTCTCCAGCCAGATCCCATGACGCCAGCAACCCGTGAGCAGATCCTGGCCAGCTCCGCCGGATGGGTGGCCGTGGTGCTGAATGTGCTGCCCGGACTGGGGACCGGCTATCTGTATCAGCGTCGCTGGAAGGCCTACTGGATCACCTCGGCCCTGGCCACCGCCTGGTTCGTGGCAGGGGCGGTGCTGGGGCAGGACGCCGATGCCGCCGCCGAGGCGCAGAACCAGTTGGTGGGCCTGATCGGGC
>JBBARZ010000158.1:0-2574 GCA_040399505.1 Cyanobium sp.
TTGCTGATCCAGCCACATCAGCCAGCTGTTCACCTGCTTCAGGGTGCCTAAAGCCCTCAGGTTGCCCATCAATTGCTGCTTCGCCGGGGACGGTTGGTGCAGCAGCGTTTCCACCTCACGGCGGATCTCCGGCCAGTGCCAAAGGCCTGCCGCCACGGGATGCAGGTTGTCTTGCAGCTCCTCCAGCGCTGCGCCCAACTGCCCGGGCAGCGCCTTCTCCCGGGCGGCATGCTCCGCTTCGAAGCCCTCCCGGTCTTTGCTGGGATTGGAGGCCAGGAAGGGCGGCAGAAAGGGCTCAAACGCCCGTCGGGCCACCAGGCGCCCCCGGCCCGCCACCTCACCGAAGTGCATCGGGTCCTGCTGGAGCAGCGTGCCGATCAGACGTTCATCCAAAAGGGGGAACGCCTTGCGCAGGCCAAAGGCCGTCGCCAGTCGCGTTTCCTCCTCCGCCCGCACCGCCACCCAGGGCGCCAGCACCCGCTGGCGCAGGGAGGTGTGCAGCGGCACATAGCCATTGATTTCCCAGGGGTGATCGCTCTGCAGGTGCGGCCCCAGCCACTGGCGGCCCCGCTCGCTCAGGTGCCGCTCCAGCAGATCGCTTTGGCAGAACAGGCGGGTGCGTTGATCGATCTTGTGCTGGATGAAGCGCCGGCTGCGCAGGGCCAGGCTGCGGCCCAGGCCGGTTTTGATCGCCCGCTTCGGGCTCCCCTCCATCCAGGCCAGCAGCTCCCGCCAGCGCCCCTGGGCCACCAGATCAGTGGCCACATTGCAGGCGTTGTGGCTCAGGGCCTGATCGCCGCCGAAGCCGCTGAAGATCACCGCCGCCCCTGCCGCCTGGAAGCCCGTCAGGGCCGGCAGCATGCCGCCGATCTGGGCCGGCGCCCCCAAAACGGACAGCGGGTCGGGCAGCGGGTCGGGGCTATCCGGGGCCGTGGCAACTCCTGGCCCGCCACGGTTCACCTGCTCCGCGCTGAGGCCATAGAACGGTCGGAATTGCTCCAGCAGCGGTCCTTCGCCGCCGCCCTCGTTGCTCCAGGTGTGGATGCGCTCCGGTGCCACCCCCAGCCCCCGCACCAGGCCTCCCAGCACCGCATTGGAATCGATCCCGCTGCTGTGCTCACAGCCGATCGGCCCCTCCCAGCCCGCCAGGGCGCCCTGCAGGTGGCTGAGCAACCCCGCCCGGATCAGCCCATGCAGGGCCTCCGGCGCCATAGGGCCCGCCCCCCCCGCGAGCGGGTCGTAGGCGGCCAGCTGCCGGCGGCCATTGGCCTGGATCGCCACGTGGTGAGCCCGGGGCAGCCGCGCGATCCGCCGGTAGGGGGCCTGATCGGCTGTTTTGCGGTCGCTGATCAGGGCCGCCAGCCAGGCCGGGTTGATCGCCTCGGCGTTCAGCGGCCCATGCAGGGCTAGGGCCTCCTCCCAGCTGGCCACCACTGGAGCCGTGTCGTCGTCTCCAGCTCCCTGCGGCTGCACGGCAAACAGGGGGCGGCGGTGGAAGGCATCGGTGCTGTAGAGCCCGGGGCCCAGGGGCTGGGGCTCGCGCAGCAGACCAGCGGCGAGGGGCATGGCGTGGGGCTCAGAGGGTGTAGAGGTGGGCGCCATGGCCCGGGGTGAGGCCGGGGGTAAGCAGCCGCGGGCCATGGGTGAGCCAGCCGTGGGGAACCTTGCGACCATCCTCGAACAAGCTCATCCCCAGGTGCAGCTCGTTGGGCACGCCGATGAGATCCAGCAGCAGCCGGCCTGCGAGCGACCGGCTCAGGCAGGAGCTTGCGGGTGGATCCTGGCGGCAACGGCGGCTCAGCAGGCTGCGGATGCGGGCATAGCACCATTGCTGGGCCTGGGGAGAGAGTGGCAGCACCAGCCGACGCCAGGGCCTGCGGCGGCTGAGCTGGATCAGCCGGGGCCCCGGCAGGGTGTGCACCACCACCCAGATCAGATGGTCGAGCAGGGCGAAGGCCGCCGTTGCCAGGGCCCACTTCATGCCGCTCCCGTTTGCTCCAGCATCGAGGCAGCCAGGGCATCGGCCAAAAATTGATCCGTTTCCAGGCGGCAGTGAGCTTCCTCCACGTCGTAATCGTCCATCAGGGCCGCCACCAGGGCCTCGCGGCTGAAGGGCTGCTCCAGCAGGCGCCAGATCGCCGAGCCGGTGGCGTTGAGGTTCAGGTATTGGGCCGTGACCGGGTGAAACAGGCACAGTTCGCCATCGAGTTCTGCGGCACAGACCTCGGGGTGGTGGGAGAACACGTCAGACGCAGGAAATCGCGGGGGGGATACCTCTGAGGAGGCCACTTGCGGATCAGTGGGGAGCAACTTTTTTCTTTTGCGCAGTATTTCCCAATACTGTCAAATTCTGCCTCGCTTCTGGGCCGGCCCCGGTCGGATTTGACCCATTTGGGTCAAATGTTTTCCGTTTTTGTGCAAATTTCCTCACACCACGCAAGACGCTTGGGATGGACGTGGAGTTTGTGGCGAACTCGGTGCGGTGGAGCCGCCCTGCAAGCTGGGCGGGCCCCATCGTCCAGCTTTGCCCGCGTGATCCTCCGAGTGCTTGCCACCGTGCAGCAGCCACCACCG
>JBBARZ010000159.1:0-2526 GCA_040399505.1 Cyanobium sp.
TGGGGCGCAGTCTGGCATCTACGGCCCAACCTTGGGGCTGCCTACAGTCCACGGATTCCAACGGCCTCGCCATGAGCACCCCCCCCAGCTCCGAGGGTCCCGACCCGATGCCCGCTCCCACTCCAAGCTCCGGTGAGGTATCCACCTCTCCCACCCCCGATGGGGCCGTGGTTGAAGCCGTTGCCCTGGTTGAAGAGGAAGCGGGGGAGGAGGACTCCTCCCAGCACCGGTTCGAATGCCGCAGCTGCGGTTACGTGTACGACCCGGCGGAGGGCGTGCGCAAGATGGGCATCGCTCCTGGCACTCCTTTTGTGGATCTGGATGGAGCCAGCTTCCGCTGCCCGGTGTGCCGCAGCAAGGTGGGAGCCTTTCGCGACATTGGCCCGCGGGAGAAGCCCAGTGGCTTCGAGGAAAATCTCAATTACGGTCTGGGCGTTAACCGGCTCACGCCCGGTCAGAAGAACGTTCTGATCTTCGGCGGCTTCGCCCTGGCCATCGCCTTCTTCCTTTCCCTCTATTCCCTGCGCTGATGGATCGATCCTGCCCTTCCCCCTCCCAACGCTGGCCGGGCCAACTGGCCACCTCCCTGTTGTCGCTCCTGATGGTCGTTCTGATGGGCCTGGCCCTCCCGGGGTGCGTCACCACCGGCCTGCCGCTAGCGGCAACCAGTCCCTGGCAGATCGTGCCCTTGGCCACCAAGTCCAATCCGTTGGATGTGGCCTTCACAGATCCAAACCATGGCTTCCTGGTGGGGAGCAACCGTTTGATTATGGAAACCAACGATGGCGGCGCCAGCTGGGAGGAGAGGAGTCTGACGTTGCCGGAAGAAGAGAACTTCCGGTTGATCAGCATCGACTTCAACGGACAGGAAGGCTGGATCGTGGGGCAGCCAGGTTTGCTGCTTCGCAGCACGGACAACGGGAAAAACTGGAATCGGTTGTTCCTTGACACCAAGCTCCCTGGAGAGCCCTATCTGGTGACCGCCCTCGGAGCCAACACGGCTGAACTGGCCACCAATGTGGGGGCGATCTACCGCACCCAGGATGGAGGCAAGAGCTGGCAGGCCCTGGTGGGCGATGCGGCAGGGTCGGTACGGGATCTGCGACGCAGCCCCGATGGCCACTACGTGAGCGTGAGCAGCCTGGGCAACTTTTTTGCCACCTGGGAGCCTGGCCTCCCCAACTGGCAGGTGCATCAGCGGGTCAGCAGCCAACGGCTGCAGGCCATGGGCTTCCAGCCGAACGGCAACCTCTGGATGCTCGCCCGGGGGGCCCAGCTTCGCTTCAACGACGAAGCCGCCAACGTGGAAGCCTGGGGACCGGCGATCATCCCCATCACCAATGGCTTCGGTTACCTCGATCTGGCCTGGGATCCCCAAGGGAACATCTGGACCGGCGGTGGCAGCGGCACCCTGCTGACCAGCTCCGACGGTGGGGACACCTGGAACAAAGATCCTGTGGGGGCGCAGCAGCCCAGCAATTTCACCCGGATTGCCATGCTTCCTGATGGCAAGGCCTTCGTTCTCGGGGAACGGGGAAGCTTGTTGCGCTGGGTGGGTTAAGACCGAACTGCGTCCCTCTGTAACCATCGCTCGCGGGGTGACCCGGTTGGCTACAGCAGGCCCCTAGGATCAGGCCGCTGAATGCTTGGTGCCATGGCTGCCGGCTCTACGGGTGAACGCCCGTTTTTCGAGATCATTACGAGCATCCGCTATTGGGTGATCCACGCGGTCACCCTGCCCGCCATCTTCCTGGCAGGGTTCCTTTTCGTGTCCACAGGCTTGGCCTACGACGCTTTCGGAACCCCTCGCCCCGACGCTTACTTCCAAGCTCAGGAGGAAAAGGCCCCGGTGGTGAGCCAGCGGTATGACGCCAAATCGTCCCTCGATCTGCGCTTGAAATAAGCCATGACCCAATCCACAGCCCCCACCACGCCGCGCAATTACCCGATCTTCACGGTGCGCTGGCTCTCCGTTCACGCCCTCGGCATCCCCACGGTGTTCTTCCTGGGAGCCCTGGCCGCCATGCAATTCGTGCGCCGCTGATCCCATGGGCCTTCAACGCAACTCCAATCCCAACAACCTGCCGGTTGAGCTCAACCGCACCAGCCTTTATCTGGGGCTGTTGCTGGTGTTTGTCACCGGCGTGTTGTTCTCGAGCTACTTCTTCAACTGACGCTTTCCCACCCCTCTTGAGCCATGAGCAGCAAGAAATCTGCCCTCCCTGATGGTCGGATCCCCGACAGGCTTCCCGATGGTCGTCCGGCCGTGGCCTGGAAAAGCCGCTGGACAGAAGGTGTGCTTCCCCTCTGGCTCGTGGCCACGGCGGGGGGAATGGCCGTCATCTTCGTGGTGGGCCTGTTCTTCTACGGGTCTTATGTGGCGGTGGGTTCGGCTTGAGCGGGCCCTACTTTTCGATTCTCAGGGCGGATCCGAGAGATCCGCTTTTTTGTGAGTTCCCGCAACCGCCGCGACCACAGCCTCCGGCACCAGCCGCCGATCCTCCCCCTCCTCCCCGCGTAGCTCTT
>JBBARZ010000160.1:0-2503 GCA_040399505.1 Cyanobium sp.
GCCCAGGCCCTCAGCGGCATCGCCAAGGATCTCAACAAGATGAGCGCCAAGAGCGCCATCAAAACCGTGGTGCCCGAAACCCCGGACGACCGGGACCGGGGGGAAGGCCAGCTCTTCCGCTGGGTGGCGATCCTCACCGGCTCAAAGAATGCCCTCAAGGGGGTGGGCTTCTTCCTGGGCGGGGTGCTGCTGGCCGCTGTTGGCTTCAATCGGGCGGTGGGCCTGCTGGCGGCCGGCCTGGCCCTGGCCTTTTTGCTCACCCTGGTGCTGCCGGAAGAGATCGGGCGAATGAAGCGCAAGCCCGCCTTCACCTCCCTCCTGTCCAAGAGTGAGGGCATCAACTGGCTATCTCTGGCCCGCTTCTTCCTCTTCGGGGCCCGGGATGTGTGGTTTGTGGTGGCCCTGCCCGTTTTTCTGGAGGCCACCCTGGGCTGGCGCTTTTGGGAGGTTGGGGGCTTCCTGGGGCTGTGGGTGATCGGCTATGGCGTTGTGCAGGGGGCGGCGCCCGCCCTGCGGCGCAGCTGGGGCAGCGCCCGGCCGCCAGGCCCTGCGGCGGTGCAATTCTGGGCAGCGGTGCTGGCGGCGGTGCCGGCCCTGATCGCCCTGGCCCTGGCTCGGGGGGTGGCCCATCCCGGGCTGGTGATCGTGGTGGGGCTGGCCATTTTTGGCGTGGTGTTCGCCATGAATTCCTCCATCCACAGCTACATGGTTCTCGCCTACAGCGACGTGGAAGCGGTGAGCCTCAATGTCGGCTTTTATTACATGGCGAACGCTGCCGGTCGGCTGCTGGGCACCCTGCTCTCAGGTTGGGTGTACCTCAAAGGAGGCATGGGGGCCTGCCTGTGGTGCTCGGCCCTGCTGGTGGCCCTCTCCTGGCTGGCGAGCCTGCGGTTGCCCAATGTCAAGTGTTCACGGATGGCCTCCCCCTCCCCGGGCCGCCCATAGGTTGGGTGGAGCTCCGTTGGCACCGGTGCCATGGCCATGATCCGTTTTCATCTCTCGATTCCCTCAGTGGATTTGGCCGCCACGGAGCAGTGGTATGCATCTGGCCTGGGGTGCGAGGTGGGGCGACGCAGCCCTCAGGCCCTGATCCTCAACCTGGGAGAGCACCAGCTGGTGGCCCAGCACAGCCCCGAGAGGCAGGACGCCCCCCAGCGGGGGATTTATCCGCGCCATTTCGGCCTGGTCTTCGACACCCTGTCCGAGTGGGCGGCCTGGCGGGATCGGGCCCGGGGGGCGGGCCTGCGCTTTGGCGTGGAGCCCAAGTTGCGCTACAGCGGTGATGTGTTGGAGCACCACACTTTTTTCCTAATCGATCCGGATCACCACTGGCTGGAGTTCAAGCACTACGTGCACCAGGAGGCGATCTTCGGCTGCCACGACCGGCAGACCGTGGGCGATCTGGAACTGCGTCCGCTCGCCGGCCCGGTGGTCTCTCGTGATTGACGAATCCCCTCCCCTGTTGCTGGTGCCGGGCTGGCTCAACTCCGGACCCGAGCACTGGCAGAGCCGCTGGCAACGGGTGCGGCCCGATCTGGGGCGGGTGACCTTTGGCGAGTGGCAGGATCCGGAGCCCCAGGCCTGGACGGCTGATCTGCGCCAGGCCGTGCTGGCCTGCTCCCGGCCGCCCGTGCTGATCGCCCACAGCCTGGGCTGCCTGGCTACCGCCAACCTCATGGCCCTGCCTTCGCCGCCGCCGATCGCCGGAGCCCTGCTCGTGGCGCCGCCCAATCCCGGTCGCCCGGACACGCCGGTGGAAATCACTGGTTTTGCGCCCCCCGCCCGCGTGCCCTTTGCCGTGCCGGGCCTGGTGGTGATCAGCAGCAACGATCCCTACGCTGAAGAGACCTTCAGCCTCAACCTGGCGAAGGCCTGGGGGCTGGAGGTGGTGCGGCTTGGCCCTTGCGGCCACATCAATGACCAGAGCGGCTATGGCGATTGGCCCGAGGGGTTGGCCCTCCTGGATAGCTGGATGGGCCAGCTCAAAAAAAACACCCCGTGAAACGGGGTGTGAACGGTGCCGTCCTGGGTTACGGGGCCTTGATGTTGGGGCAGGTGGCGCCGTTGAAATTGGCCGCCACCCGTTTGCTGCCCTCTTGGTAAATCTGCTTGGCCTTGGCTGTATCGCCGGCAGCAACGGCGGAGTTGAGCTTGGAAGAGAAGCGGGCGCAGGCCTCGCCCAGGCTGGGTTTGGCCTGCGCTGAACCGATCAGACCAATGGGGAGCGCAGCCAGGGCAGCCAGGAGAGCCAGCGAAAGAGGCTTCATCAAAATCGAAGGAACAACCTCCTTCATTCTCATGCCCCGCGGCCAGCGCCACTGCAGAGGTGGGCTAGCCCCGGAGGTGGCGCGCCAAGCTGGCCGGCGAAAAGGCAAAGCCCTCCAACTGGGCGATGGCCACCACGGCACTGGCATCAGCGGCGGCTTCCACTTGGAGCTTCAGGGCTGGATTGGCTTCCACCTTGGCGAAAAACGCCGTGAGCTGGGCTTTGGACATGATTTTT
>JBBARZ010000161.1:0-2498 GCA_040399505.1 Cyanobium sp.
GGCCAACAACGAAATCGGGGTGCTCCAACCCCTGGCGCCCATTGCGGCCCTCTGCAGGCAAAAGGGGGTGCTGCTGCACTGCGACGCCGCCCAGGCCGTAGGCCACATCCCCCTCAACATGGCCGAGCTGGGGGTGGATCTGCTCACCCTCAGCGCCCACAAGTTCTATGGGCCCAAGGGCATTGGCGCCCTGCTGATCCGCCAGGGGGTGGCCATTGCTCCTCAGCAGCTCGGGGGCGGCCAGGAGCGGGGGCTGCGGGCCGGCACCCTGCCGGTGCCGTTGATCATCGGGCTGGCCGCAGCCCTGCGGCTGGCCCTGGCTGACCGGGAGGAACGGGCTGCCAGGCTGGGCGCCCTGCGGGATCAGTTGTGGGGCCGGCTGCAGCTCCTGGGTGGGGTGAGGCGCAATGGCTCGGCCAGCCAGGTTCTGCCCCACAACCTCAATGTCTGCATCTCCGGGGTGGATGGCACCCGGCTGCACCAGCAGCTGCGCCGAGAGCTGGCGGTGAGCAGCGGCTCAGCCTGTAGCCAGGGCAGCCCCTCCCATGTGCTTGCGGCCCTGGGGCTCAGCCGGCAGGAGGCCGCCGCCTCCATCCGTTTCGGCCTGGGTCGCGGCACGGAAGAACGGGATGGGGCTGCAGCAGCTGGCGCCGTGCGGGAAGCTGTGTTGCAATTGCGCAATTCTGTTTAATTTCAGATGGCATCGAGCGGACATACGGCGATGAGTCCTCCTCAGACAATCTCGCGCCTGGATGTGAGATTGGCCCTGCGAGAGGGCTGGAAAGCCTTCAACCGCTCGCCTTTTTGGTTTGTGGGTTTTTCCCTGCTTCTCACCGCCTTGCAGTTGCTCCTGGCGGCCCTCCAACCCTCGTTTTCACCAGACAACCTCCCGGCTCCCATGGATCCGGCAACAGTCGCCGACAAGTGGGAAACCCTTCTTCCCTGGCTGCGCTACGGCACGGTGAGCCTCAGCCTCCTGGTGCTCAACGTGCTCGCGGGCATCGTGCTCAACCTCTGGGGGACGAGCGGGCTGGTGCGGGGCGCCTGGGTGGCCCTCAGCGGCGGCAGGCCAGATTTGGCCACTTTCGCCCACTGGGATCCGCGGGCCCTGCTGCGGCTCTACCTCCCCGGATTTCTGTTGGGTTGCGGAATCGCCGCCACGGTCACGATGCTGCTGTTAGTAGCGGTGGTCTTGAGCCAGGTCAATGCGCTGCTGGCTCTGCTTCCTGGCCTCCTCCTTCTGGCGGGAGTCGTTTACTTCACAGTGAGCCAAGCCTTCCTCCCCCAGGTGGCCTTGCTCCATGACGACCATCCTTTTGCGGCCCTGGCCCAGGGCCCCCAAGTGGTGGATAGGGCTTGGCCCCAGGTGTTGCAGCTGATGCTGCTCAGCGTTGGTCTCTTGGTGGTGGGCCTGCTGGCCGCCGGGGTGGGGTTCTTTGTGGCCTGGCCCGTGGTGGTGTGCATGGTCACCGCGGCCTACAGGCAGCTTTTCGGCACCAAAGACCACACCGGCTTCACCCGCGACCTGCCGTAAGCAGCACAAAACCCAGCACGCCCACCACGGCCAGAAGGCATTGGGCCAAGCGGCTCACCAGCATCCCTGCGACCACCGCCAGCCCCACCAGAAGTGAGCGTCGCAGCCTCAGCAATCCAAAGGCTCCAAGGGATGTGGGAGCCGTAAGCATTTCGCCGATGGCGGCGCCCAACAAGGGGCCCACCAAGGCTCCGATCAGTGGGCCGCCCACCGGCAGGGCTGGCAGAAACCCGAACAATCCTGCCGCCAGCCCCAGGCCCGAGCCGATATAGGCCCAGCGGGTCGCCTGCATGCGCGCGGCCCCGAGCACCAGGCCGAGGGCATCGGCGCCCCAGCCCAGCAGCAGGATCACGCCGGCCAGCAGCAAGGCCGGCCAGCCCGCACTCCAGCCCACGGCCCAAACCCACAGCAAGGCGCCAAGAGGCAGAAGGGCCAAGCCCGGCAGGACGGGCAGGAGGGTGCCGGGGATGGCCATCAGTTGCACCGCCAGGGCGGCCCACCAGAGCCCATCGCTGCGACTGAGATGGGGCAGAGAGAGATCGGGCAGCGAGAGCTGGGTGAGGAGCTGCGGGAGATCCAACGCGTGCCGGCCAAACAATGAAGGGAGGGGCCTTCCAGCCCAAAAAACATGGTAAGGGGGTTGGGGTTGCCCTCAGGAGCCGGCCGGCTCGCAGGAAAAGTCTTGGATGTCGCCCAGCGGTCGCCGCAGGCGGAAGCGGGGATGGGCCGGATCCTCCAGGCTCCACCACCACTTGCCATCACTGAAGCTGGCTGGACCCGCGTTGTTGGTACGCGGCAGCTGCAGGCTCATCCCCCGCCAGGCGAGCACCACATTGCCGCCAATGGGAACCGGGCCTGTGCTGGGATCCGGAATGGCAGGCTCATCCATGGGGCCCTTCACCAGCAGGGCGGTGAGAGGTTCACCATCACAGAGATAAGCCTCTGGGCTGGGGCCCGCATCGGC
>JBBARZ010000162.1:0-2492 GCA_040399505.1 Cyanobium sp.
AGCACCCACTCCTGCACCGAGGCGGTGGTGGCGATGTCGTGGTCGCCATCCATCAGGATCTCCGGCTCCACGATCGGCACCAGCCCCTGCTCCTGCACGGTGCGGGCATAGCGGGCCAGCCCCCAGGCGTTCTCCCGCACCGCCAGCTCCGAGGGGCACCCGCCGGTGCTGATGCGCAGCACCGCCCGCCACTTGGCGAAACGGGCCCCGCGGGCGTAATAGCGCCCGGCCCGCTCCGACAGGCCCTTCAGCCCGGTGCACCAGGTTTCGCCCTCCAGCCCCCCTGCCAGGGCCTCCACCCCCTGATCCACCTTGATGCCGGGGATGATCCCCTGCTGGGCGAACAGCTCCACAATCGGCGCGCCGCCCGCCTCCCCGCTGCTGTCCTGAAACAGGGTTTCCTCATAGAGGATCACACCGCTGATGCTCTCCGCCAGGCCGGGGGCGGTGGCCAGCAGGCTGCGGTAAGCCCGACGATAGTCTTCGCTGTTCTCTAGGCCGATGGCCTCGAACCGCTTGCCGATCGTGCCGGTCGATTCATCGGCCGCCAGCAGCCCTGTGCCAGGGGCCGCCAGGGCCGCGGCGGTGGCGGCCAGGTCGTCGCGATGGGCCTCAAGGGTCATGGCGGCGGTTCGCAGGGAGCTCCCATCGCTAGTCCCGCCTGAGGCCAACGTCAACGTGGTGCCGCAGAAGCGAGGAAGGGGTGCAGCCATAGAGGCGGCGAAACTCCCGTGCAAATGACACGGAACTGGCAAACCCCACCGATTGGGCAATGGAGGTCACGCAGTCGCCCGGTTGGGCATTCTTGAGCCGTAGCATCGCTCGCTGCAGGCGCCGCTGCCTCACCCACTGCATGGGGCTGCAACCGCAGGCACTTTGGAAGGCATATTGCAGCGAGCGTCGCGACCAGTGCGCTTTGGCCTCCAGATCGCTCAGGCCGATCGGCGCTTCCAGATGGGCGTCGATCCAATCGAGCAGCGACTGGAGCTTGCCCTGGGCTTCTGCCTTGGTCTCCCGGGCCTTGGTGCCCGGAGGATTGTGTTGCAGCTCAGGGAGCAGGAGCAGCACCACCATCCGGATCAGCACATCGTCAAACCGGAGCAAGGCCACATCTGTTCCCGGGCTGGCCGTGAGTTGGTTGAGGGTCGACAGGAGGGAATAGAGCCCATGGATCAGCGGGGCACACCCTGGATCTCCCATCAGCAGACGCTTGGGCTGTTGGAACACTGACAGCCGGTGGGGGGGCAGCCCCTCGGGGCCGGCCATGGTGAGGGCTGTGGCCACGAGGGTGGCCGGATCCAGATTGAGGGCCACGCCGGAGGTGGTGTCGTTCTGCAGGCTCAGGGGGGCCGGCGGTAGGTAAAGCACCGATTCACCGAACGGATTTTCATAGCCCGCGTTTTCGAGCGTCCAGAGGCCCCAGCCCCGATAGGGAATCAGCATCTGGGCGAATGGATGCTGCTCTGTCACCAGGGTGATCGCTGATCCCTGGGTGGCCACCACCACCACTTGGCCGAGATTTAGCACCGCCGAGTCGTTCCGAAACGGCAGGCCCGCCTGCTGCGGCTCACAGATCCGCACCGGGGTGGCGGCGCAGACCGCTTGGGCCCAGACCTGAGGATCCACAGCGGTTTGCCGCAACCAGCCATGCCCTAGCAAGGGAATGGAGAACAGCGCTGGATTAGCAAGGGGCTCCATCTAACCCCCGTCGGGTGGCTGACAGCAGGTCCATGATCTCTGATCCCTTTGCCAAGCTGGAGGCAAATCGCTCCTCGCCCGTGATCCCCCCCCAGAAGCAGATGACCGGGATGCTGGGCCATCCGGTGGCGGAGAACCCGATCGATAGGATGTTTGATGCGGTGTACGCCTACTACGGCCTGCCCTGGCAGTTCTGGAAAAACGACATTGCCAATGAGGCGGATCTGGCCCTCGCCGTGAAGGCCCTCCGCCCCCTGGGCTACAAGGGCGTGGGCATCACCGTGCCCTACAAGGTGGCCGTGATCCCACTCCTGGATGCGGTGGACGACGACGTGCGCGCCATCGGCGCCGCCAACTACCTCACGATTGAGGAGGGCCGGCTGATCGGCCACAACAATGATGGCAAGGGCGTCGTGAAGGCGATTGAGAAGGTGGGCCCCCTGGCCGGCAAGCGGGTGGTGATGCTCGGGGCCGGAGGGGCTGGCCGGGCGATGGCGGTGGAGATCGCCTGGGCGGGTGCGGCCCACGTCACTCTGGTGACCCGCCGCCAGGAGCAGGGCCAGGAGGTGGCCGACCTCGTGACCCGGGCCTCTGGGGTTCCCGCAGTGTGGCAGCCCTGGCAGGGAGAGGTGGCGTTGCCCGCCGGCACCACCCTCCTGATGAATGCCACCCACCTGGGCTGTGCTCCCGAGCTGGAGCCCGTGCCTTTGCTGTGGGACACGGTGGAGCCGGGCTGCACCGCCGTGGATGTGATCACCAATCCCCGCATCACGCCCTTCCTGGCCACGGCCCGG
>JBBARZ010000163.1:0-2411 GCA_040399505.1 Cyanobium sp.
CCGCCCTGCTGAAGGGCAACTTCCGCCTCGCCTTTGATGCCATGCATGCCGTGACCGGCCCCTATGCCACCCGGATCTTCGAGCAGCAGCTAGGCGCTCCGGCGGGCACCGTGCGCAACGGGGTGCCCCTGGAGGATTTCGGTGGCGGCCATCCCGATCCCAACCTCACCTATGCCCATGATCTAGCGGCCCTACTGCTGGAGGGAGACGCCTACGACTTCGGCGCGGCCTGTGATGGCGATGGCGACCGCAACATGATCCTGGGACGCCACTGTTTCGTGAATCCCAGCGACAGCCTGGCCGTGCTCACCGCGAACGCCACCCTGGCCCCGGGCTATGCCCAGGGGTTGGCGGGGGTGGCCCGCTCCATGCCCACTAGTGCCGCCGCCGACGTGGTGGCTAAGGCCCTGGGGCTGCCCTGCTTCGAGACCCCCACGGGCTGGAAGTTTTTCGGCAACCTGCTGGATGCGGGCCGAATCACTCTCTGCGGAGAGGAGAGCTTCGGCACCGGCAGCAACCACATCCGCGAGAAGGATGGGCTCTGGGCCGTGCTGTTCTGGCTGCAGATCCTTGCCGTGCGCGGCTGTTCCGTGGCAGAGGTGATGGCCGACCACTGGCGACGTTATGGCCGCCACTACTACTCCAGGCACGACTACGAAGCCATCGAAAGCGAAGCCGCCCATGGTTTGTATGGGCGAGTGAAGGAGATGTTGCCTGCCCTGGTGGGCGAGCGGTTCGCCGGGCGCCTCATTGCGGTGGCAGATGACTTTGCCTACACCGACCCGGTGGATGGCTCCGTAAGCCAGGGCCAGGGGCTCCGGCTCCTGCTGGACGACGGCAGCCGGGTGGTGTTGCGCCTCTCGGGCACGGGCACCCAGGGAGCCACCCTTCGGGTGTACCTGGAGAGTTATGTACCGCCCAGCGGCGTCCTGGCCCAGGATCCCCAGGTGGCTCTGGCCGATCTGATCGGCGCCATCGATACCCTGGCGGAGATCAAGCTGCGCACGGGGATGCAGAACCCCACAGTGATTACTTAAAAAACCCCCGTTTACTGCACTTCCTCCAGGACTAGAGGACTCCGAATTGGCCGGTCTCTTCCGAGCTTCACCAGTTGCCCCAGTGCCAGGACCTCTACTAATTGCTGGGGCATGGCTGAGCTTGAGCTTTGCGCGCCAGCTGCGTCGCCGTCAGCGGGCTGGGCGCTGAGGTTGGTGAGCTCTTGACGCGGCCGATATCGTCCAATGTGTAAACAACTTTACTGAGCTATGCGTCCGTTCCTCCTCGGGAGCTTCGCTCGCAAGGCGGCATCTTTTTATTTTGGCGCCCTCTTTGTCGCTGCTCTTGCGGCCCATCCCCAGCCCGCATCCGCCATGGTTTGGGACTGGAGCTTTGAAACCGATGATGATCCCGAGGTGGAAGCGTTCGGCGAGTTCATCACCACCGACGTTCCCGATAGCCAGGGCTACTACACCATCATCGGGGTGACGGGAGAGCGCAACAAGGTGACCATTGATGGCTTGATCCCCACGGGATCGCCCATCCCTGGCAACTGTCTGGACGTCGTCAGTTGTTTCACCTCTGACAACCTCTTGCGGATGGAGGACGACGACGGGCAACTCACCACCCATGGATTTGGGGTGAGCTTCGCCGATGGCACGTACGCCAATTATTTCTTTGCCAGTTTCTTGCAGCCCGCCACTTATCAGGAGTTGTATTCCGTCCCGCCATTTGATCTCCTGCCGCCGAACACCTTGGGTGGTGATTCGGAGCTTGCTGGCAAATTTGAGGCTGAACCAAGGCTGGAGCCCGTTCCCGGTCCCCTCCCCATCACAGGTGCCGTGATGGCCTTTGGTTGGGCACGCAAGCTGCGCCTCAGACAGCGGGCTGGGCGCTGAAGGTTGTGCTCAGCCTGCAGACATCTGGCGGCAGGCATGGGATTTCAGCGGCGGAAGCGCCAAAGGGGTGCCCCCGGGGTGCCCCGGCGGGTGAAGGCGATCTGGGCCATAGCTTCGTTCCACGCCCCGCAGAAGCCCGCTACTGCGATCACGGCGAGGATGTAGGGCAGGGGCCAGGCCGGGAGGGGCTCCCCTGGGGTGCGGGCCACCCGCTGGGCCAGCCCCAACAGCAGGGCGGCCATCCCGCTGAACAGCACCCCGGCCACGGCAATGCGGCGTTTGTCGACCCGCACCTGGCGCTTGGGGGTGTAGTTGGGGGGGACGGGCAGGGGCATGGGCGGGGGCAGTTGGAAGGCCAACGATGAGAGCCACTGGGAAGGACAAGCAGGCCGGGGCTTAAACAGGGCCCTCCCCTTTGGCAATGGCGTTGGTTCCTAAAGGTTCGCTGCGCTGGCTGTCGGGGAACCAGGCCGCTTCGAGATTCTTCATCACCACATACATCGCCGGCACCACGAA
>JBBARZ010000164.1:0-2403 GCA_040399505.1 Cyanobium sp.
AGCCCCGGATCACGCAGGTGCCCCCCACCCGATCGCCCTCCACGATGGCCACCGAGGCTCCGTGAGCGGCGGCCCGTTTGGCCGCGGCCAGGCCCCCGGAACCGGCGCCGAGCACGATCAGATCAAAACGGTCAGCCATAGGTTCGACCGTAGGCATCAGCCGGGAGGGAGACCCACTTGGGTCACAGTCCGTTGCAGGATGACTTCAGGCGGCCTGGCTGGTGAGCGCCGGATCGGAATCTTCCCAATGAGAATGCCTGCCGAGGGTGGTCACCAGATCAGTGCGAACGGTTCCTGCAAAAGTGAACCGGAAAAATTCGTAGGTGACCCCGCCGAGGATGGGCTGAAGTTTTGCGTAGAGGTAACGGGAATCCTGAAGGATTCGTGGAAAATGCATGAACGTCACAGGGACATCAGAGTCGGAAGTTGCCAGCAGCAACTGATAAAGTCTTTCCAAAACATGATCCTGTGTGGATACCTCATTAGCTTTTGCCGACTTCGCCATAAGAAGCATTCGAGCTTTCTGAAGCGCCTCTTCAGGGCTGGCGAACTGATCGGTTTCCCACAGCAGTCGACCCAGATCATTCAATAACTTATCCATAGATGAATTGGCATGAATGCCATCTCGCCGGCGGCGAAGATCGCGGATAGGAATAAAAATATGATCTATTGTCAGATCTTTTCTGTGGAGAATCTCTTTTGCGACTTGATGGAAAACGGAGCTTTCAACGATATAAGGACTTTCTTCTGTAAAAGAGTCCTCACCATTTTTTTGAAATGACTTAAGGCCCTTGTAACCCGTATCCAATCCCAGATTTGCGAGGAGTTCAACCAAAAAAGATGAGCCACTCCCCCCACTTCCAGTGATCACGACGTGGCGCCTTGTCTCTTGGGCATCCATGTGAAGTTAAGGAAGAGTTTTGGACCTATCTTCGTGTTGTATCAGGCGTCCTCTGGTTGTCAAGGATTCTCCTGGATAAAGATAAGCAAATCGGGGCTGGGCTATGGGCCGGCTCGGGCCAGGGCCTC
The DNA here is from genome assembly GCA_040399505.1 of Cyanobium sp. Classification (GTDB taxonomy): domain Bacteria; phylum Cyanobacteriota; class Cyanobacteriia; order PCC-6307; family Cyanobiaceae; genus Cyanobium. Next base: position 1,030 of record JBBARZ010000164.1, read on the forward strand.
GGCCACCTGCTTCTCGGCTCACGGGACTAGGGCCTGGCGCCTCTCTTCAGTGGCGGGTTGGCCTGCGAAAAGCTCTTCCACGCTCTCGACCATCCCTGGTTCCCGAAGGTCCAGGGTTGCGGGCGACTGGGGTGCATCAGGCGACACTCCCGCAGCGTGAGGGACAAGCGCCCCTTGAGCGCTTCAGCCGGCCCCGGAGCCCTGGCACCTCAGCCTTCGGGGTAGAGCAGGGCGTTGAGCTCCTCCTCATCCACGTCGTAGACCCGGGCCAGGGTGGTTTCGATGGCGCTGGTCACCACGTCCGGCAGGAAGCGCATGGCGTTGAAGGCGTCTTCGGCAATCTCGTCGGTGAGCAGCTTCTCGCCACCCAGCTTTTCATCGTTGATCACGGCCATCACCCAGCTCTGGTAAGCGGTGACGAGGTCGGCGAACTCGAGCTCCGGGTCGTTCAGATCCAGGGCCATGGGAGGGTGTCTCCGCGGACGTTGCCTTTGCAGTCTGCCCACAGAAGGGCCCTGCGGCAGGCTGGGGGTGTGGCTTGCTCTGCTTTGCCTGACACTCCATCCCCTCCAGCCCAAGCCCCCACCTGGCAGGCCAAGCTTTTTGACGTCGCCATCAGCGAGTTGGTGCGTCAGCACAGGGAGAGTTTTGCCCCGCTGTGGACGGTGGAGAGCTGGGCCAAGCTCCTGATCTGGCTGGCCCTCCGCTGCGAGTGCGCCACCGATCAGCCCTCCTTGGAGGGTTTTGCCGCCGGTCTGGGGCCCGACCTCAGCCGCCGGATGCGGCGCCTGTTCTTTGAGCGGGAGCTGGAGGATCTCAACCTGCGGTTGATGGCCGACCCGGCCGAGGGCCAGGTGCTGGCCTTGCCCTTGGATGTCCTGTCGGAGGGGCCCGAGGCCCCTCGGGTTTGGGAGGGCTTGGGGCGGGTTGGCCTCGCCGAGAGGGTGGCTCCCCCGGAGGCCTGGCAGCACCACGAGGCCCTGATCGTTGTGCCCTGGAACCGGGAGGCGCCTCCATGCAGCTGATCGGGGAGTTTCACGACAGGGGCTACCTGGCCCTCGCGGAGGCCGTGATGGGCTTTTTTGATCGTCGCAGCGATCTGCAACGGCCCGGGGTGGCCTTTGGGGGCGCGCCGGACAAGGTGTCGACCGACATCAGCCTGGTGGCGATGGATCGCTCCGATCCAGAGGCCCATGGCCTGGCGGAGGCCATCCTGCGCGGGGTATCCGTGGGCTTGAAGCGCTGGCTGGCGGAGCGGCCCCTGTTTCTGGAGTGTTGCCCGGAGCGTTCCCTGTTTGTTTGCCCCCTGTTCAACCTTCAGCGCTATGCCCCAGGGGAGGGGTTTTACCGCTGGCACTGCGATTGGAGCCTGGA
>JBBARZ010000165.1:0-2389 GCA_040399505.1 Cyanobium sp.
TGGATCAACCTGGTGTTCCCTGTGCCGGTGCTGTTTTTTCTTGGGGTGTTTCTGCTAGCCATCTTCAACCTGAAGCGGGGGCAGGTGCAGTGGAAGGGGCGCAGTTTCAGCACCCGCTAATGGCCCTTCAAGATCTGCTTCCGCTGATCAGCTCGGCGGCTTTCTGGCTGGGTGTCGCTCTGCTGGTGGGATTGCTGGCCAATCAGGTGCCGTCCCGCTGGCTGAGCTCTGGGGCGCTGGGGCCGCCTTCTGCCTCTCCCCAGGATCGGGGGCGAGCGGCCGCTGGAGCACCGGGGATCCGGATTTGGAAACGCTGGATTCCCGATGCCGGCGGCGCCCTTCCGGGCGGGGTGCCCAAGGCCAGCCTGGTGCGGAGGGATCCGGTGGCTCTGCGGCGGCTGGTGGTGGAAACCCACCGCGCTGAGCTGGTGCACTGGCTTCTCTGGCCCGCCGGGCTCCTCACCGCCCTGTGGTTGCCGCCAGCGGGGGTGCTGGTGAATGTGGTGTTCGCCACCCTCTTCAACCTCCCCTGCGTGCTGCTTCAGCGCTTCAACCGCGGCCGCCTACGGCGCTGCTTGGCTCGCATGGGCTGCTGAAACCCTGGTCCCTGGAGCCTCCCCTAGGGCCCCAGCATGGCCGCCTCCAGCTCTAGATCCACCGTCACTCCCGGGGCCTCAGCGTGGGGCGCCACCACCAGGCGATGGCGTCCCGCCTCCAGCGCAAAGCTGTCGCGCTCGGCATCGAAATAGGCCAGGCGGCGCAGCGGGATGGGGAGGCTGAGGCGCCGCGTCTCGCCCGGCTTCAGGCTCACCCGCTGGAAGGCCACCAGGCTGCGCCGGGGCCGCTCCAGCACCGCACCCGGCGGCTCCAGGTACACCTGCACCACGTCCGCGGCGGCCCGCTCTCCGCTGTTGCGCACATTCACCATCAGCTCCACCCATCCGCCCTCGCTGGCCCCTCTCTGCACCACAGCGGTGGCGTCGCTTTGGACGAAGGAGCTGTAGGAGAGGCCAAAGCCGAAGGGATAGGCCGCCCCTTGGTCCAGCCGTTGCAGGCGCCGGTAGCCGTGCCAGAGGTCGTAGACCACCCGCGACGCCCGGGGCTCAAAGGGGGGCAAGGCCGCTGAGCTGGTGGGAAGGGCAAAGGGCAGCCGGCCCGAGGGCGATACCGCCCCGAAGAGCACATCGGCCAAGGCATGGCCCCCTTGCTCTCCGGGATACCAGAGCATCAGCAGAGCCGGCACCAGCTGATCCCACTCGCTGCAAAGGATCGCCCCACCGCCCATCAGCACCACCACGGTGCGGGGGTTGGCGGCGGCCACGGCGCGGATCAGGGCCACTTGTTCGCTGGGCAGGTGGAGATCGGTGCGATCGCCCGCGGCGAAGTCGCCCCCCTCCCGGGCGGAGGCGTGGCTGGTGAGCCAGGAGATCACCCCCGTCACCCGCTGCCACTGGGGCCGCAGCAGGGGCCAGGCGGGCTGGCGCAGCAACCCATCCGGGGGGGGGATCTGCTCCAGGATCGGCGCGATGTCACCGGGGTGGATGTGCTCCCCCTCCAGGCGCCAATCGAGCCCCACCACCACCACCGCCGCTTCGCAGCGGGCCGCCAGTGCCGCCGCTGCTGCTGCATCCCGGCCAGGGTCGTGGTGGATCGGCAGATCGGGCCGGGCCGCCCGCAGGCCCTCCAGGGGGGTCACCACCGCTCCCGGTGGCGGGCGGGTGTCGGAGGAGCCTCGATCGCCCAGGTTTGCCGTGGCGGCCAGGGAGCCGATCACCGCCAGGGATTCCAGCTCCCCCAGCGGTAACGCGGCCTGCTCATTGCGTAGCAGCACGATGGCCTGCTGGGCCGCTTCCCGGGCCAGGGTCAGGTGCTCCGGGCAGCGGCGCAGGGCGGGCGGATAGGTGCCGGCGGGCACCCGCAGTTGCACCCGCAGCTGGCGGAGCACGGCATCGTCGATCCGCGCCATCGGCAGCCGGCCCTGGGCCAGAGCTTCCGGGAGGCTGCCTTGAAAGACCATGCGGAAGGGCATCTCCAGGTCTTGCCCCGCCAGCAGGCCGGCCACCCCATCCCGCAGCCCGAAGATGAAGTCGGTCACCACAAAGCCCTGGAAGCCCCAGCGCCGCTTCAGGATCCCCTCCAGCAGCTCGGGGTGCTCGCCGCACCAGCGGCCATTCACCTGGTTGTAGGCGCTCATCACCGAGCCGGCGCCGGCCTCCACGCAGTCGCGGAAGTGGGGCAGGTAGAGCTCATGGAGCACCCGGGGGCTGGCCTGCACATCCACCAGGAAGCGGGAGCTGTCGATCGAGTTGAGGGCGAAGTGTTTCACGCAGGCGATGGCGTGCCGCTCCAGGCCCCGGGTCATGGCCGCGCCGAGGGCGCCCACATGCAC
>JBBARZ010000166.1:0-2388 GCA_040399505.1 Cyanobium sp.
CTCTGGAAGGTAGACTAAACCAAGGCTTAGTCAGAAAGAAGGCATGGCTGCGTCGAGGGAGCCCCTGGCCAACCGGCACCTGGTGAATGTGCACCAGGCCAAGACCCATCTCTCCCAGCTGCTGCAGGACGTGGAGCAGGGAGAGGAAGTGGTGATCGCGCGATCGGGCGTCCCCGTCGCGCGCCTCGTTCCCTGGAAGGCCCCAACCCGCACGGTGTCAGCGCCAGGGGCGCTGCGCGGCCGGATCAAGACGGACGAAGCGTTTGATGCACCCCTGGATGGCCTGTTTGAGGCGTTGCAGTGAGCCGACTGCTGCTCGACACCCACCTCCTGCTGTGGTGGCTCGAGGGCGATCGCCGTCTATCGCCATCGGTGGTGGAGCGCGTGCAGGCCCCAGGAGCGGAGGTGTTCATCAGCCAGGCCTCCCTCTGGGAGATGGCGATCAAGGTGGCGATCGGCAAGCTCCGGGTGGATCTTCCTGAACTGGAGCGCCACGTGCCCCTGCAGGGATTCCGCTGGCTGCCGATCAGCAACGCCCACCTGCTGGCGGTGGCCGATCTGGAAACGGCAAACGGCCACCTGGATCCCTTTGATCGGCTGTTGGTGTGCCAAAGCCAGGTGGAGCCCATGCTGCTGCTCACTGGAGACAGCCAGCTGGCTGGCTACGGCGCCACGGTGAGCGTGGTGGCCTGAAACATGCCCGCGAACCCCCTGGAAACGATCCGCGCACGCCTCAGCCACTGGGGTTTCAGCTGGGAGGGTCTGGGCGACAACCGCCGCGGGGAGTGGTGGCTGATCGCCCAGCTCGCCCTGATCGCCGCCCACCTGCTGCCGCCCACCCCGGCGCCGGCATCTCTGGGGGTGGCCTGGCCCCTGGTGCTGAAAGTGCTGGGCTGGGGCACCTTCGCCCTGGGGCTGGTGCTCGCCGCCCAGGCGGTGGGCGCCCTCGGGGCCAGCCTCACCCCCCTGCCCGAACCCATGCCCCAGGCGCCGCTGGTCAACACGGGCGCCTACGGCCGCTGCCGCCATCCGCTCTACCAGGCCGTGCTGGTGTGCTCCCTCGGGGTGGCGGTGGCCCTGGGCAGCGGGCTCCATCTGGCCCTGCTGGTGGCCCTGGCCCTGGTGCTCCGGGGTAAGGCCCATCGGGAGGAGCGGCGCCTGCTGGAGCTCTACCCCACGTACGCCGCCTACCGGGCCATCACCCCGGCCATCGTGCCCCACCTGCCGGGACTCGACTGGCGCTGATCGGCGCAACTGCTTCAGGGCAACTCCTTCACCGGCAACGCCGGCGCAGCGCCTCCAGCAGCAGGGGCACCGCATCGCTCTGGCCCTGCAGGGCAAAGGCTTCCCGCTCCACCGCCTTGTTGGTGGGGTAGCCGTGATAGAGCACCATATTGATGCCCCGTTCCACCGCCGGATCCAGGGGGAAGCTCCAGCCGATGGGGGTCACCACCCCGGTGGGGCAGCTCTGCACCGCATGCACGGCCTCGTGCAGAAAGGTCTGGCGGCCGATGCCCAGCTCCAGGCTCAGGGGCGACACCCAGAGGGTGCGGCTGCGGGGCTCGAACTGGCCGTAGGCGCCGGGCTGGGGGGGCAGGGCCACCTGCACCCGAAAGCCATGGCTCTGCAGAGCCTTCACCAGGGGCTGCACATCCACCGGTAGGGCACTGAGGGGGCGCGGGTCGAGCTCCCCGGCCAGCAGCACACCGCCGGCCAGCTGCACCACAACGGCGATAACGAGACACGTCCGCATGGGGGTGGAACTGCAGCGGAGGATGGCTCCAGTCTGTTCTTTCCCAATGGTTCACCACCTGGTGCTCTTCCGCTTTCGAGCCGACCTTCCTGCCGATGCGGTGGCTGCCATGTTTACGCAGCTGAGAAGCCTGCAAGAGCGCATTGACGGGATCACCGGCTTCAGCGGCGGTGCCGATGTCTCCAAGGAAGGCCTCTCGCGGGGGTTCACCCACGGGTTCTGCATGACCTTCCGGGATCGGGCCGCTCGAGACGCCTACCTCCCCCATCCAGAGCATCAGCAGGTGGTGGCCCAGTTGGTGCCCATGCTCGAGGGCGGCCTGGAGGGGGTACTCACCTTCGACTTCTGCGATGGGGTGGTCGCTTGAGGCCGAGCAGCTGGGCCAGATCACCGGCCAGCCGGGACCCATCGAGGGCCTCCCGCAAAGCCTCCCGCAAGTGGCTGGGGCCCCGCTCCAGTTCGCCCAGGAGGCGCTCCACCCCATCGGGCGCCGTCACCGGGATATCTCGCACTCCCAGGGCCCGCATCTCCTCCAGAGCGGGCCAGTGCCCTGCCACCACCGGCAGCCCGAGGGCCGCAGCCTCCGCCACCGGGTTGCCCCAGCCCTCCCAGGTGGAGGGGAGCAGCACGGCATC
>JBBARZ010000167.1:0-2327 GCA_040399505.1 Cyanobium sp.
TGCGGCTCGACATGAGCGAATACATGGAGCGCAACGCCGTGGCCCGGCTGGTGGGCGCTCCGCCGGGTTACGTGGGCTACGAGGAGGGGGGCCAACTCACGGAGGCCGTGCGGCGCCGCCCCTATGCGGTGCTGCTGCTGGATGAGGTGGAGAAGGCCCACCCGGAGGTGTTCAACCTGCTGTTGCAGGTGCTCGATGACGGCCGGCTCACCGATTCCCAGGGCCGCACGGTGGATTTTCGCCACACCGTGGTGATCATGACCAGCAACCTGGCGGGGCGGGCGATCCTGGAGCGGGCCCGGGCGGTGGAGGAGAGCAAAGCGGCGACAGGGGCCCTGCAGGCGGAAGAGGCCCTGCAGGCGGAGGTGGATCAGGCGCTGGCCCGCCAATTCCGACCCGAATTTCTCAACCGCATCGATGAGGTGATCCGCTTCCGCCCCCTCGACCGGCAGGATCTGCAGCGCATCGTGCGCCTGCAGCTGCGGGAGCTGGCGGGCCTGCTGGCGGAGCAGCAGCTGCGCCTGGAGGTGGAGGAGGCCGTGGTGAGCGCCCTGGCGGAGAGGGGCTACGAGCCGGAGTATGGGGCGCGGCCCCTGCGGCGGGTGATGCGCCGGTGGATCGAGAATCCCCTGGCCACGGAGCTGCTGGAGGAGCACTTCACGGGCGCCTGGGGGGTGAAGGTGGGCCTGGGCCCGCCAGAAGATCCCGACCGACTCCAATTCCAGCCCTTGCGGCAGGAGGGGGGGAGCGTCCGGTAGGGTGGTCGTTTGCTGATGGGCGGAGACGCCCGGCAAGCGCCGCCCCGCCAGCGATCTCCCTGCCGTGGAATCCTCCTCTCCCGCCCCCCCCTCCACGCCCGAGCGCCCCGCCTCCCCCGGCGAGGGCGGCGGCCCCGAATCCCAGGGCCCCCAAGGGGACCAGGGGGGCGGGTTTGCCGCGGCCACCATGGCCGAGCTCCGCAAAGTGGTGTGGCCCAGCCGCCAGCAGCTGTTCAATGAAACGCTGGCGGTGATCGTGATGGTTGCCGCATCGGCTGCCGCCATCGCTGCCCTCGATCGCTTCTACGGCTGGGGAGCCCAATTGCTGTTCCAATGATGATGCTGAGCGAGTCTTCCCTGCCCGAGCTGAATGAAGAAGAGGTCCTCCCCGAGGTGACGGAAGGCGCCCTGCCTGAGGGATATGGGGCGCCGCTGGAACTTCCGGCGCCGGTTGTGGAGGGGGGGCCTGCCGAGGGGGCAGACAAGCCCCAGGTGGCCCGCTGGTATGCGGTGCAGGTGGCCTCGAGCTGTGAGAAAAAGGTGAAGGCCACCCTGGAGCAGCGGGCTGTCACCCTCGGGGTCGACAACCGGATCCTGGAGATCGAGATCCCCCAAACCCCTGGGGTGAAGCTGAAGAAGGATGGCACCCGCCAGTCGATCGAGGAGAAGGTGTTTCCCGGCTACGTGCTGGTGCGGATGATCCTCGATGAGGACACGACGATGGCGGTGCGCAGCACGCCCAACGTGATCAACTTCGTGGGCCAGGAGGAGCGCCGCGCCACAGGCAAGTCGCGTGGGCACATCAAGCCCCGCCCCCTGAGCCGCACGGAGGTGGAGCGCATCTTCCGCCGGGCTTCGGAGAAGAAGGCCGTGGTGAAGGTGGATCTGAGCGAAGGCGACCAGATTCTGGTGACGGGTGGCCCCTTCAAGGATTTCCAGGGCGAGGTGATCGAGGTGTCGGCCGAACGCAGCAAGCTGAAGGCCTTGCTCTCGATCTTCGGCCGGGAAACGCCGGTGGAATTGGAGTTTTCTCAGGTGAGCAAGCAAAACTGATTGTTCGATGCGGCCGTCTCCCTGCGGAGGGCGGCCCGCGGTGGTGTTCCCACCACCCACCCCGATCCACTGGAGTCCGGGGATCCGCAGTCCGCCCAGCGCCCAGTCCCTGCCCAGCCTCCCTGCCTAGCCGATGGCCAAAAAAGTCGTAGCTGTGATCAAGCTGGCCCTCCAGGCCGGCAAAGCCAACCCCGCACCGCCGGTGGGCCCTGCCCTCGGTCAGCACGGGGTCAACATCATGGCGTTCTGTAAGGAGTACAACGCCCGCACCGAGGACAAGGCTGGCTACGTGATTCCGGTGGAGATCTCGGTCTTTGAAGACCGCAGCTTCACCTTCATCACGAAGACGCCTCCCGCCTCCGTTCTGATCCAGAAAGCCGCCGGCATTCCGAAAGGAGCTGCCACGTCGGCCAAAGGATCGGTGGGTGCGATCACCCGAGCCCAGCTCGAGGAGATCGCCAAAACCAAGCTGCCCGACCTCAACTGCACCAGCGTGGAGTCGGCCATGCGCATCAT
>JBBARZ010000168.1:0-2317 GCA_040399505.1 Cyanobium sp.
GGGGAGGACGGCTGGACCCAGGCCCAGCAGCTGATGCCAGAAGTGGTGATCACCGACGTGATGATGCCCCGCTGTGACGGCTTCGGGCTGCTCAAGCGGCTGCGGGCTGATGAGCGCCTCGGGGGCACCCCCGTGATCTTCCTCACAGCCAAGGGCATGACGGCGGATCGCATCGCGGGCTTCACCGCCGGCGCGGACGACTACATCCCCAAACCCTTCGATCCGGAGGAGCTGGTGGCCCGCCTGCGCAATGTGGTGCGCCGCCAGGAGCGGCTGTTGGCGGAGGCGGCCCGCTTCGCCGATGCAGACATCGGCCAGATGGCCAAGCAGATCACGGAGATCCGCTCCATGCTGGGCACGGGCGGCGTGAAGAAGCAGGCGCCGGCCCTGGCCTTTGATTTCACCCCCCGGGAAGCGAGTGTGCTTCAGCTGGTGGCAGAGGGGATGATGAACAAGGAAATCGCCCGCCAGCTCGACACCTCCATCCGCAACGTGGAGAAATACGTGAGCCGGCTCTTCATCAAAACGGGCACCTCCAGCCGCACGGAGCTGGTGCGCTATGCCCTTGAGCATGGCCTCGTCGACTGAGGTCGGCTGGCTTCCCGCCACCCTGAACCAGGGCTGGGCCTACCCCGACCGGGTGGAGGCCGCCTTGCCCAGCGCGGCGGCCTTCTACGCCTCCCGCTATCCCCACAGCTCTCTGGTGGAGTGGCAGGAGCGGCTGGTGGGAGGTGAAATCCACCGCAATGGCAACCCTTTAAGAGCCGATGCCGCCCTGGTCGCCGGCGACCGGTTGGTGTGGCATCGCCCCCCCTGGTGGGAGGGAGCCGTTCCCGCCACATGGGAGGTGGTGCACGACGACGGCGACCTGCTGGTGATCGACAAACCCTCCGGGCTGCCCGTGCTGCCGGCGGGGGGGTGGCTGGAGCACACGGCCCTGCGCCTGCTGGAACGGCATCACCATGGCGATGCCGCCGGCGTGCCCCGGCCCGTGCATCGCCTGGGACGGTTCACCAGCGGCCTGCTGGTGTGTGCCCGCCGTCCGGAGAGCCGCCGCTGGCTGAGCGCCCGGCTGCGGGAGAGCACGGCGCAGCAGGAGGGGGCCCTGGGGTGCGAGAAGGTGTATCAGACCCTGTTGGTGCCTGGCGGCCTGCCGCCGGCCCTGGCCCCAGGAGAGCCCCTGAGCATCGACACGCCCATCGGCCGCCGGCCCCATCCCCGGTTGGGGCGGATCTGGTGTGCGGCCCGGGAGGCCAGGCCCGGGGATCTGGCGGCCCGCAGCACCCTCCGGCTTCTTGAGCGGGGCGGCGAGGGCGATCGGGTGGAGATCACCATCACCAGTGGTCGCCCCCACCAGATCCGCATCCACTGCGCCGCCATCGGCGCGCCCCTGCTGGGCGATCCCCTCTATCTGCCGGGCGGGCTCGCCCGGGCTGAAGCCCTTCCTGGCGACGGGGGGTATTGGCTGAGGGCCCAGCGGCTCGCGATCCAGCGGCCTGATGGCTCGCTCTGGCGGCTGGATGCCGACGGGGAGCAGCCCATGCCAGGGTGAATCTGCTCCCCCGTTCCGCCATGTTGCTGCTCGCTTCGGCATCCCCAGCCCGCCGCCGCCTGCTGGAGCAGGCCGGGGTGCCCCACCGGGTGAAGGTGAGCGGGGTGGATGAGGACGGGATCCAGGATCCTGATTCGGTGCGGCTGGTGCAGCGCCTGGCCCAGGCCAAGGCCCAGGCCGTGCGCCACACGCTGGGTGCCGCCGATGGGGATGTGAAGGCAGTGCTGGGGTGCGATTCCCTGCTGGTGTTTGACGGGGAGGTGTTCGGCAAGCCCGGCGATCCGGCCGAAGCGATCGCCCGCTGGCGCCGCATGGCGGGGGGATGGGGAGAGCTGCACACGGGCCATTGCCTGCTGCGCTGGCCGGGTGAGCCCGGGGAGTGGCTCACCACGGTGACCACCCGGGTGCAGTTCGCCCCCCTCAGCGAGGCGGACATCAGGGCCTATGTAGCCAGCGGCGAGCCGCTGCAGTGCGCGGGGGGCTTCGCCCTGGAGGGCCGAGGCGGCCTGGTGGTGGAGCAGATCGAGGGCTGTTTTTCCAGCGTGATCGGCCTCAGCCTGCCCCTGTTGCGCCGTTGGCTGGTGGAGCTGGGCTGAGTCCAAACCAGCGGGCCAGGGCCGACACGTCCTCCTCGCCATGGCCTGCGGCCATCAGGGTGTCTTCCATGGCGGCAACCGTGCGGCACACCGGCAGCTCCAGCCCGGTGGCCTCCGCGGCGGCCAGGGCGATGGCCAGATCCTTGCGGTGCAGGGCCAGCCGAAAACC
>JBBARZ010000169.1:0-2250 GCA_040399505.1 Cyanobium sp.
TGCTGATACAGCTCGGTCATCCGCTCCACGTCCAGATCGTCGGATTGGAGTTCCACCAGGCTGCGCTCCAGGGCGGCCTGGGCCTCGCGGTAGGTGAGCTGAGCCACCCCTGGATCGGGTCCGGGATCGCCCTGGACCGCCTCGGCGCGGCGGGACGCGCGTGATCGGGACTTGGGTCGGTCGCTGCGGGAATCCGTCATCAGGGATCGGCGGCAGGAGAGGGATGAACCCGTTGGATCAACAGATCCAGGCTCCCATCCATGAGCTGGAGGTTCACCGTATCCTGCGGGGACACCTGGTGGATGGAGCGCACCACCCGGCCCTGGGAATCCAGAAGCAAACCAAAGCCCCGCTCCAGCAGATGGCGCGGGGAGAGGGCCTTCAGCAGTTGACGCTGATGGGCAAGACGCCGGCGTTCCACTTGCAGCCGCCGGCGGGGGTGGAGGGGCTCCAGTCGGGTCTGTTGTTGCTGCAGCTGACGGCGCAGGGCCTGAAGGCGCCAGCCCACCACCTGGCGCAGATGGCTCCGCATCTGCAGCAGGGCGGCCCGTTCCGCCATCTGATCGGGGAGCAGGGCCACCAGGGCAGCAGTGGGGGTAGCGGCCCGGTAGTCCGCCACCAAATCCGCAATGGTGGTGTCGTCCTCATGGCCAAGGCCGCAGACCACAGGCCGGGGAAAGGCCGCCAGGGCTCGGGCCAGATCTTCCCCATCGAACAGCGCCAGATCCTCCCGGCTTCCGCCCCCCCGGGCGAGCACCAAGGCCTCCAACCCTAGGGAATCGGCCTGGGCAGCCAGGCGCCCGATCACCTCGCACACCCGGCCCTCCACCGCCCCCTGCACGGGCACGGGCACCACCACCAGGGCAGCCAACGGCCAGCGCTCGCTGACGGTGCGCAGCATGTCGGCCAAGGCAGAACTGGGCACGCTGGTGAGCAGGGCGATGCGGGAGGGCCAGGGGGGCAAGGGCCGTTTGCGGTCGGGGTCGAAGAAGCCCTCGGGGGCCAGGCGGGCCCGCACCGCTTCAAACCGCCGCATCACGGCCGTGAGACTGGGGCGCACATCCAGGATCTGCACCGACAGGGCCGCCCGGGTCGTCCAGAAGTTGAGCTTGCCCACCACCGTGACGCCGTCGCCGTCTTCGGGCACGAAGCTGAGCTTGCGCAGCTGGGACGACCAGATCACGGCTTGCACAGTGGCTTCCCCATCGGTGAGGGTGAGCCAGAGGTGCCCCTTCTTGAGCTGGGGGCGGCTCACGGTGGCCTCCAACAGAAAGCGGGGAGCAAATCCTCTGCCAAGCAGGGTGGCGATGGCCTCATTGAGGGAGGCCACGGTGTAGCGGTGCAGGCCATGGCGCGGCAGGAGGGGCTCGAAGGCCTCCACGGCCTCGGCGTTCCATTCCATGCCGCCCGTCCGCTCCAGGGAGATTCACCCTAGGCAAAAGGCATGAGGTGGCCGAGGATCGGGCCCGGCCCTGGCCTCGCCCATGTCTCCCCAGCCCGATCCGGCTTCTGCCAGCCCCCGCCAGCAGCTGGAGCAGGGCATCCGGGCTCGGCTGCCATCCGCTCCTGAGCTGGTGTTGGTGACCGATCTGGACGGCACCCTGCTGGAGGGAACCCCCGGATGGAGACGGCGCTTCTACCGCTGGTTGGACATCCGGCGAGACACCGTGCTGCATGTGTTCAACACGGGGCGGGATCTGGCCTCCATTGCCCGGCTGCTGGAACAGGAGGCCGCCATGGGTCTGGGGGCGCCCCACCTGGTGATCGGCGATGTGGGCTGCACGGTGGCCTGTGGCGTGAGTCTGACCCCCATTCCCCATGTGATTGAACCAATCGAGCGGCGATGGCAGGGGCAGGCCGAGCGGGTCCTGCCCCTGCTGCGGGCCATCCCGGGGCTGTCCGCCCAGCCCGTCAGCGCCGTGCGTCGCTTGGCCTATCTGATCGACCCGGAGCTCCTGAACACCGCCCACCTGCAGGCCGTAGAAGCCATGGGGGTGGACTGCCTGGTGTCGGGCAACAAATATCTCGATGTGCTGCCGGCCGGCGTGAACAAAGGCACTACCCTCAGCGATCTGATCGGGTGGCTGGAGGTTCCCCCCGAAACGGTGGTCACCGCCGGCGACAGCCTCAACGATCTAGCCATGTTCAAAACGGGCTTCCAGGGGGTGATGGTGGGAAACGCCGAGCCAGCCCTGGTGAACGCCTTTCCCACCCTGAAACGCACCTATCGGGCCAGGGCCCATGGCTGCG
>JBBARZ010000170.1:0-2243 GCA_040399505.1 Cyanobium sp.
CCCCATCACCCCTCGATGCACGGGGTGTTGCGGCTGGTGGTCACCCTCGATGGGGAGGATGTGGTGGATTGCGAGCCGGTGATCGGCTATCTCCATCGCGGCATGGAGAAAATCGCCGAAAACCGCACCAGCATCATGTACGTGCCGTACGTGAGCCGCATGGACTATGCGGCAGGCATGTTTTACGAGGCCATCGTGGTGAACGCCCCCGAGCGGTTGGCCGATATACAAGTGCCCAAGCGCGCCAGCTATATCCGGGTGTTGATGCTGGAGCTCAACCGCATCGCCAACCACCTGCTGTGGCTGGGCCCCTTCCTGGCGGATGTGGGCGCCCAAACGCCGTTCTTCTACATCTTCCGGGAGCGGGAGATGATCTACGACCTCTGGGAGGCCGCAACGGGTCAGCGGCTGATCAACAACAACTACTTCCGCATCGGTGGGGTGGCGGTGGACCTGCCCTATGGCTGGCTCGAAAAATGCCAAGACTTCTGCGATTGGTTTGGCCCCAAGATTGATGAATACGAAAAGCTGATCACCAACAACCCCATCTTCCGCCGCCGCATCGAGGGCCTCGGCACCATCACCCGGGAGCAGGCCATCAACTGGAGCCTATCTGGCCCCATGCTCCGGGCCTCGGGCGTGCCCTGGGATCTGCGCAAGGTGGATCACTACGAGTGCTACGACGATTTCGATTGGTCGATCGCCTGGGAAAAGGAAGGCGATTGCTATGCCCGCTACCGGGTGCGCCTGCAGGAAATGCGCCAATCCCTCAAGATCCTCCAGCAGGCGATTCAGATGATCCCTGGCGGCCCCACGGAAAACCTGGAAGCCAAGCGCATGGCGGAAGGCAAGCAGAGCGACGCCTACGGTTTCGATTACCAGTACATCGCCAAAAAAGTGGCTCCCACCTTCAAAATTCCCTCCGGTGAGCTCTACACCCGTCTGGAATCGGGCAAAGGGGAAATCGGCGTGTTCATCCAAGGGAACGATGACGTCACCCCCTGGCGCTTCAAGATCCGGGCGGCCGATCTCAACAACCTCCAGATCCTTCCCCACATCCTCAAGGGACACAAGGTGGCCGACATCATGGCCATCCTCGGTTCCATCGATGTGATCATGGGATCGGTGGATCGCTGATCAAGCCCCAGAGCTGAATCGCTTTCTACGCCGCATCCAGCAAACAGGTTTCCTGTTTCCCGCAGGCCTGACGGCCTATCTCTGGCTGAAGGGCCAGAATCCCTACCTGCCGGGGTGGAGCTGTCCGCTGAGGGCCCTCACCGGCATCCCCTGCCCCACCTGCTTTCTCACCCGCGCCACCAGCCTGGCCCTGCAGGGCGATCTGGTGGGCTCGGTGCAGGGCCACGCCTTCGGGCCCATGGTGGCCTTTGGGCTGTTGAGCTGGTCGCTGCTGGCAATCCGCCAGCGGCACCTGCTGCCTCGCTGGCCGTGGGCCTGGCCATCGCCACGGCGCCATCCCGCTCTGGTGGCCGCCCTGGCGCTGGCACTCCTGGCTTATTGGGCCGGCCGCCTGACCCTGCGGCTGATCTAGCGCAGCCTGTCAGCATCGGCCCCCAAGCCGCAACGAGCCCCTGCCCATGGATCCCTCCAGCTGGTTGCTCCTCTGCCGCACCGTTCGGTTTGGCGAAACCGATGCCGCCGGGGTGATGCACTTCCACCACCTGCTGCGCTGGTGCCACGAGGCTTATGAGGAGAGCCTCGAGCGTTTTGGTATCGCTCCAGCCCAGATTTTTCCTTCCCCCTCCCTGGAGATGGGGGCGCCGGCCCTGCCGATCGTGCACGGCAGTGCCGATTTCCTTCGCCCCCTTTGCGTTGGCGATCCCCTGGCGATTGCCCTGCGCCCGGAGCTGGTGGATGAGGGCTGTTTTGACGTGCACTACGGCTTCAGCAGCGCGGGGGAGGCGGTGGCCCGCGGCCGCACCCGCCATCGGGCCATCAGCCCAGAGGACCGCAGGCGCTGCCCCCTGCCTGAACCCATCACCCGCTGGCTGGAGGCCTCTGCTGGGGCTCAACCGGGCTGTTAACAGCCGCATCTATTCTCTTCTCATCATCTTTGGCCCTAATCACCCTGGACCACGATGGGGCTGGGCTCCACTACTCCTTTGAGAACTGGGTAACCCGTCCATGCGGGTGAAGATCTGCGGGGTGCGCTGTTTCGCCGATCTGCAGGTGGTGCTCTCTGCCGGCGCCGATGGGGTGGGGTTCATCCTCGGCGCGCGCCATCG
>JBBARZ010000171.1:0-2173 GCA_040399505.1 Cyanobium sp.
CGCTCCGAGCTGGCGGCCGCCGAAAGCTGGACGGCCGGCTCGGCCACCGGTGCGGCGTGCCCACTGGCGGGGCGCACGGCGGTGGTGCAGCTGGTGGTGCAAGGGAAGACCATCGTCTACAGCGTGGGGGCGGCACCCAGCCCGATCTGGCGCGGGATGGTGTTGATGCGCTGCGGGCCGGCTTATGGGCTGGCGGGGGAGCTGAGCTCAGGCGCGGCACAAAACCGGGTGATGCTGGATGGATTGGCCCCCGCCCCGGAGGGCCTGCTAGTGCTGGAGGAGGCCCCGGGGCTGCTCCGCCTGCGCCTAAAGCAGCAGGTGCCCATGCGGGGTGGTGCCTTCCTGCCCATCACCATGGAGGTGATGGCACCGGCTCCTGGTGGCTGATCTTTCCAAAGAAGGCAAGAGAGAATCGCGCCACCTGCCTGTGTCTATTGAACGGTGCAGGACATGGCTCCATCGTTCGCAACGGTTATCGCTGCTTTGGTTCCAGCGCCTGTAGATGTAAGGCATTTGAGATTAGATACCGACCCTACCGTTGACCAGTCAGCAGTAAAGCTTCCACCCCCCGTTGTGCATTTTGTGGTGTCAGGAGAAGTTCCAACCTGGGAAACAACCCAAGTAGCACATTCTTTTGCCAAGCCAACCTGCTCACCAATTGCTGCACCAGCAGCAGCGGCCTTCCTTGCTTCCAGATATTTAGGAATAGCCACGGCCGCCAGTATGCCCACAATTGCCACCACGATCATTAGCTCGATCAGGGTAAAGCCCTTCGCCTTACCCTTGCGCTGATGCAAGCTCTGAAGAAGGGCTACATGGGTGCTGAAAGACATGATCAAATCATTTGATGAAACTGTCGAAATGGTAGCTGTTCAACCGAGGAGTACTCTTCGGTTACAACAGATTGATTTAATCATCTATTCTGCATTGTTACCCTGACCAATCCGCGATCTGAGCCCATGCCCCTGCCGACCCTGGCCACCCGCATGGCCCGCTGGGGTGCCTGGATTGTGGCCGCCTATGCCCTTCTGGCCCTGGCCACCCCCCTACTCCAGCACCTGGGCCTGGTGGCGGATCCCAACGCCGGCCTGGCCAACCCGATTGATGCCCCACCCTCCTTGAGCCACTGGTGCGGCACCGATCGGCTGGGGCGGGATGTGTGCTCCCGCACCCTCGCCGGCAGCGGGGTAGCCCTGCAGGTGGTGCTCCTTGCCCTCGGGCTGGCCCTGCTGATTGGGGTGCCTCTTGGCATGGTGAGCGGCTATCTCGGGGGGCCTGTGGATCGGGCGCTCGTGCTGCTGATGGACACGCTCTACACCCTGCCGGTGCTGCTCCTTTCTGTGGTGCTCGCCTTCCTTCTCGGCAGGGGCCTGCCCAATGCGGCCGCAGCCCTTTGCATTGTGTACGTACCGCAATACTTTCGGGTTGTGCGCAACCAAACGGCTCAGGTGAAGGCGGAGCTGTTTGTGGAGGCTGCCCGCTCCCTGGGAGCCGGCCCCCTTTGGATCCTGCGCCGCTACCTCTTTCGCAACGTGATCACCTCCGTGCCCGTGCTGCTCACGCTCAACGCGGCCGATGCCGTGCTGGTGCTGGGTGGCCTGGGCTTTCTGGGGCTGGGGCTGCCGGAAACCGTGCCTGAATGGGGCAGTGACCTGCAGCAGGCCCTCACATCCGTGCCCACCGGCATCTGGTGGACGGCTCTTTGGCCCGGCCTGGCCATGTTTGTGCTTGTGCTTGGTCTGTCCTTCCTCGGGGAAGGGCTCGAGCAGTGGTTGTCGTCTTCTCCCCAGAGAGCGAGGTGAGCCAAGGCCGATGCGATCTCCTGCTCACCGTTGTGGTGAATGTGCCTGCCCATCCCCCCATTTCCTTGGGCCTCCTTGGGTCAGTGATGCCAGCTGAGGTTGTCACTAGCATTAGGAAGAATTCCGCACGCCAACCCCATGCCCTGGTGGTTTGACCTGGTGTTGCTCGTGGCGGGGGTGGTGCTCTGGATTGAGGGCTCCAACCACCAAGACGACACGATCGGCCTGCTGGAGAAGATTCTCGCCACCGCTGCCGTGATGGTGGTGCTCCTCGGAGGCCGCTGGCTGCCCCTGGAAATCGCCGCCCTGGGGCTGGCCCTCTGGCTGCCGAGCGCAGACCGATTTGAGAGAGGGCCCAGGGGGTAGCGGGG
>JBBARZ010000172.1:0-2147 GCA_040399505.1 Cyanobium sp.
CCCAGCTGCTGGCCCACGCCCACGGGCGATGACTTTTGACCCATTTGGGTCAAATGGCGGGCCGGCCAGAATAAAAATCTTGTTTTCATTGATAACTTAGAAAAGATAAATTCACGAAAAGTGTGTGTTTCAACGCAATCCCGTTATCTGCGCCGCTGAGCTCGATGGCGAGATTTGCCTGTTCCATCCCGAATCCGCCAAGTACATCAACCTCAACGCCACCGGTTCCGCCATCTGGACCCTGCTTGACGCCCCCCAGGAACGGAACTGGCTGGTGGCCCAGCTGCTGGATCGCTTTGCCGTGGGGGAAGCCATGTGCAGCGAGCAGACCGACGATTTCCTGTCTGAAGCGCTCCAACAGGGCGTGCTCCTTCAAGTCACCGCCTGAGTGCCACCCCCGCTGCGCTGGTCTACGCGCCTGCTGGCCTATGGCCTCTTCTGCCTGCTGGATCACGGCTGCTGGGTGTTGATTCAGCTGCTGAGCGGTCCCCGGCTGATGGGCCTGGCCCGCGAGCGGCCCTGGCGGCGCTGGCAGCTGCCCCTCGCGCCCACGGCCCGTCGGCACTGGCAAGGGCGCATCCGCTGGCTGCTGCGCACCCGTTGCCGCCGGGCCCGCTGGGCCAGCACCTGCCTGAGCCGCTCCCTCTCGGGCCGCCTGCTGCTGGATCTGATCGGCGTGGCCAATGAGCTGCACCTAGGCATGAGCAAATTCAGCGATGGCCGCAAGGTGCCCCATGCCTGGCTGCGCGATCCCGCCACGGGTCTGCTGCTCACCCCGGGGCTCACCCCAGGCGCTGGATCCCCCCTCACCCACTTCTGACCGCCGGCCCGCCGTTCCATGCCTCTCCCCCTGCCGAGCCGGGATCCCCGCCCCCTGGCCCCCGGCATCCATCGCACCGATGCCTTCCACCGCCAAGCCCTGTTTGTGGTGGATCCTGCCCCCGGCAGCGGGGAACTGCCCCAGGTGGTGCGCAGCTGGAACGAGGCCCATGCCCTGCATGGCCCGGCCTGCCCCGCTGATGTGAATCCCGCCTATATGGCGGCCCTGATCAGCGGCCACCACTCGGCAGATGCCTCTCCCTACCGCCGCATCCGCCGCCTGCCCCGGGCCCACCAGGTGATCATCGCGGCCGATGGCGTTGTGCAGGCCAGCCCCTACGACCCCCTCGCCGGCGGAGCCGGGGCGATGGACGCCCCCGACCTGCACCGCTTTCTGCGCCAGGGCCTGCTGGATCACGTGCGCTGCAGCCTGGAGGGGCACATTGGCCCCATCGGCTGCGAGCACAGCAGCGGGCTGGATTCCAATGCCGTGCTCGGCGCCCTGGTGCATGGCGCCGGCCTGCCGCCCGAGCGCCTCCACACCTGGAGTCAGGAAGGGGGCGGGGAGGGGAGGCCGCTGGAGCAGTTCCGGCCGTTTTTCGGGCTGGTGCCTTCCCAGTGCCACCGCCTCGTGCCGGGGGAAGGAGCTGGGGGGAGCAGGGAGGCCCCGCTGCAGCGCCAGCTGGAGGTGTTCGGCGCGCCGCCCCAGATCGGCGGCAACCCCCAGGCGGTGGATTTGCTGGCAGCCCAGGGGTGCACCCTGCTCTTCAGCGGTTTCGGCGGGGATCAGGCTCTCAGCCACAACGCCGCCAACGTGCCCACAGACCTGGTGGCCCAGGGCCGCTGGCCGGAGCTGATCCAGTGGGTGGGGGGGCGCCGGGCGGCGCTGAAAACCGGCGGCGGACGGATGCTGGCCCTGGCCCACCGGCCCTGGGCCGAGGGCAAGGTGTGGCGCCGCACCCGGGAGTTCGTGCGCAGCGACCTGCTGGAGCAGGCCCTCACCCCCGCTGGCCAGGCCTGGCTCAGCCCCCATCTGGGGGAGAGCTATCCCTGGGAAATCGACAACTACCTCCCCCAGCACGCCTCGATCCGCCGGCGGGTGCTGGCCCCCTGGGTGGCCGTGCGGGCCGAGGAGGAAACCCGCCTGGCCGCCGCCCATGGCCTAGCCAAGGCCTTCCCCCTGCTCGATGAGCGCCTGATCGGCGCCCTGCTGCAGCAGGATCCGCTGCTCTTCGGGGAGCGGGCCGGCCAGGGCCGGCTGCTGCACCGCCGTTCGTTCGCCCCCTTCCTGCCGCCCTTCCTGCGCGACAACCCCACCAAGGACCGGG
>JBBARZ010000173.1:0-2140 GCA_040399505.1 Cyanobium sp.
CGGTGATCACCACTTCTGGCATCAGCTGCTGGGCCTGGGTCCAGCCGTCCTCCCCATCGTTGGCCGTGCTCACCTGGAAGCCCTCATCTTCCAGAAAAGCCTTCACGGCTGTGCGCAAGCCGGGTTCGTCGTCTACCAGCAACACCCGCACCGGGGCCTGCTCCGCTTCTGGGATCGCCGTTTCAGAAACGGACTCGGGCCCGTTGGGAGAGCCGGTGGGGCCAGCTGGAGTGGTTGGAGCCATGACACAGTGCGACAAGTCCAGCCTAGGGGCTGTGGCCGGAGCCATCCAGGCCCCCGCCACAATGGCCTGATGAACCGCTCTGCCGACTGGCTCCATCAAGCCCGGGCCGATCTTGAGCTGGCCGAGGTGAGTGCAGCCTCCGGCCACCACGAGTGGGCTTGTTTTGCCTGCCACCAGGCCGTGGAGAAAGCCCTGAAGGCTCTGCACCTGCACCACGGCCAGCAGGCCTGGGGCCATGGCCTCGGCCGGTGCTTCCGCGATCTCCCCGTCACCGTGGGCCAGGCCCTGAGCGAGGGGGTGAGCGATCTGGAAGACCGCTTGCGGGTTCTGGATGCGCTCTACATCCCGACCCGCTATCCCGATAGCCTTCCGGATGGAGCCCCAAGCGATCACTTCGGCCGGCTCCAGAGCGACGACGCCCTCCGCCATGCCCGTTCGATCATTGACGCAATCGGTGCTGCGCTGGCCTGAGCCCGAGCACGTGCTTTGCCTGGTGGCCGACTGGGCGGAACGGATGGCGGGGGAGCACCCAGGCCTGCAACGGGTTGGGGTGTTCGGCAGCTACGGCAGAGGCGAGGCTGGCGTAGGCAGCGATCTGGATCTGCTGCTGATTGATCGGCAAACCAATGGGCCCCAGCATCAGCGCCTGCTCGTGTGGCCCCTGGAGGAGCTGCCCCTGAGCTGCGACGCCCTGGTGCTCACGCCAAGCGAGCACCGCGACCTTCTGGCGGGGCAGTCGGCCATGGCAGCCGCCCTGGCCCGCGACAGCCGCTGGCTGTGGCAGCGCCCCAATTAGCGGCGACGGGAACCGGGCACCACCTGCTCCCGTTCCACCAAGGTGCCGCTAAAGCCCAGCCGACGGGCCTCCGCCGCCAGGTTGGCGGGATCTTTGCCGGCCTGCTCTGGGAAACAGGCGGCCCACCAAACCTGGTGATCCAGCCGGTTGGAAGGGGTGATCGCTCCACCGGGATTGAGCTCCCGAAGGATCATCCGCCCATCGCCATCACGTCTGCCGCCGGTGATGCGCATCGGCTGTTGGATGCTGCAGTTGAGCACATCGGTGGAGATGTAGAGCCGATCCAGGGTCTGCTCCCAAAGCTTGAGGCGCCACACCTGGGGCTGGGAAGGATCAGCCTCCCGATCAAACACCCCCAGCCGGTAGCGGCCCTTGATGCCCACCTTGTCGATCAGCACCACCAAATCGGGGGGCGGGGGGGGCATGTCGGTGGGGGAGCCCTCTGCTGGTGCAGGCTCCGGTGCCGGGGCCGGTGTGCTGGCAGGGGCGGGGTGAGCGGCCCAGAGCGGAAGCACAAGAGCCACTCCACTGGCCGCCAGCCAGCACCGGCGGCCGGCTGCCCTGATCCAAGAAGGTTTTGACAGCATGGAGCCATGCTGACCTACCTCGACCACCACGCCACCACCCCCTGTGCCACCGCCGTGGTGGACGCCATGGCGCCCTGGTGGCATGAGCACTTCGCCAATCCATCCAGCCGCCTCTATCGGCCGGCCCTGGAGGCGTCCGCCGCGGTGGAGCATGCCCGCAGCCAGGTGGGGCAAGCCCTGGGTATGGCGGAGGAGGCGGTGGTGTTCACCAGCGGCGCCACGGAAGCCAACAACCTGGCCCTGCGCGGAGCCGTGGAAGCCGCACGGGACAGTGGCCAGCGGCGCGAGGCCCTGGTGACCCTGGCCACGGAGCACCGGGCCGTGCTCGACCCCCTCGGCGCCCTGGCCCGCCGGGGCGCTCCGCTCACCGTGCTGCCAGTGGAGCCCGATGGGCTGGTGGATTTGGAGCGGCTGGAGGCGGCCCTGGGGGATGACACCCTGCTGCTCTCGGTGATGGCGGCCAACAACGAAATCGGGGTGCTCCAACCCCTGGCGCCCATTGCGGCCCTCTGC
>JBBARZ010000174.1:0-2024 GCA_040399505.1 Cyanobium sp.
GCCAGAGGTGGCCCTCCACCTCCTTCATCTCCACCTCCAGATCGCTCACCGCCGAGCCGGAGGCGGGGCACCAGTTCACCAGATATTCGCCCCGGTAGATCAACCCCTGCTCATGGAGCCGCACAAAGGCCTCCACCACGGCCCGGTTGAGGCCCGGATCCAGGGTGAAGCGCTCCCGCTGCCAATCCACCGAATAGCCCAGGCGGCGCAGCTGGCCCACGATCGTGCCGCCGCTCTCGGCCTTCCAGGCCCAAGCCCGCTCCAGGAAGGCATCCCGGCCGAGATCCTCCTTGCTGCCACCCTCCGCTTTGATCTGCTTCTCGAGGATCGTCTGCACGGCGATCGAGGCGTGGTCGGTGCCGGGGAGGCAGAGCACGTTTTTGCCCTGCAGACGCTGGAAACGCACCACCGTGTCGATCAGGGCCGTGTTGAAGGCATGGCCCATGTGCAGGCTGCCGGTGACATTCGGCGGCGGGATCACCACGGAGAAGGGCTCGCCGGGCGCCGCCGGATCGGGGTGGAAGGCACCGGCGGCTTCCCAGGCGGCCTGCCAGCGGGCTTCCGTCCCAGCGGGGTCGTAGGTCTTGGGCAGCGCCTCAGTCCGCACCTCAGTCACGTCCGCATCAGCCAGCTGACTGCCATGGTCGCAAAGGGGCTCAGCCAAGGCCTGGCGTACGCGGTTAGCCATTTAGGCGGCGAGACGCTAAGTGTCTTAATAATGTGTTACAGTGCATTCACACCTCGAGAACACCATGGCTGACTCCTCTTCTCGCTTCGGCTTCGTGACTTTCGCTGAAACCTGGAATGGCCGCCTGGCCATGCTCGGCTTTGTGATTGGCCTGGCCACCGAACTCCTTACCGGACAAGGCATCCTGTCGCAAATCGGCTTGGGCTGATCCATACCATTGTTTGAACAACATTCAAGCTTGATTGAAAAACCTCCGGGGAATTTCCCCGGGGGTTATTTCATATGAGATGTTGGCCGGGAAGGGCGACTCAGCTAGGCTGACTGGAATAGATGCAAGGCAAGCCAATTACCGCCGCCGAATTGATGGGCATGCACATTCGCGAGATTTAGCTTGGAAATTGGATGAATTCCAGCATGGCGTTCGTTTATCAGTGGACCGAATGCGTATGGAAAGTCTAATTTGTCTTCCTCAATTGAGGGCTATTCTCCGCTGATTGGGGGGCACTGCGCACCAATGCATGGTCGGCCATGGGGTTGACCTGGCACGATGGGGTTTGTCGCAACGCCTTTCGCTGCTTCGGCTGAATGCCTGGATGGACTGAGCCATGAGCCCCTATTCAGACGCCGAACTGGAAGCCCTGCTCGCAGATGCGGAATCCGACCAGGTGGAGCGCAAAGAGGCCTGGACTGGCGATGCGAGTACAAAGGGGCGACAGGCCGTCTGTGCGTTTGCCAATGATCTTCCCGACCATGGAACGCCCGGGGTGTTGATTGTCGGTGCGAAAAATGACGGCACGCCTTCCCACGCACCTATCAACGATCAACTGCTGCAGACCCTCTCAGACATCAAAACGGATGGAAAAATCATCCCACCACCCACGCTGATGGTTGAGAAAAGGACACTGAAGGGGGCTGATATGGCGGTGGTGTCCGTTCTGCCAGCGGATTCGCCACCAGTGCGCTTCGAGGGAAGAATTTGGATTCGCGTGGGCCCTCGCCGCGATTTGGCCAGCGCCCAAGATGAACGCATCCTCAATGAAAAACGCCGCTTTCGCGATCAACCCTTTGATGCCCGGCCCTGTGGTGGCGCCGCCTGGAAGGATTTGGATCTGGCCTGGTATCGAGACAGCTACTTGCCCATGGCCATCGCTCCA
This sequence comes from Cyanobium sp., assembly GCA_040399505.1. Classification (GTDB taxonomy): domain Bacteria; phylum Cyanobacteriota; class Cyanobacteriia; order PCC-6307; family Cyanobiaceae; genus Cyanobium. Next base: position 1,843 of record JBBARZ010000174.1, read on the forward strand.
GAAGTGCTCGAAGCCAACCAGCGCTCGTTGGAGGAGCAACTGGCCAGCACACGGATGATCCTCAGCCCCGCGGAACCCACACCCACCCACTTAGGCGTGCTCACCCTTTGCGATCACCCGCGCGACTTCCTGCCGTGCGCCTACGTGCAGTTTCTGAAGGTGGCTGGCGACAGCTTGGCCGA
>JBBARZ010000175.1:0-1953 GCA_040399505.1 Cyanobium sp.
TTAATTCTTGTTCTCCTGATAGCAAATGGAGTCTTTTCTGGATCGGAAATTGCCGTTGTTTCCTCCAGAAAAGTTCGCCTAGAGCAACTGGCGGATCGAGGGAATCGCAAGGCAAGAAAAGCCCTCAAGCTCGCCAACTCTCCCAATGATTTTCTCTCCACCGTCCAGGTGGGGATCACCCTGATCGGCATCCTCAGCGGTGCCCTCGGCGGGGCCACAATCGCCCAACGACTCAAGCCCTATCTCGATCAGGTGCCGGCCCTCAGGGGGTCGAGTGAACTGCTCAGCCTGGCTCTGGTGGTCACTGTGATCACCTATCTCTCCCTGGTGATCGGAGAGCTGGTTCCCAAGCGCATCGCCCTCAGCAACCCGGAGGCCATTGCCTGCCAGGTGGCGGGGCCAATGCGCTTTCTTTCCCGCCTCACAGCCCCCCTTGTGCACATCCTTAGTGGGTCCACCGATGGAATGTTGCGCCTGCTGGGAGTTAAAGCCTCCGAGGAACCGGAAATCACCGAGGAGGAAATCAAAGCCCTGATTCGTCAGGGCACCGAATCCGGTGTGTTTGAAGAGGTGGAGCACGACATGGTGCAACGGGTGTTCCGGCTAGGGGATCGCCCGATCCGCTCGATGATGACCCCCCGCACCGAAATCGCCTGGCTGGATCTCGAGGAACCCCTGGAAGCCTCCTTGAAGGAGGTGCTCGAAAGCACCCACTCCCGCTTTCCGGTGGCCAGGGGCAATCTCGACAATTGCGTGGGCACGATCCGCATCCGCACCCTGCTGACGGCTGTCGTGGAAAACCAGCCTGTGAATCTGGAATCGATGATGCAACCACCGCTGTTTGTTGGGGAAAGCATGCGAGCCCTCAATGTGTTGGAACAGTTCCGGGAAACGGGCGTGCACATTGCTCTGGTCACCGATGAATTCGGTGGCATCGAGGGGCTTCTCACCCTCAACGATCTGATGGAGGCGATCGTGGGGGATCTGCCCTCCGCTGAGGATCAGGAGGAACCCCTGGTGGTGGAGCGGGAGGATGGCTCCTGGCTGCTGGATGGCTCCCTCGACATCGGAGACTTCAAAGCGCTTGTGGATCGGGAGGAACTCCCGGATGAAGTGTCCGGCGGCTACCACACCATTGGCGGCTTCGTGATGCATCACCTGGGGCGCATCCCCATGGCCGGCGAACACTTCCGCTGGGATGGGCTCAGCTTCGAGGTGATGGATATGGATGGCAAACGGGTAGACAAAATCATGGTGGCGGAGGTACCAGAACCACCCGCTGCCCCTGGGCAAAACCAGGAGCCCCCCGAAGACCACCCCGACGCCTAACCCTTAGGGATTGCACCACTGACACTGGCCTGGATCGGCTGCCAGCAGTCCATCCCTGCGGGGTCGTTCTTCCCGGTAAGCACAACGTTCACACCCCCACAACTCTGCCACCACCAGCTCCGTGGGCAGGCCGCACCCACCGCAGCGCAGCCCAGGGAGCTGATCCACCAGGCCCCAGCCGGGGGTCTGGCAAGCCGGACAGCGTGTGGCAATGCGCCGCACGAGGCGGAAGGCCAGGGCCCGGATCGCCGCCATGCGGGTGGGATTGCAGTGGGCCCGCATGTCGGTTTCCACTAGCGCCAGCCCTTCCCGTGAGGCAGAAGCTGCCCGCTGGATCGCGAGCTGCAGATCCTCCCAGCGGCGGAGCCCTTTCTCCACATGCCCAGGAGACTCCCCGGTGCTCGCGGAGGAGCACTGGGGGCGCACGATCAGGGCATGGCGGGGGAAACCCACCTGCTCCAGCCAGCGCACCAGCTCAGGCTCAGGCCCGCTGGGAGCAGCCGGTGGCACCAGTCGGTGAGCGAAATTCGTACGCCGGGCCAGCAGCTGCTCCCGAATCATCAGCCCCTGCCGCTGATCCAGAAACACCATGCACTCCATCCCCGCCGCCAGAAAGGGCAGATG
>JBBARZ010000176.1:0-1952 GCA_040399505.1 Cyanobium sp.
ATATTCTCTCTCAACACCTTCCTTGCCACCCTTGCGGTGGCTTTTTTGTGGGGAAATCGAGTGCATCAAAGTTTTCGATGACCCGAAAGTGCTGTGAATCTCGTTGCGGATTGCCCGGTCTGAGGCTGAAGAACACAGCCATGCCCGCCTGCTCTGCGGCCACAAGTTCGGCAATCGCGTCGCTGATGAAGAGTATTTTTTCGGGTTGAGTTTGCAATGTTGCAGCGATGCTTTGATAGCTCTCGGGATCATTCTTAGCCCCCGTGCGGGTATCAAACCAATGGCTGAAGACAGGGCTCAGGTCACCTGATTGGGTGTGGCTATAGAGAAGTTTTTGCGCCTGCACCGAGCCTGAGGAATACACGGAAAGCTTCATCCCTTGGTTTTGCCAGCGTTCAAGGGCCCTTGGCACATCGGCAAAGAGGGGGGCGATGAGGTCTCCTCGTTGATAGCCCTCGTCCCAGATTCTTCCCTGGAGATCTTTAAGGGGCGTGCTTTTGCGATCAGTTCGGATCAGCCAATCCAAATAGTTGCAGAGGGTGTCTAGGCCATGGCTCCCCTGGGAACGGAGGGCGACAGCAATGGGAGATGGATCCTCCAGGAGTGCATCCTGCACCTCCTGCAGCAGTCTGCGGATGGGTTGCTCGGATTGGTGGCTGGTGAGAAAAGCGAGCAGGTTTGCCTGGGCATAAGGAAAGAGCACCTCACTGACGAACTGGACAGGACAGGTGGTGCCTTCGATATCCAGTACCAGATGGCTTATGGGAGGAGGGGTTGTCATCAAACAGGAGAGGTGTTCTGCAGCAGGGCATCGATAAGGAGCTGGCGCCACTGCTGCTCCAGGAGAAACTCCAGAATTTCCAGATGGCGCTGTGCTTGGGCTAATGAGACCCCCCAGGCGTATAGCCCATGCCCGGCAATCAGGAGCCCGTGGGGGGCCTCCGCCAGCAGAGGTCGGGCAACTGCGCTGAGCTGCGCTATGTCTTGGCTGTTGGGCAGGACTGGGATCGCGATCTGCCCGATATGGGTCTGGATACCCTCCAACCCCTTGAGCATTTCCAGGCCCCCAACCACCACCTGACCCGAACGCTCCACTTCCAGGCGGGAGAGCAGGGTGGCGGCCTGCGAATGGGTGTGGAGCACGGCGCCTGCGTTGGTGCTGGAGAGGATCGCCAGGTGCAGATCGGTTTCGGCGGAGGCCTTGCCGTTGCCACGGACCACCTGCCCCTTTTCATCCACCACGATCAGGTCGGCTGGGGACACCCTCCCTTTATCCACACCACTGGGTGCCATCAGCAGCTCGAGTGGGCCCCGAGACAGCACAACACTGAAGTTCCCTCCCGTGCCATCGCACCATCCACGCTGGTGAATGGCGGCCATCACCCTACAGAGAGCGAGGGCCGCCTCCTCCTGCGGGTGATCATCGGGCTCCGGAGGGGCTGGAACCATGGCAGAGGGTTGGGTGGTGGGCATTGGGTGATTTCTCAACTCTGGCAGCGGGCACACCAGTGGCTGCTTCGGCCCCCTAGCCGTTCCAGCTGGATGGGGGATCCGCAGCGCCGGCATGGTTGGCCCGCCCGCCGATACACCAAGGCTTGCCCTCCGTAGTTGCCATTCAGCCCGGAGAGGTGGCGGAAATCGCTGAAGGTGGTTCCCCCAGCCTGGATGCTGGCCGAGAGCACATCGAGCAGGGCCTCTCGCAGACGGCCGAGTCGGCGAACGTTCAGGCGGTGGGCAGGCGTTTGGGGAAGGATCCCGGCGGCAAAGAGGCTCTCATCCGCATAGATGTTGCCCACGCCTGCCACCAAGGATTGATCGAGCAGAGCCGTTTTGATGGCGCGCCGGCTGTTGGCCAACTTCTGCTTGAGGTAAGTCGCTGAAAAATCGGCGGCAAAGGGTTCGGGGCCCAGACGCGCTAGACCCTGCATCACGGCCTCGGGGGCATGGCCGGC
>JBBARZ010000177.1:0-1950 GCA_040399505.1 Cyanobium sp.
CAGTTGGGGGGATTGGGATGCAGCGGCATTGATCAGCCAGTCCACCACATCTCCATCCTGGAGCCGACATGGCCGGCTATTGGTGGATCAGGGCTCAGCCGATCCTTTCCTGGAAGACCAACTCCAGCCAAATGCTCTGAAGGCTGCTGCCGAGGAGAGCAAGCTACCGCTAGAGCTGAGGGTGCACGAGGGTTACGACCACAGCTACTTTTTTGTTGCCAGCTTCCTTGATGATCACCTCAAGCACCATGCTGCGTTGCTGGGGTGACACCCCCTTGTCACTGAACAACCTGCTGAGACAGAACATCTAGGCTGAGATCACCAGCACATCGATCGCCATTGCAAGGCCTTTGACATCGGGCAGAGTCTGCAATTTTCTCAGCAGGCGTTGATCCTGCGTGAGCAACACGGCCGAACGCATCTCAGCCAGCGCTAGATACAGGCAGTCATAAGCCGGATGATCTAAAGCACAGCACCAACGCTGCGCCGACTTGAGCAGGGTTGCAGCCGGCACCAATTCGCTCCAAAGGCCGGGAGCCAGTTCACCGATTGCCAGAAATTGATCCAGGGTGATGGCTCCCTGCCGCTGAGCTTTCCAGCCGGCATTGAGCAACTCCACCAGCACCAAATCAGGTGCCAGAAGCTGGATGGCAGGTTGCGCATCCAACAATGTCACCGCCTTTTCACTGTGGGGCATCTCGGCGAACCAGGCAAAGGCTACCGATGCATCCACCACATATGAGCCAGGCTCAACGCTGCTCACGGCCCTCACGGATCAGGGCCGCCACATCCAGTTCCTGAGCCCTCGCTGGTGTCTGCCGGCGCAGGACGGCGAGACGTTGACGTACATCACTGTGCTGTTGCGCCGCATGCGTGAGCATTTCGCGCAGGCTCTGCTCAAGGGAGACACCGCGGGCGCGAGCCTGCTCCCTCAGGATCGCCACCACCCGCTCATCCAACTGACGGATCAACACCTGGGCCACAACCGCAACAGCACTGATAGCAGCAATGCTAGCAACTAAGGAATCCCTAGTAGTGGCCAACCCCTGCCAGTCGATGGGAGTGGTGCGCGCCTGTGGCTGGAGCCGCGTTCCCAGCGCCCCGCCAATGCTGCTGTTCGGCACATCCCAGGGCAAGGCATTCCACGGATCGAAGGCTCCACCCAGAACCGGTAGCAGACAGCTACAGTTGGTCGGTAGGCTTGTCATCTCTGTCGTTGTGGCGAAATCCTCTTCCCCCGTGCGGCTTCAGATGCAGCTGATGCAGAGCGCTGCCCTTGCCGGATCGCTGCACCAGCGCAGCGCCGCGCAACAGGTGGAGTATTGGGCCGCTCTCGGGCGCGAGGTGGCGTCGATGGTCGATCCCGAGCAACTGCTCGATGTGAAGACTGGCTTGGCGCGCCTGCGGGTGGAACCTGTGCGTGCGGCGGCAGTGGACCCACAGCAGGTGTTCGCAGCGTTGGAAGACGCCCGTAACCGCGGCAATCTCAGCGCTTCCGTCTGCACGGGAGCGCAGAACCCAGCCATCGTGCGTTATCAGGCCTCCAGCACCCATCCCGGTTTGCTGGAGCAGCTCAACGCCGATGGCAGTCGCCGTCTCGGCATCTTTGTGGATGGCGTGTTCCGCCCCAGTGAAACCGATTGATCTTGACCACGCGCCCCCAGTTATGGATGCTCGTGGGCGGCAATGGCTCCGGTAAGAGCACGTTCTATCGGCTGGCGCTGGAGCCCCTTGGTCTTCCCTTTGTGAATGCTGATCTGCTGGCACGGATTGTGTTTACGGACGCTCCAGAAATGCATAGTTATGAGGCTGCTCAACTTGCAGAAAGGCAACGTTTTCATCTCCTGCAGGAGGGAGTCAGCTTCTGCTTCGAGACGGTCTACTCCCATCCATCCAAGATTGATTTCCTCGCACGCGCCAAAGGGCTCGGCTACCAGATCATCATGGTGT
>JBBARZ010000178.1:0-1843 GCA_040399505.1 Cyanobium sp.
AAGTGGCCTGAGGCAGGAACTCCCGTCCTTCAGGGGGTGTAAGGGGAGGGATCCGGAGCGGTGGGATGCACCTTGTAGGGATCCATCTGCTGCGGCAGGCTCTTGGGCCGTTCCGTGGAGGGAGGAGCTGAGCGGGGCCGGGTGGAGGCCGGCTCCAGCAGCCCCAGTCCATTGAAAAAACGCACCAACCGAGCCGCGGCCCCGCTGATCTCCTGCGCATTCTCCAGGGTGGGGATCAACACGGGCCGGGCCTGCTGCAGCAGCAGCTGGGCCTCCCGTGAGGCCTGTGCCGCCGTATCGGCCGTCTGGTCCGCTCGGGTGAGGGTGTGATCCGCCTTGGCCAGGGTGCGGCGCACCGCAGGGCCGATCTGTCCGCTCTCCCGCTGCAGGGTGCCGGTGAGGGCCCGCACCGATGGCACCGTGCGCTGGGTTTCTGTCGTCAGGGTTTTCGACATCGCGGAAAGATCCCCCATCGAGCGGGAGAGCTTGCCCGTGGATTGCTGCAGGCTTGCCAGGGAGGGAGGCACCTGATGCTTGAGCACCTGGCTGGTGAGGGCGAGGGTGCCATCGAGCTGCTTGCGGGATTCGGCGAGATCCGCCACCAGTTGGTTGAGGTTCGGCGGGGGCACATAGGCCAAAACCGGCAGGGGCTTGGCCGCCTCCGCCTCAGGCCGGGGATCGGGCGAGAGGCTCACAAAAGCCATCCCCACCAGCCCGGCCTGATCGCTCTGGGCCCGGCTGCGGGGACCCACCAGATGACGGTAGCGGTCGTTGATCAGAAGATTCGCCTCCACACGGGCGTCGTCGCGGAGGCGAAGGGAATTCACGCGGCCGATGGGCATGCCGGAGAGGCGCACCTCCATGCCTTCTTGCAAACCTGCGGCGGTGGGCGCCACCAGATCCACAGCGAAGGTGGATTCTCCCCAGCGCCGCTCGCGCCCGATCGCCGCCAGCAGGGCCAACAGCAACAACCCTCCCGAGATCAGAAACAACCATCGCTCCCGGGGACTGGGCGCCCCGTCCTGGGGCGTTGGGGTCGGAGCAGGAGATGGAGTCATCAGGGCAGGGTGGGAAGGGAAACGGGGGCCACAGCAAGGGTCCAGACCAACTTGAGGCCCACCATCAGGGCGATCTGACGGGCGATCAGGCTGGCGATCAAATCTTCTGCACGGTCCTGGCTGAGGGAACGCCTCCGTGCTTCCCATAGGCAAAGGAGGGCTCCCGCGGCCAGATAGAGCGCCGTGCGCAACAGGGCTGAAAAGAGATCCATGGGCACGATGGCGCCCACCGCATGGCCAAGCCGCTGCTCCAGACCCCCCTGGGTATTGGCCAGCACCCCGCCCACCAGGCCACCCACCAGGGCATGGATCAACAGGAAGGGCCCCACCAGCAAGGCCGGCCCCAGGGCGAACCAGCCCACCCGGGCTCCACCATTCCGGGCCCTGCGCAACCAAAGAGGCGTGAGGCGGGTGAAGGCGATCAGGGCCACCACCAGAGGCCCTACTAAGTGCAGCATCGCCACCACCAACACCCGCAGCGACTGGGGAGAAGAGAGGTTGAGGCCCTCCTGCAACAGACGGATCAGCCCGACCCCAAACACAGCCCCCAACAGCAGCACCAGAGCGGCGCAACGGGTGCCATCCCGCTCCGCCATCCGCAGCAGGCGCAGAAGCATGGAGCACGGCAAGGGAAAGCAGTCCTAGGGTGACGCGAAAGCCAGCCCTGGCAAGGGCTGGAGGGCCAGCATGCCCCTGCTCCTGCTACCGGTGCATATCGCCCTCTCCATTTGGTGATCGATCCGGCCTGCACCGTGGTGTTCGAAGCGATGCCAGGGGATCCAGCG
>JBBARZ010000179.1:0-1780 GCA_040399505.1 Cyanobium sp.
AGGGCCAGGGCAATGAGCAGTTCCGCCTTGCTGCCCGCCTCCAGGCCGAAATGCCAGCGCCGGCCCGTTTCCAACAGCTGTTCCACCACGTGGCGCTGCTGGTTGCATTTCACCGGAAACACCCCCTGGTAGCGGCCGCTGTAGCCGTACTGGGCAATGGCCCTCCCGAAGGCCGCATGGAGTCGCTCGAGCCGGTCGTCCAGGATGTCGTCAAAGCGAATCAACAGAGGGAGGGCCAGGTCGCGCCCCTGGAGCCCCCTCACCAGCTCAACCAAATCAAGCGCCCCCCCCCGCTCCCCCTTGGGCTGCACCATCACGTGCCCCCTTGCATTCACGGAGAAATAGGGGTCTCCCCAGCGATCCAGGCCATAAAGCGAGGCGCTGTTGGCGGCCGTCCAGGTGTCAGCGCCGCTTGGGCCCATGGGGTGGAGGGGAGCAGGCGCGAATCTAGTCGGCGCAGGCCCCTACATCCGATTCAGGGTCTGGATGCCCAGCAGGCCCAGTCCCAGCTTGAGGGTGTCGGCGCAGAGGCGGCAGAGGGCTAGCCTGGAGCCCCGCTCCGTTCCCTCGGCCTTGAGCACGGGCACCTGGTCGTAGAAGCGGTTGAAGCTCTGGCTCAGCTCAAAGAGGTAGCTGCAGAGCCGGTTGGGCAGCAGATCCTCCTCCACCTCCAGGATCACCGCATCGAAGCGCAGCAGCTCCCGCACCAGGGCCCACTCCAGCGGCTCGCTGAACACCAGGGGATCGGGCACCGCCTCGGCCACTGCCGCTTCTCCCCCCCGCCGCACGATGCCTGCTAGGCGCACCACCGCATAGAGCAGATAGGGCGCCGTGTTGCCCTGCAGGGCCAGCATGCGATCAAAGCTGAACTGGTAGTTGGTGATCCGGTTGGTGGCCAGATCGGCGTATTTCACAGCCCCCAGGCCCACGGCGGTGGCCACCTCCTGGATGAACCCCTCCTCCTCCTGCCGGCCCTCTTCCGCCAGCCGGGCCTTCAGGTCGGCCTCCGCCCGTTGCACGGCCTCATCCAGCAGGTCCTTCAGCCGCACGGTGTCGCCGGAGCGGGTCTTCAGCTTCTTGCCGTCATCTCCCTGCACCAGGCCGAAGGGCACATGCTCCAGCCGGCCCCCCTCCGGCACCCAGCCCGCCCGCCGGGCCACCTCAAACACGGCGGCGAAATGGTTGGCCTGGCCGGCATCCGTGACGTAAACCACCCGCCGGGCCCCATCCCCCTCGGGCGGGGGGGCAAAGCGGTAGCGGATGGCGGCCAGATCGGTGGTGGCGTAGTTGAAGCCCCCATCGCTTTTTTGCACGATCACCGGCGGCTTGCCCTCCTCCAGAAACACGCATTCGGCGCCCCCGTCTTCCACCAACAGGCCCGCGCTGCGCAGATCGGCCACCACCGCTGGCAAGAAAGGGTTGTAGAAAGATTCGCCCCGCTCGGTGAGCGCAATTCCCAAGCGGTTGTAGATCTGCTGAAACTCCCGCCGGGATTGCTCGCAGAGCAAGGTCCAGGCCTTGAGGCTCAGCGGATCGCCCCCCTGCAGCTTCACCACTTCTTCACGTGAGGTGGCCTGGAAGGCTGGATCGCTGTCGAAGCGGGCCTTGGCCTGGCGGTAGAAGCTCACCAGATCCCCCAGATTCACAGCATCGGCCTCCTCCAGGGCCTCCGGCGCCACCTCCTTGAGGTGGGTGATCAGCATGCCGAACTGGGTGCCCCAATCGCCCACGTGGTTGAGCCGCAGCACGGGATGGCCGCGAAACTCCAGCACCCGCGCCA
>JBBARZ010000180.1:0-1728 GCA_040399505.1 Cyanobium sp.
GCCGCTGATCCAGAAACACCATGCACTCCATCCCCGCCGCCAGAAAGGGCAGATGGGGATGGGGCCCGAAGCTGCCCTCGCTGGCGATCGCCAGCTCCGTTCCTCCCTCCCGAAGGGCAACCTCCGCCTTGGCGATGCAGGCCTGCAGCGCATCCCCCTGGCGCTGCACGGTGCCGCAGAAGGTGCCAAGAGCATCCGTATCCACGCTCTGCACATGGAGCAGCTCCGCACCCAGCCCCCGGCGCAGGGCCCGGGAGATCACCCGCTCCTTGCCGTGGCGGGTGGCCAGGGCCACCACTTGGCCCGCATACACACTGGGAGAGGAGAGCAAGGCCAGCAGTGAGGGGGCAGGCGAACGGCAGTCAGGGAGAAGGCTGGATCGCTTCCGCCAGAGCGGGCTCGGGCTCAGAGGGGATCACCAAGCGCAACAGGATCGGCGCCAGGAAGGTGGTGCCGATCACCATCAACAGGATGGCAGCCTCCAGCGCCGGGGTGAGGATGCCGGCCTGGCGGCCGAGGCCCAGAAAGATGAGGCCCACCTCGCCCCGGGGCATCATCCCCAGACCCACCACCAGCCGGTTGGTGGGTTCCTTGCTCACGTAGCTCCAGCCAGCGGCCACCTTGCCCACGATCGACACCGCCAGCAGAAAAGCAGCCACGATCAAGCCCTCCCGGTTGGCGGGATCAAAGGGATTGAGCACAGAGAGGTCCATCCCGGTGCCGATCAACACGAAGAACACCGTGGCAAAGAGCGCCACCAGGGGTTTCACGGCCTTGTCGATGTCTTCGGTGTGCTTGGAAGCGCTAAGGATGAGCCCGGCGGCAAAGGCACCAAGGGCGGCCTCCAGGCCGATCGCCTGGGCCGCAAAGCAGCAGAGGGTGAGCACCACAAAACTGGCCACGGCCACATCGCCGGGGGCCTTCAGACGGTCCACCACCCAGTCGAAGAGGGGTGCGGCGGTGCGGCTGAGCACCAGGGCCACGGCCACAAAGGCCACCGCCGCCAGACAGAGCCGCACCACCGGCCCAAGGGTGAAGGCGCCCCCACCCACAATCGCCACCACCACCGCAAGGATCACAATGCCGAGGATGTCGTCGAGCACGGCGGCACCGATCACGATCTGGCCCTCGCTGCGCTTCAGCCACTTCAGCTCTCCAAACACGCTCGCCGTGATGCCGATGGAAGTGGCTGTCATGGCGGCACCGGCGAACACCGCGGGGATCAGTGGCACATGGAAGAGGTAGTAAAGCCCTGCGGTGCCGAGGGCGAAGGGCAGCACCACCCCGGTCACCGCCACGGTGCCGGCCTGGGCCCCAACGGCCACCAGTTCATCCAGCTCGCTCTCGAGGCCCGTGAGAAACAACAGGGCAAACAACCCCAGCTGGGAGACGGTCTGAAGACTGGGGAACGTTTCGTCGTAGATGTGGCGCACTGCTTGCGGCGTGATCTCGGTCAGCGAGGCCACCAGTCCGGAAAGGCCCCCGGACAGCTCAGCCTGAGTGCCGGGCGGGATGATCAAATGAAAGCCTGAAACGCCGATCAGCACGCCAGCCACCAGCTCCCCGAGGATTGTGGGCAGCTGCAGGCGCACCATCAGCTCGGCGATCGCCCGGGCGGCGATGAAGATCACCAGAAACCGACCAACTTGCAGCAAGGTTTCGGCCGCTTCCAGCTGATGGGAGCTGAACTCCATCAGCAGCGGAGGGATGGGCAGCATGGGTGCTTGG
>JBBARZ010000181.1:0-1714 GCA_040399505.1 Cyanobium sp.
TGGGGTATGTGGTGAAGCTGCTGGCGGTGGCGGAGCGGATGGATGGCCTGGTGGGGGCCGATGCTGCCCCCACTGATGTCCTGCCTCTAGATGTGCGGGTGCATCCCACCCTGTTGCCCCGTCACCATCCTTTGGCGGGGGTCCATGGGGTGAACAACGCCATCCTTGTGGAAGGTGATCCGGTGGGGCAGGTGATGTTCTTTGGCCCAGGTGCGGGGGCGGGACCAACGGCTTCGGCCGTGGTGGCCGACATCCTCAACATCGCCGGCATTCGCCAGGTGGGGGGGACGGACGCCGGTCTGGACCCCCTTCTGGCGGCAGGAAGCTGGCGCCGATGCGCCCTAGTGGACGGCAGTTTCAGCCGCCACCGCAACTATGTGCGCCTGCGCAGCAGGGATGAGGCGGGGGTGATCGGCAAGATCGGCACGGCCTTTGGCACGGCAGGGGTGTCCATCCAGTCAATCGTCCAGTACGAAACTAACCGTGACAGTGCTGAAATTGTGGTGATCACCCATGAGGTGGTGGAGGCCGATTTCCGCCGTGCCCTGGAGGCCATCACGGCCTTGAGCGAGGTGGAGGCTGTGGCCGCATGCCTGCGCACCCTCTGATGTCCTTGCTGCCCGTCGGTGTGACCTCCGCAGCGGCTTTCCGTTTCCCCCGGTTGATGCGCCCGGACCTTCTCGCCTGGGGGCCCATTGCCCTGCTGCTCCTCGCGCTCACCGCCTGTCAGAGCGCCAGGCCTCCGGGCACGCTGATCGTGGCCACCAAGAGCCGCATCGAGTCGCTCGACCCCGCCAAGGCCTCCCGAATCGGGGAACAACAGCTCCTTAGTGCCCTCGGCGATCCCCTCTATGCCATTGCCTCCGATGGGGGTCTTGAGCCCCGCCTGGCCACAGCCCTGCCCCAGCTCAGTCCCGATGGCCTCCGGGCCCGTATTCCCCTGCGCCGGGGCGTGCGCTTCCACGACGGCACGCCCTTCGATGCGGCAGCCATGGTGTTTTCCCTCAACCGCTTCCTGGCGTTCGGCACCCTCAGCTATCAGCTGAGCGATCGGGTCAGCGCCATCCGGGCCGTGGATTCCCACACCCTGGAGCTCTCACTCAAACGGCCCTTCGCGCCTCTGGCCCAGCTGCTCAGTTCCATCGTGCTCACGCCCGTGTCCCCCACGGCCTACCGGGCCTACGAGGACAAGCCGCTGGCGGAGCGTTTTGTGGGAACCGGTCCCTACAGGCTGGTGTTCTTTGGAGGTCAGCAGCTGCGCCTGGCGCCCTTTGCCCACTACTGGGGAGAGCAACCCGCGAACCGGGGCTTAATGCTGATCAGCTACAGCAACTCCACGGCCCTCTTCGGCGCCCTGCGCAGCGGCGAGGTGGATGTGCTCCTCTCCAGCGGTCTCGAGCTCGACCATCAAAGGGCTCTCCACCTCCTGGCTGAGGCGGGGCGGCTGAGGGAATCGGTGGGCCCGCCCCTGGAGATCGGCTTTCTCTCCCTGCTCACCTCGGAGCCGCCCCTCAACGATTCCCGCCTCCGGCAGGCCCTGGCCCACAGCCTCGACCGTGGCCTGATCCAGGAGCGGGTGAGCCTCGGCCTGCGCCCCCCCCTGCGCTCCCTGGTGCCGCCTGTGTTGCCCGGCGCCGATGCCACTGCCTGGCCGGCCTACGACCCTGCCCGTGCCCGTGCCCTTTTCCGCGAAGCGGGCTATTGCCAGGGGCGC
>JBBARZ010000182.1:0-1613 GCA_040399505.1 Cyanobium sp.
CGTTGCCCGTCCCCACGATCGGGCGGGCCGTGTCCCGTGGCCTTGGTTCTCGCTGACTTTGCACAAGTGAAAACTTGTTGCGCGAACACGAAAGAAAGCGAGAAGGGGGGGGAGGATACGTTTCAATGAATTCAAGTCACAGAGGCCTCCATCACCTCGCGCAGGCTGCCAACACCTTGAGGGGCAACTTCCCGTGGGATTGGAAGTCGTCCTCGGAGGATCTTGTGCGTTCCCTGATCAATCCTGACCTCGATGAGCTTGGAAGACCTCTTAATCAAGATCAAAGACCGCGAGACAAACCTGCCCGCCGTGGAGGCCTGTTGTTGGCAAGCCGGAGCCCACGAGTCTGAAGCTGTTGCTTCCCCGCACTATCACAACTGCAACACGGCTCTGGCCATTGACTTCCTGGTGGAGCGGCTGCCCCTGGCGGGACTGCAGGTGATGGATCCACGCTTGGTGAGGATTGCCCCCGGTGCCTGCAACGAATGCCACCGTCACGCCCACGAATCGATCTTCGTGGTGCTTAAAGGCCAGGTGGAGCTTCGGCTAGGTGCACAGACCATTTCCCTAAAAACAGGCGATGTGGCCTGCGTGCCCCGCTGGGTGGTGCATCAGAGCCGAAACACCTCTCTCGATGAGGAGCTGCTGCTGCTTGCCATCACCGATTTCGGCCTCACGGGCGCGGTGCTGGGCGACTATGACCGCCGCACACGCCTTAAAGATGGTGGCGTTGATGCCTTTGTGGGGGCTGAACCCAGCGCAGCCCAGGGGCAATGACCTCCCTTCTTGCCGATCCCACGACAAGCGAGCAGGTGGTGATTGCCCTTGGGGAGGCTGCCCTCCACCACCGGGCGGTGCGCCATCCCTACCTGGCAGCCCTGGCTCACGGCAATCTGCCTGATCTGGACTGGGCCCTTGCTGATTTCGCCCGCCAATACGAGGGATATTCTACTCACTTTCCTCGCTACCTCACGGCCCTGATTTCACGGTTGGAGAATCCATCCCATCGTGCGGCGCTGCTGGAGAATCTGGTCGAGGAATCCGGCCATTATGGGGAGGGTGAATTAGCAATTCTTGCGGAACAAGGTATTGCAGCCGACTGGATTGTCGGGGTGCCCCACCCGGAATTGTTCCGTCGCTTCCGCATCGCCGTGGCTGGCGAGGAGGAAAAGAAAGTAGAAGAGTTGGAAGTGGTGTGTTGGCGGGAAATGCTGCTGTCGGTGTTGAGTCTGGGGAGCGCTGCTGAAGCCGTCGGTGCCCTTGGCCTGGGCACCGAACACATCGTGGCCACCATCTATCAGCCGTTTGTGAAGGCGATTGCGCGGCAGGGAGTTCTCGCGCCATGGCACACGGTGTTCTTTCCGCTGCACACCCTGGTGGACGATGCCCATCAAGCAATCTTGCGAGATATTGCCACAGACTTCGCCGCTACAGAACAAGGCCGGCACGATCTGGCCAAAGGCATGCACAAAGCCCTGGCACTGCGCGATAGCTTTTGGAGTTGGCTGCACGAGCGGGCCTGGCGAGGAGACCCATGACCATCGATACGCAAGCCCTCTACAACAAGGCCGCCGCCAGTTGCCAGCTCGATGAGCCGGTGCTGCTCAGCGACT
>JBBARZ010000183.1:0-1543 GCA_040399505.1 Cyanobium sp.
GCGGCCTTTGGGCGGGAGCAACCGCTGGATCTGTTGGGCTTTTCCATGGGCGGGGTGATCGCTCGCTATTGGATCCAAAAGCTGGGGGGCTACCGCCGCACCCGGCGCTTTCTCAGCGTTGGCAGCCCCCAGCAGGGCACCCTCACCGCCCAGCCCTGGCCGGGCTGGCTCTTTGGCGGCATTGCTGATCTAAAGCAGGGGAGCGCCCTGCTGGAGGGGCTCAACAGCGACCTCGACCAACTAAGCCGGATCGAATGCCACAGCTACTACTCCCCCCTTGATCTGGTGGTGTTGCCCGGCTGGCGTGCCGTGCTGCCGGTGGGGGCGGTGAGCATGTTGCCAGTGCCCACACACCCCCAGCTGCTGCGCGACCTAGCGGCGATCAAACCCCTGGCCAAAGAGCTCCTCCGACCCTAAAAGATCTGGCCGCCCATATCCGCCCGCTCCCCGCCGTGTCGATCCCTTCAGGGCTCCCCTAGCGTGATGCCAATCCCCAACAACGGAGGGGTGGCGATGGGTTGGCTGGAGATCTCCATCTTGGTCCGCTGGTTGATCGGCTGGGCCCTGGCCCTGCGGTTCCCCCTGCTGCCCCCCGGCACCCCCAGCCAACGCCGTCCGCTCTCGGTGCTGATCCCGGCCCGCAATGAGGCGGCCACCTTGCCCCATCTGCTGGCCTCTTTGGCGGCTCAGCGGCTCCAGCCAGATGAGGTAATCGTCATCGACGATGACTCCAGCGATGACACCGCCGCCATTGCCCGCAACGCCGCCGCGCAGTTGCCGATCCGGGTGATCCAGTCGCCGCCCCTGCCCACCGGTTGGTGCGGTAAGCCCTGGGCACTCCACCACGGCGTGCAGGCAAGCTGCGGCGAGCTGTTGCTCTTTCTGGATGCGGACACCGAGCCGGAGCCGGAATTCATCGAGCGCCTGCTGGTTTGCCATGAAACCCTGGGGGGACTGGTGTCGGTGCAGCCCTACCACCGCACGGAAAAGCCCTACGAGCAGCTCTCTGTGCTCTTCAACCTGGTGGGTCTGATGGCGGTGCCGATGGGGCCGGGTTGTGGGGTGGCCTTTGGCCCCGCCCTTCTCACCAGCCGGGCCGACTATTTGCGCAGTGGGGGGCATGCCGCTGTGGCGGGCAAGGTTGTGGAGGATTGGTTTCTCGGCCATTGCTACGAGCAGGCGGGGCTGCCCGTGAGCGCCTTCATAGGCTACGGGCAGATCGCCTACCGCATGTATCCCGGCGGCCTGCGCGACATGGTGATTGGATTCGACAAAAACTTCGCTACCGCTGCCGGAGAGGTGCGCCGGCTCTGGATGCTGGCGGTGCTGCTCTGGCTCTCGGGCCTGTTCTGGGCCGCTTGGTGCTTGCCGGCCGCCCTGCTGGGCTGGCCCATGGTGGGCGATGCCACCATCCCCTGGAACGCCTTGATCTACGCCGCCTATTCCCTCCAGTTGCTTCTGCTCACCCACCGGGTAGGGCGCTTCCATTGGATCAACCTGGTGTTCCCTGTGCCGGTGCTGTTTTTTCTTGGGGTGTTTCTGC
>JBBARZ010000184.1:0-1507 GCA_040399505.1 Cyanobium sp.
CCTCCCACCAGCTGGGAGCGGCCGTTGTCCTGCAGGGCGCCGGCCAGGATTTCACTGGCGCTGGCGGTGCCGCCATTCACCAGGGTGATCATGGGGCCGCTGAAAAGCTGCTCAGCAGAACTCTGCTGGCTGGCGGTGATGCCGCTGCGATCCATCGTTTCCACGATCGGGGCCCCGCCCAGCAGGCCATTGGCAACGGCCAAGCCGGCGCTCACCAGCCCGCCCGAGTTGTTGCGCAGATCGAGGATCACGCCCTCCACGGGCGGGGTGCCGGGGGCGGGGGTGCGAAAGGCCTGGAGGGCGTCGGCCACCTGGGCGGGCACGGGTTCACTGAACTGGGTGATGCGTAGATACCCCAGCTCGTGGCCCTCCACCGTGAGGCGCTGGCTGCGCACGGGCACCAGATCCACCGTGCGCCGGGTGAGGCTCACGTCCCGCGGGGCGCCTCCTTTCTCGCGCACGCGGATCTCCACCACCGAGCCCGGCGCCCCCCGGAGGCGTGCGGCGGATCCCTCCAAGCCCAGATCGGCCGTGGAACGGCCATCCACGCTCAACACTTCCGCACCGGATGAAATCCGGGCCTCGGCGGCAGGGGAGTCGTCCAAAGGGGCAATCACCACCACCTGCTGATCCCCCTGGCGCAGACCGAGCTGGAGGCCCACCCCAGAAACGGTGCCTTCGTTGCTCTCACGCAGGGCAGCAAAGTCGGCCGGGCGGAGCATCCGCGTGTAGGGATCGCCAATGGCGGCCAGCATGGCCTCGATGGCGCCGTAAGCCTGGGCCGAGGTTTCGATCGGGCGTTCCAGGGTCTGCTGGCGGCGTTGACGCCAGTGGAGCTGCTCCAGCTGATCGGGATCCACGTAACTCTGGTTCACCAATCGCCAGGCTTCCACCACCAGCTGCTGGGCATCGTTGAGGGCCCAGGCAGCGCCGGGCAGCCCCAGGAGTGCGATGAGCGCCCACGCCAGCAGGCTCCCTACGGCCAGGCAGGAGCGCAGGCGCGGGCGGGCGCCGGGCTTCTGGGCCACAGAAGGTGTTGCAAAGGGTTGAGGGGGAGACCGGCGGATGGGCAAAACGCTCACAGGGCAGGAGGGACGATCAGTAGACTTTCGCAACCAAACGCCCTCCGCTGCATGGCGAACTCGTCACCTGCCGCGTCCGATTCCAAGAACAACCCCGTCTACGACTGGTTCAACGAGCGCCTCGAGATCGGGGCGATTGCGGATGACATCTCTGCCAAGTATGTGCCACCGCACGTCAATATCTTTTATTGCCTCGGCGGAATCACCCTCACCTGCTTCCTGATTCAGTTCGCGAGCGGGTTCGCCATGACCTTCTATTACAAGCCCACCGTGGCTGAGGCCTATACCTCCGTCCAATACCTGATGACGGACGTGAGCTTCGGTTGGCTCATCCGCTCCGTTCACCGCTGGAGCGCCAGCATGATGGTGCTGATGCTCATCCTGCACGTGTTCCGTGTGTATCTCACCGGTGGCTTCAAGCGCCC
>JBBARZ010000185.1:0-1486 GCA_040399505.1 Cyanobium sp.
GCGGGTCGGTGCCAAAGGGATTGATCAGGCTGATGGTGGTGTCACTGAAATGGCGCACGTTGCCGGTGGCCAACTGGGCTTCCTGAGCCAAAGCAATGCCGGCGATCAAGGTGTCGCGCAGATCCACCGTTCGTCCTTGCCTTTTGCGCTGAGCCGCCAGCAGGGCGGCCTGCTGCGCAGCGCGGGCATCAAGCGGTGCAATGCGCTCCTGGATCAACTCGGCAATCAATCGCTTGAGGGCCAGCTCCAACTTTCGGCGCCGGCTGGCATCAGGATGAATGGCAGCGCCGTAGCGCAACTCAAACACCACCACACTGGGAAGCCACACTTGGCGGGGGTCGATTTGGTCAAGCCACGCCACCACATCAGGATCCGGGCGCTGCACCATCACCGCAGACACCACATTGGTGTCGAGCAGGATCACGATTCAAACTGCGCCGCAGCGGCGGCGACACCGCCCCACTCGCTGATCGGCTCCTCCAACGGTGCGCCTGAGAACAACGCTGCCATGCGACTCCCTAACCCAACGCTGCTGAGGCTGGGGTCTTCGTCTGCCGCCACCGCCTGGGCCAGGATCAACCGAACTTCTTCTTCCATGCTGCGGCCATGGCGCAGAGCACGGCGGCGGAGAGCCTCCTTCACAACCGCATCAAGCTGTCGCACCAAAATCTGAGCCACCCCAACCCTCCACAAGGCGATATCACGCTAGCAGAGGGCCGCCACGGGCGACGCTGCTCGCTTCATCAGGAGCAGGCAATCAGGCTCACCTGCAACGCCTGGACGCGCTGAAAGCCGGCATCACCCGTGATCATCACGGCATCAGGCCCCAGTTGCAGGCAGCAAGCCGCCTGCAGGGCATCGGGTGTGCGCAGCCCATGGTTGGCGCGCAACTGCGTTGCTAGCTCCACCACAAAGGCGCTGAGCTCCACAACCAGCAGATCCGGCTGGGCAAACAACGCCTCAAAGCGATCCAAGCAGGCTTGATCACCCCGCCCCAGTGGAGCCACACGACACTCCAGCAGGCTGAGGCGGCTCACGGCCAGTGCGAGATCAGGTGCCTCGCCAGCAAGCTGCTGCAGGGTGGCCTGGGTGGCCTGGGCCCATGGGGCCTCACCCTCCACCAGATAGATCAGGGCGCTGGCATCCAGGAAAGCAATCACCAGTCGCGCTCAGCCGCCAGCCCCGCATCGATCTCAGCCTTACTGCGCGGGCTCGTGGATGGCGACAGGGCCAGCAGCCACTGCAACGCCGATGCCTCGGACCCAGGAGCTTGTGATGCCTGCAACTGCAGCTGGCGGTAGTGGTGCTCACTGAGCACCACAGCGGCCGGTCGGTTGCGCTTCAACAGATGAACCGGGCCATGCTGCAACGCCTGCTCAATCGCTGCAATCCCACGGCGCTTGAGCTCAGCTGAGGTGAGCACGTTCTGCTGATCCATGGCACAGCGGTCGCTGGAGATTTCAGCTTAGTACCAAGAACAGTACTG
>JBBARZ010000186.1:0-1464 GCA_040399505.1 Cyanobium sp.
CAGCAGCATCCGGCCTCTGGGTCGCCGCTCTGCAGCTCTGTGCCGCTGATCCGGGATGCCCGAGCCCGAGGCCCCAGTCATCACCGACTCGATCGCCAGCTCGCTCGTGCTGGCCGCTGACGATCCCGCCTCCCAGGCGCGGTTCTACGGGGCTCTCCTGAAGGTGAAGCCGCAGCCCGGCCTCAGCGGCAACCACTGGCGGGTTCCGTGGCCCGCCGGGGGCTGGCTGGAGCTCTACGCCCCATCCAGGAGCCGGCCCCAGCCGCGGCAACCGGGGCGACTGGCGCTGTGCCTGCAACGAAAGGCCGAGGCGGCAGGCCCCCTTGCCGTGCTCCACGCCTGGATCGATGAAGCCCTGGAGCTGGGCGCCAGCGTGGACGATCCGCCGCGGCTGGAACCATTCGGCGCCGAGGCCTGGCTGCTCGACCCGGAGGGCAACCGCCTGCTGCTGCTGGTGCTCCCGTGAAGCCCTGGGCGAGGCTGATCGGCATCCCTCACCACCTCGAAACCATGGGCAAGCCATTCCCCCTGCTGGCGGTAGCACTGCTGGCCCTGCCCGCTTCGGCTGCCGCTGCCGCTGAACCCTGGCGTGAGGAGCCGGCCCTGGCAGCCCTGTTCCGCCAGGCTGGCGTGGAGGGCACCTTTGTGCTGCTGGATGGGCGCTACGGTGAACGACGTGGCCACAATCAGAGCCGAGCCGAGCAGCGCTTCTCACCGGCATCAACGTTCAAGATCGCCAACGCCCTGATCGGCCTGTCGCTGGGCGCCGTCCGCAGCGTCGACGAGGTGATTCCATACACCGGGGATGCCAACCCATTCATGCGCGAGTGGCTGGAGCCGATGGGGTTGCGCGGCGCCATGACGGTCTCGAATGTGCCGCTCTATCAGGAGCTGGCCCGACGCATCGGCCTCCAACGGATGCGCGAAGCGATTGCGCGACTCGGATACGGCAACCAGCAGATCGGCAGCGACGTCACCACCTTCTGGCTGCGGGGCCCGCTGGCGATCAGTGCAGTGGAGCAGACCCGTTTCCTCTCGCGCCTGGCCCACCGGACGCTGCCGTTCCCGGCACAGGCGCAGCGGCAGGTGGCCGAGATCACACGGGTGGACAGCGGCCCGGGCTGGAGCCTGCATGCCAAGACCGGCTGGCAGAACGCCCCGGGCCCTGGCGTGGGCTGGTGGGTGGGCTGGGTGCAGAAGGGGGACCAAATCACCCCTTTCGCCCTCAACATCGCCATGGTCGGCGCTGCCGATGCCACCAAACGCGAGCGGCTAGGGCGCAGCAGCCTTCAGGCCCTGGGGATCCTGCCAACACCGCCGACGGGGCCTTCCCCCGCGCCTGCACCACGGTGAAAGTCCATACCCGCACCAACAAGGACCAGACCCTGGAAGGCAAGGTGCCAGCGTGCAGGCCCTGCTGCATCTGCGCCTCCGCGCAGCCGTGGCCGCCGGCACGCCGGTGAT
>JBBARZ010000187.1:0-1447 GCA_040399505.1 Cyanobium sp.
CGGGTGCTGAGCCGCTATGTGGATGCCCTGGCGGTGCGCACCTTCGCCCAGAGCGAACTGGCCGACTACGCGCACTGGGCCACGATCCCCGTGATCAATGCCCTCACCGACGAAGAGCACCCCTGCCAGGCCCTGGCCGATTACCTCACTCTGCGGGAGGCCTTCGGGGCGATCACCGGCCTCACGCTGGCCTATGTGGGCGATGGCAACAATGTGGCCCACTCCCTGATGCTCTGTGGCGCCCTGCTGGGGGTGAACGTGCGCATTGGCACGCCGGAGGGATTTGCGCCCGATCCGGCCATGGTGGCGAGGGCCCAGGAGCTGGCGGCTGGGCGGTGCACCATCACCCCCGTCAGCGATCCCCTCACCGCCGTGCGGGGGGCCCATGCCCTCTACACCGATGTATGGGCCTCGATGGGCCAGGAGGCGGAGCAGAGCCGGCGGGAGGAAGCGTTTCGGGGCTGGTGCCTGGAGGAGAGCCTGCTCTCGGAGGCCGATAGCCGTGCCATCGTGCTTCACTGCCTGCCGGCCCATCGGGGGGAGGAGATCAGCGCCGGCGTGATCGAAGGGGAGGCCAGCCGGGTGTTCGATCAGGCGGAGAACAGGCTCCACGTGCAGCAGGCCCTGCTGGCCACCCTGCTGGGCGGCCTCTGAGCTCCAGCGCCCATCCACTGGACAGAACGCCGTCAAGGCGGTACATCTGTACCAAACGCCGTGCAGCCTCCCCTCGTGCCCGAAAACCTCACCCCCGCCCAGCAGGAGCTCTACGACTGGCTGGCCGCCTACATCGGGCAGCATCGCCACAGCCCCTCCATCCGGCAGATGATGCAGGCCATGAATCTGCGCTCGCCTGCCCCGATCCAGAGCCGGCTCCGCCACCTCCAGCAGAAGGGCTGGATCACCTGGCAGGAAGGACAAGCCCGCACCCTCCAGCTCCTTGGCGATGACGCCCAGGGGGGGATTCCGGTGCTGGGGGCTGTGGCTGCTGGGGGCCTGATCGAAGCCTTCAGCGACACCCAAGAGCGACTGGATCTAGCCCCCCTGCTGGAAACCCGCGGTCTGTTTGCCCTCACCGTGAACGGCGATTCCATGGTGGATGCCCACATCGCCGATGGCGATGTGGTGTTGTTGGAGCCGGTGAACGACGCCAGCCGCCTGAAGGAGGGCACGATCGTGAGCGCCCTGGTGCCCGGGAGCGGCACCACCCTCAAGCACTTCCACCGCCAGGGAGCCGAGGTGCGCCTGGAGGCTGCCAATCCGGCCTATGCCCCCATCCTGGTGCCAGCGGACGACGTGACCATCCAGGGGAAGCTGGTGGCCGTGTGGCGCCAGGTGTGAGCCCGACCGGGCACGGTGTAAGCTCCAGATCAATGGGGCCATAGCTCAGCTGGTAGAGCACCTGCATGGCATGCAGGGGGTCAGCGGTTCGAGTCCGCTTGGCTCCATT
>JBBARZ010000188.1:0-1414 GCA_040399505.1 Cyanobium sp.
TGGAGAGCACACTCCAGTGCCAGAGGTAGAGCGCGTAGGAGAGGAGGCCGACCTGACGCATCGGAGCCGTGCTCAGAAGCCGGGCCGTGACCTGTTGGGGCTGGAGCGCCCAAAGCAAGCCAGCCGTCACGGCCACCGCCACCACCGTGGAGGTCACGGCCTGGCTCTTGGGCAGAAAGAACAGGGCCAATAGGGCCAGGCCCAGAGCAATCGTGGCCAGGGTCTGCGGCGGACCTGCCGCCGGGGGGAGGGCCCGCCAGGCCAGAAAAGCCAAGGCTCCAGCGGCCATCTCCCAGAAGCGCACGGGGAAGAGGTAGTAGGCCAGGCCTGGGTTGCTCTGGTTGAGCACAAGCCAACCAACCAGAGAGGCACTGCTGATCCCAAGCAAGATCCAGGCCAGCCGGCGCCCACCTCCTGGGGCACCCTGGACAAAGCCGCTGGCGAACACAAGAAGGGGAAAGAGCAGATAGAACTGCTCCTCCACTCCGAGCGACCAGGTGTGGGTGAAGAGGTTGAGGCCCGTGGCGGGAGCGAAGTAATCGAGCTGGCGGGCATGCAGCACGAGATTGCCGGCTCCGAACAGCGCCCCAATCCCGGTTTGCCAGGTGGCCGTGGCCTCCGCCGATCCAGGGGTCATCACAAGGGCGCCCACCAGGGAGGTGAGGAGCACGCAAACAATCAGCAACGGCAACAACCGCTTCACCCGTCGGGCATAAAACGCCAACAGGAAGGGGCGGAGGCGGCTCTCCTGGCGGCGCGCCAAGGATGCGCTGATCACAAAACCCGAAATCACGAAAAACACATCCACCCCCAGAAAACCGCTAGGCAGCAGCGGTTCATGGAAGTGGAAGAGGATCACCGCCAGCACGGCCACGGCCCGCAGGCCGTCGATATCGGGCCGGTAGGAACCTGCAGGGCGGCCCGCGGGAGTCGATGCTGGCGCCATCAGTCGACTACCACCGGCGGGCAATCAAAGAAGGTCAGAGGTTAGGCAGAGGCCACCCCAGCGGATTCCCTCCTGCCAGCCAGGGGGAAAGGTGGCATCGGGCCCGAGCGCCTCGATACCATCCTGCGATGAGCTTCCTTGCCGGACTGAACGAGGCCCAGCGGCAGGCAGTGGACCACGCCAGTGGCCCCCTGCTGGTGGTGGCCGGGGCAGGCAGCGGCAAAACCAGGGCCCTCACCCATCGCATCGCCCACCTGATCGGCCATCACGGCGTCGACCCGTCGGCCCTCTTGGCGGTGACCTTCACCAACAAGGCTTCCCGGGAAATGAAGGAGCGGCTGGAGGTGCTGCTGGCCCAGGCCCTTGCCCAACGCCAGTTCGGCCAACCCTGGGCCACCCTTCCCCTGGTGGAACAGAAGCAGCTGCGCAGCCGCATCTACCGGGAGGTGATCAAAGACCTCTGGATCG
>JBBARZ010000189.1:0-1396 GCA_040399505.1 Cyanobium sp.
GCCCTGCCAGCGCAGACCTTCTTGGTCGGCACGGAAGGCCGCGCGGTGTTCCGCGAAGTGATCGATGCTGGCGAGCAGGGCAACAACGGCTACCGCTTCAATGGAATCCCCGATGGCATCGGTGTTACTGACAACGGTGATGGCACCCTGCGGGTGCTGGTGGCCCATGAGATTCGCGACACCGCTGGCGATGCGCGTGCCCATGGTTCCAAGGGCGCCTATGTGTCCGATCTCACCATCGACAAGGCAACTCTCTCGGTGATCAGTGGCAAGGACTTCCTCGCCTCCGCCAACGATCTGTTCCTGGCCACTCCCGATGGCACCACCTGGACCAGTGGCGTTACCACCGCGTTCAACCGCTTCTGCTCGGCAGACCTGGCAGCCGCAACAGCCTTCCGCAACGGCACCAATGGCTATGGCGGCCGTATTTTCCTGGCCGGAGAAGAAGCCGGCGTAGAAGGCCGTGCTTTTGCCCACGTACTCGACGGTACCGATGCCGGCAAGGTCTATGAGCTGCCCAGCCTAGGCAATCTCTCGTTCGAGAACGTCGTCGCCAATCCGCTGGCCCAGGACAAAACCGTTGTCGTCAGCCTTGATGACACCAGCACCAATGGCCAGGTTTATGTCTACGTCGGCACCAAATCCACCACCGGCAACGCTGTTCAGCAGGCTGGTCTTGCGGGAGGTACCACCTACGGCATCCGCATTAATTCCACTGGCACCACCAACATCGAGGTGGGCAACATTGCAACTCCCGATGAGACTGGTCTCGGTCTCAGCAACGGTGTTGGCACCTTTGAACTGGTCAACCTTGGCGATGTCAAAGCCAAGACCGGCGCTCAGCTGAACAGCGAAAGCATCACCGCTGGCGTCACCAACTGGCTCCGCCCGGAAGACGGCGCCTGGAGCCAGGACGGCAAGATCTTCTACTTCGTCACCACCGCCACCAGCACCAGCGCCAGCCGCCTCTGGGCGCTGGAGTTCACCGATCCCGCCAACCCCGAAGCCGGCGGCACGGTGAAGATGCTGCTCAACGGCAGTGAAGGCCAGGTCATGCTCGACAACATGACGGTGGCTGATGACGGATCGATCCTGCTGCAGGAGGACCCAGGCAATAATGGTCGTCTGGCCAAGATCTGGCGCTATAACCCCAGCACCGACACGCTGGTGGAACTGGCGCAGCACAACCCCGCCCTGTTCAGTGGCACTGGTGCCATCACCCTGGATGAAGAATCGTCGGGCATTGTTGATATTTCCTCTTTCCTCTCAGGAGTCAGCGGATACGACACCACCAAATACAGCTATTTCCTGATTGCCGACCAGATCCATAAGGCCGTCACCAGCCCCACCAGCCAGGTGGAGATTGGGGAACTCAGCGTGATGGCCACCGCCAAGG
>JBBARZ010000190.1:0-1364 GCA_040399505.1 Cyanobium sp.
ACGGCGACCCTTAGACTAGTCAGATAACCAGTCATATTCCTGCATGGCAACCTGGCCTGTCCAAGACGCCAAGGCGCGTTTCAGCGAGCTGCTTGACGCCTGTCAGCGCGAGGGCCCGCAGGTGGTCTCGCGTCGGGGGACGGAGACGGCGGTGCTGGTGCCGATCGCGCAATGGCGGCACCTGCAGGCCGCCGCCCGACCCAGCCTCAAAGAGCTGTTGCTGGCGCCCGAGGCCCGCACGGAGGCGCTTGTGCCTCCAAGGGGCAGGGCACGGCGGCGCCGCATCGAGGCTCAGTAGCCCATGGCCTTTCTGCTCGACACCAACGTGGTGTCTGAACTACGCAGGCCACGCCCCCACGGCGGCGTGCTGGCCTGGCTCCAGAGCGTTGACGCCGCCGATCTTCACCTCGCCAGTGTGACCATCGGCGAAATCCAGGCCGGCATCGAGCTCAGTCGGGAGCAGGACGCCACCAAGGCCGCTGAACTCGAGCAGTGGCTGAATCGGGTGTGCGACACCTTCAGCGTCCTCCCCATGGATGGCCCCGCCTTCCGCTGCTGGGCCCGGTTGATGCATCGCCAGTCCGACACCCTCTATGAAGACGCGATGATCGCTGCCATCGCCAGGGTGCATCAACTCACGGTGGTGACACGAAACCTGAATGACTTCAGGCGTTTCGATGTGCCGCTCTTCGATCCATTTTCCGTTCGGCACCAGCTGCGGGATGAGGCCGGTCTGTGAGGCGCCGACCTCCCCCCTCAGCCCCCAGCCTCCCCGACGGTGGCCAGCCAGGCCTCCCGGGCCTCGGGGCTGAGCAGGGGGAACTCCAGGGCGCGGCGCTCCGCCAGCCAGGCTTCGGCCACCTGTTTGGCCAGGTGACGGATGCGGGCGATGGTGGCCGTGCGCTCCGTCACCGAGATCACGCCGCGGGCCTCCAACAGGTTGAAGGTGTGGCTGCACTTGAGCACGAAGTCGAGGGCGGGGGCGGGGAGCCCGGCGGCCACCAGATCGGTGGCTTCCGCCTCATAGAGAGCAAAGAGCTGCTGCAGGCGCTGGGGGTTGGAGGCTTCGAAGTTGTAGGTGCACTGGCCTTTCTCAAAGGGCAGCCAGATCTCGCCGTAGCTGCGCTGGCCGTTCCAGCTCAGATCCCAGATGCTCTCCACATCCTGCAGATACATGGCCAGCCGCTCGAGGCCATAGGTGATCTCGATCGACACCGGCCGGCAATCGATGCCGCCGCACTGCTGGAAATAGGTGAACTGGGTCACCTCCATGCCATCGAGCCACACCTCCCAACCCACCCCCCAGGCCCCGAGGGTGGGGGATTCCCAGTTGTCCTCCACGAAGCGGATGTCGTGGTCGGCCT
>JBBARZ010000191.1:0-1348 GCA_040399505.1 Cyanobium sp.
GCTGCCGGCAGCCGCAGGCCGGAGGAGTTACCGATCCGGGCCGGTGTGACGCGGTTAAGGGCTGCTGGCCATGGCAAGCGGCGGCTCACCGCAGGACTTACGTCATGTTAGTCCCAATGGAGGCGATAGGCCCGGCTGCGGCCTTCGCCGATCGGCTCGATCGCCTGCCGTTCCACCAGCTCGGCCAGATCGCGCCAGGCCGTGGCGCGGCTCACCTTGGTGAGGCTGATGGCCTTGCGCAGGGTCATGCCGCCCGTGAATCCCTCCGGTTCGGCATCCAGCAAGCGATTCAGCAGTTTCTGCTGGCGGCTGTTAAACCCGCTGTGGCGGTGGCTCCACCAAAAGGCCGCCTTGCGTTGCACCGCATCGATCACGGCGCCATTGTTGACCGCCGCTGCGCTGAGCTGCTCCAGAAACCAGTTCAGCCAGCTGGTGACATCCAGATCTCCCCGCTGGCAGCGCTCCAATGCCTTGTAGTAGCCCTCCCGCTCCCGCAGGATCTGAGCGGAGATGCCCAGGGCTCGGCCAGGCAACACCCCTTGGCTCTCGGCTGTGCAGTCCAGGGCGAGCAACCGATCGGTGATGGCACGGGCTAAGCGGCCATTGCCATCTTCATAGGGGTGGAGGGTGAGAAACCAGAGGTGGGCCAGGCCAGCATGCACCAGCCCATCCAGCTGCGCTGGCGGAGAGGCGATCCAGTCCAGGAAGGCCTCCAGCTGCGCTTCGAGCTGGTCTCGGGGCGGCGCTTCAAAGTGCAGGCGCTCACGGCCGATGGCGCCGGAGAGCACCTGCATCGGGGCCTCATCGCGCAGCTCACCGATGCGAAGCGCGCGGAGGCCATCGGGGCCAGCGGCGAACAGGCGCTGGTGCCAGTGGTTCAGCGTGACCAGGGTGAGGGGCTCATCCAAGGTGCTGGTGGCCTCCAGCAACACATCCAGCAGGCCCTCCACCTGGGCGCTGGCGGCCGGCTGCCCCTCGCCCAAGGGAAGGCGCAGCCGGCGCGCGATGGAGGAGCGCACCTGGCCGGGATCCAGCAGCTCCCCCTCGATGGCGGCCGTACCCAGGCTCTCGCGGCCCAGCAAGGCGGAGATCGCCTCGCGATCGAGCGGGGGCTCCAGCGTCTCCAGCCGGCTCAACAGCGCCTGGCGTGCGGCGCGGGCCTGCTCCAGCAACGGCTCCAGAGCGGAGCCCTTCCAGCGGAACTGGGGCCAGTCCGACCGCTGCCAGATCCAGGTTGGAGCCATCCGTGCAGATTAATCGCTTCATCCAGTGAAGCGGTTAATGGCCGGGATTCGCTTCACGGCCGTGGCCAGCTGCCTGCTGAATGGAGCCAAAAACGGAGAGGGTG
>JBBARZ010000192.1:0-1331 GCA_040399505.1 Cyanobium sp.
GGCGCCGCCAACCACCGCTACGCTTGCAGCCTTGCGCTCCGGCCAGCTCAAGGGGATCACCCGGCTGGATCTGGCCTGTGACCTGCAGGAATTCCCTCCGGAGATCTTTGCGTTAGCCGACAGCCTTGAGGTTCTGAATCTCTCGGGGAACGCGTTATCCACGCTCCCGGACGACTTACCGCGACTGCGCAACTTACGGGTGTTGTTCTGCTCGGAGAATCGCTTTACCCAGCTTCCCGAGGTGCTGTCATCGTGCGTGCATCTTGAGATGGTTGGGTTTAAATCCAACAGCATTCGCGAGGTGCCGGCCGCTGCCATTTCTCCTGGCTTGCGCTGGTTGATCCTCACGGATAATCAGATTGCGGCGCTTCCCGATTCCATCGGTCAATGTGCACGCCTGCAAAAATTGATGTTGGCCGGCAATCAACTGACCGATTTGCCGCAGGCGATGCACGGCTGCGTCGGGCTCGAGCTGCTGCGCATTTCGGCCAACCGGTTTCAGGCCTTACCAGAGTGGCTGTTGCAATTACCCCAGTTGACCTGGTTGGCCTTTGGGGGAAATCCTGTTTCAGCATCGCCGTGCACCCCGAGCCCGGCTGTGCCCCGCATTGAGTGGGCGGATCTCGTGTTGGCTCACAAACTTGGCGAAGGCGCCTCGGGAGTGATTCACAAAGCTCACTGGAAGCCGTCCGTGCAGCACGCCGCGCAACCCGTGGCGGTGAAACTGTTTAAGGGGTCGGTCACCAGTGACGGGTTTCCTGCTGAAGAAATGGCGGCCTGTCTGGCGGCGGGCCATCACGCTCACTTGATCGGGGTCGTTGGTGTCCTCACGGGACATCCAGCCGGCACCAACGGTTTGGTCATGCCGTGGGTTGACCCGGAGTTTCGCAGCCTGGCCGGCCCGCCCGATCTAGCGACGTGCACAAAGGACATTTATGAGGACGGCCAACGTTTCTCCCTGCCCATGGTGCTGGATCTAGCGAGGGGCTTGGCCGCCGTGGGCGAGCACCTCCACGCCCGTGGCATTTCGCACGGGGATTTCTATGCGCACAACGTGCTTTATCGCCCCGATGGCGGCTGCTATTTGGCAGATTTCGGGGCGGCCTCCTTTTACCCGCCCCAGGCAAGTGGAGGCACGCATTCATTTGAGGCGTTGGAGGTGCGCGCCTTTGGCTGTTTGCTTGGCGAATTACTCGAGCGCAGTGAACCCGATGTGGACGAGCGCCTCCCCTCGTTAAAAGCGCTGCAACTCCGCTGCATGGCGCCAGAAACGGCGAGCCGGCCCCGGTTCGCCGAACTGGTCGCAACCTTGGAATCCCTGCGCCCATAAA
>JBBARZ010000193.1:0-1330 GCA_040399505.1 Cyanobium sp.
CCCGCAAGGGCCCGGTGATCGGTCTGGTGCTGCAGCGCAGCCACATCGTGACGGGGGATGAGGCCCACTATGTGGCGGTGATTCAGGAGCTGGAATACCGGGGGGCCACCGTGATTCCCGTGTTTTGTGGCGGGCTGGATTTCAGCAAGCCCGTGAACAAGTTTTTCTACGACCCCCTCAACCCAGAGGTGCCTCTGGTAGACGGGGTGGTGAGCCTCACGGGTTTTGCCCTAGTGGGCGGCCCTGCCCGGCAGGACCACCCGAAAGCCATCGAGGCCCTGCAGCGCCTCAACCGGCCCTACATGGTGGCCCTTCCCCTGGTGTTCCAAACCACCCAGGAATGGGAGGAGAGCGATCTGGGGCTGCACCCGGTGCAGGTGGCCTTGCAGATCGCCATCCCCGAGCTGGATGGGGCGATCGAGCCCATCGTGCTCAGCGGCCGTGACGATGCCACCGGCAAGGCCCACACCCTGCAGGATCGGGTCGAGGCCATTGCTGAGCGCTCCATCCGCTGGGCCTCCTTGCGGCTCAAGCCCCGCCCGCAAAAGAAGCTTGCGATCACCGTGTTCAGCTTCCCACCTGATAAAGGGAACGTGGGCACCGCGGCCTACCTGGATGTGTTCGGCTCGATCCACCGGGTGCTCCAGGAGATGGGCGCCAAGGGCTACAACGTGTCGAGCTTGCCCAGCACCAGCAAGGAGCTCATGGAGGCCGTGCTCAAGGATCCAGAGGCTCTCGAAGGAGCCCCCGAGTTGGCCATCGCCCACCGCATGACCGTAGAGGAGTACGAGCGCCTCACCCCTTACTCCACCCGGTTGGAAGAGAACTGGGGCAAGCCTCCCGGCACCCTCAACAGCGACGGCACCCACCTGCTGATCTATGGGCGCCACTTCGGCAATGTGTTCGTCGGGGTGCAGCCCACCTTCGGCTATGAGGGGGATCCCATGCGCCTGCTCTACTCCCGCAGCGCAAGCCCCCACCACGGTTTTGCCGCTTATTACACCTACCTGGAGAAGGTATGGGGCGCCGATGCGGTGCTGCATTTCGGCACCCATGGCTCCCTGGAGTTCATGCCCGGCAAGCAGATGGGCATGAGCGACACCTGCTACCCCGACTCCCTCATCGGGGCCCTTCCCAACCTTTATTACTACGCCGCCAACAACCCGAGCGAAGCCACCATCGCCAAGCGCCGCGGTTACGCGGAAACCATCAGCTACCTCACCCCACCGGCGGAGAATGCCGGCCTCTACAAGGGTCTCAAGGAGTTGGGCGAGCTGGTGGGCAGCTACCAGCAGCTGCGGGAAAGCAGCAGGGGGGTGCAGATCGTGAA
>JBBARZ010000194.1:0-1281 GCA_040399505.1 Cyanobium sp.
AGCGCTATGCCCCAGGGGAGGGGTTTTACCGCTGGCACTGCGATTGGAGCCTGGATCCGGATGCCACCGAACCTCAGCGCCGCGTTCTGGCCTGGATTCTGTATTGCAATTCCCTTCCGGCCGGCGGCACCGAATTTCACTGGCAGGAGCACCATGTGGAGGCCGAAAAGGGGAAGCTGGTGATCTTTCCCGCAGGGCTCTCCCACATCCACCGGGGCCGGGTGAGCCAGGCGCACGGCAAAACCATCGCCACCGGCTGGATCAATGCCGGCACGCTGGAGGGCTACCGGGAACGGCTTGCGTCCGGCTAGGTGAAGAACTCCCACGACCCGTTGCCCTTGGGGCTGACGCTTGCCAGACCCGTGGTCATCATCCGGACAGCTCTTGCCGCCCCGATTGCCCCAGCCATCATCCCGCCTCCCCCGCCGCTGGCCCCGGCTTTGGGCTTCCGCACCCTGGAAGACCCTGCCCCTACTCGGGGCCCTGGCGTTGACGGGTTCCGTGTTGACTCCGGCCGCCCGGGCGGAAACCGTGGTGGAGCGGGCTGCCCGCACGGGGGTGATCACCATCGGCACCCGCACCAACCTCATCCCCTACGCCTATGTGGATGGGAAGCAGCAGCTGGTGGGGGCTTCGGTGGATGTGGCCGAGCGCATCGCCAGGGAGGTATCGAACTATCTCCAGAAGCCGGTGCGCCTGGAGTTCCGCCCGGTGGACAACAAAGATGCTCTCTACAAGATGGTCAGCCAGGGCGAGGTGGACTTCGCCTGTGGCATCCCCTTCACCTGGCAGCAGGAGATGGTGGTGGATTACAGCGTGCCCTTCAGCCTCTCAGGAATTCGCCTGCTCACCAAAGGCGGCATGAAGGCCTCCCCCGAGGCCCTGGTGGGCAAGCGCATCGGGGTGATCCCGGGTTCCCTGGGGGAGGCCACCATCCGCAGCCTGCAGCCGGGAGCCGTGCGCCTTCCCCAGAAGGATCTGGAAACCGGTGTGGCTGCGGTGATCAGCGGGCGCCTGGATGCGATGGCCGGCGATTCCATCCTCCTGGCGGGCGCCCTGTCGCCCTATGCCAAGAGCTTCAAGGACACCCAGGTCTATGAGCTGGTGCCCCGGGAGGCCTATGGCCGCTACGCGGTGGGCTGCATCGTGCCGGAGAACAACTCCACCTTCCGCAACCTGGCCAATCTGGCCATCGTGGGCCTGCTCCAGGGCTATCTCGACGACGAGCCCACCTCGGTGGCCTCCGTGAACCGCTGGTTCGGCCCCCAGGGCATCGTGCAG
>JBBARZ010000195.1:0-1257 GCA_040399505.1 Cyanobium sp.
CGGGCCCAGCTGGCAGCGCAGCACCGCCAGGGCTTCATCCGGCAGCTGGAGAAACCGATCCACCCATCCCTCCCCTGTCGGCGCCACGGTGGCCACGCCCACCAGCACGCCCCGGCCATGCCCATCGAGGGGCATCCCCTGGGCTTTATGGCGCTGGCCCTGCACGGTGTGGGTGGCCAGTTGGGTGGCCACGATCAGATCCGGAGCCACCGGCCGGGCGGCCACCAGCAGGGCAAAGCGGGCCAGGAAAGTGAGTTCCACCGCCCCACTCTCAGGATGCCAGCGGCCCTCCAGCTTGTCGGGATGGATAACGATCTCCAGCCCCGGCGGCAGGGGCCACCCGAGCAGGCGGGTGGTGCGGCGGTTGAGGGG
Source organism: Cyanobium sp. (assembly GCA_040399505.1). Classification (GTDB taxonomy): domain Bacteria; phylum Cyanobacteriota; class Cyanobacteriia; order PCC-6307; family Cyanobiaceae; genus Cyanobium. The sequence continues at coordinate 373 of JBBARZ010000195.1, forward strand.
AGGAATGGCCAGGCTGGCCGGCTCGAACACCAGGGCCTGCCACCCCTCGCCCAGAGCTTCCCCAGCTTGGCCCGCACCCCCTCCTCCGCGGCCGTCGTAGCGAAAGCGGGGGTAGAAGCCGATCGCCAGGGCGCAGCCGTCTTCAGTGGCCAACGCTAGGTTCATGCAGCAACTCTAATCCCGGCCGACTGCAGGAGAGTCCCTTCTCCTGGGCGGGTCTCTGCCGCAGGTATTAGAACAATTTTGAGGTCTCAAGCCCATACAGTTGAAACAGGCCATGGCCAAAGGTGTGGGAGCTGCGCTGGGTGTGGCCTTCGCCAGCGTCTTCGCCTCTGGGGGAGCTTCCGCCCTGGCCGCAGACGCGGACGTCATGAAGCTCCTGGAGCGGCGTCAGTGCCCGGGCTGTCGGCTGCAGGATGCGGATCTGGTATGGGCGGATCTACGCGACGCGGACCTCACCGGCGCCAAGTTGCAGCGGGCCAACCTGAGCCAGGCCCGCCTCGATGGGGCGGTGCTGCGGGGGGCGGATCTGCGCTTCACCAGCCTGCAGGGCGCTTCCCTGCGGGGAGCCGACCTGCGGGGCGCCCAGCTGCTCGGCACGGATCTGCGCCAGAGCGATCTCAGCGGCGCCCAGCTGGATGCGGGCGCCCTGGAGCGCAGCCATTGGCAGGGCGCCCAGGGGGTCGACTCCAGCGTGCTGAGTTATGCGGCCTTGCACAATGCGGGCGTGTCGGCGGCCCTGGGGGGGCGCCAACCGGAGGCGGAGCAATTATTCGGGGAGGCGTTGCGCCAAAGCCCGGAGGCGGCGATCACCTGGCTGGCCCGGGGGGTGAGCCGTGCCGAGCAGGGCAAGCAGGAGGAGGCCCAGCAGGATCTCAACTATGC
>JBBARZ010000196.1:0-1224 GCA_040399505.1 Cyanobium sp.
CCCTTCCGGCACACAGCACCAGCCCGGGAGGGCACTCGCCTCACACCACAGCAGGATCACCTGGGCAAGCCTGGCGAGCCGTTCGGGCTGCTCCGTGCCGTTTCTCACGCGAACGGCGGGCAGAACGGCGTCGCTCTCTCGGAGGGCTGCAGTGGGTGCCAGCAAACCCTGGGCCCCCTGTTTTTTGAGTTGCTCCACCAACGCCAAACGGGCGTCCTGGGCAGCAGGGCTGCTGTCCAACACCTGATCCAGGGGCATGGCCACGGCCTCGAGTTCCCCACTCCCCCACTCCTGGGGGATCAACACAGCCCAGAGCGCTGCGGCAACACCAGCGAGATCGCCTGGATCCGTGATCTCCTGATGCCGGATCCACTCAGCCCAGGCCACCGTGGGGGTGCAAGCGAGGTAATGCACCGGTTGATCGCCTGAGCGGTTCCAGCGGCCGGCCGCCTGGCCAGCTCCACTCCAGAGAAAGGGGTGGCGGCGATCGCAGACCCGAAAGCCGAGTCGCAGGGGTTTCAACAGTGGCGTCAACTGGCCACCATGCCCAGGCTCGCTGAGCGAGCCAACGCCAGAATCGGCTGCACCGACGCATCATCGGGATCCCAGCTGCCCTGTAAGCGCTTGATCGGTGCCTGGCCGTCCAGGGCTGCGCGGGGCCGCTGGAACCAGCGTCGGATGCCATAGGCGTTGTAGCTGCCTTCGAGCTGCTCAATCACCAGGGCAAGCCAGTGGAGCCGGGCCGCCACAGCATCGGAGCAGTTGCGCTCACCTTTGGCGTACCGCCGCACCGATACCGTGCCAATGCCGAGCAGAGAGGCCAGCAGCTCGTCGTCGGCCAGCACCTCGCGCACGGCCTGCCACTCCGTGGCGGGGGAGGGGCATTCCTCCAGTCGCGCATAGATCGCCGCCAGGAGCTGGTGGCGATCTGCCCCCGCTTCCGGCTTCTGCCGCAGCCACTGCCGAGCCGCATCGCTGCAGATCCCCTGGCGCAACAAGCCTTCCATCGCGGCAGCGGCCGTGGCAGGAGGTTTCACCACGCCCATGCGCACCACCCGGTCGGTGAACTGCGCTTCGGTAACAGCTTGGATCGTGCCCATGGTCCAATTTTAAACCAGCTCACGGGCCGCAGTGTGCCTCAGCCAGGTGGTTCAACTTGAAGCTGCCGCAGCCAGAGCTCCAAGGGCTCGCAGCGGATGCCATCAATGCCCAGGGGTTCTGGGG
>JBBARZ010000197.1:0-1156 GCA_040399505.1 Cyanobium sp.
GGCTCGAGCAAGGTGCCATCGGCGCGGTGGAGCTGGAAGCTCACCAGGCCTGCCGGTGGCGGGGCCAGCAGGAGGGGGCGACAGCCCGGGATGCCCTGCAGCCCCAGCCAGAGGGCTTCGGCGTGCTGGCGCACCAGGGCGAGGCGTTCCTCGGGGGTGCCCACGTCATCGAGGAGGCTCATGGAGGTGTGCAAGCCGCTGAGCAGGGGGGTGCAGGAGGTGGCCACCTCAAAGCGGCGGCCGTCCCGGTGAAAACCCTCCCCTGGGGCTTCTTCTGATTTGAGGGTGCGCCAGCCAATGAGGGTGGGCCGGCTCTGGGCCAGCAGCCGCTGCGAGAGCAACACGCCCCCCAGGCCCTCGGGGCCGCAGGCCCACTTGTGGCCGGTGAAGGCATAGATGTCGGCGGCGGCCGCATCAGGTGCAAGGGGCAGGCTGCCGAAGCTCTGAGCCCCATCCACCAGGAGCCAGGGTTGGTTGGGATGGGCGGCCAGTCGTTCGGCTACGGCGGCGATCGGCATCCGCTGGCCCGTGGTCCAGATCAGGTGGGAGAGCACCACCAAGCGGGTGCGGGGGGTGAGGGCCTGCTCCAGCCCATCCAGCAGGGAGGTTGCCGTGCTCGCCGGATCGCCGCGCAGCTGTTGCACCGGCAGGATCTGAATGTCGAGCCCAAAGCGACGGGCCAGCTCCCGGCAGGCGGCCATCACCCCGTCGTGCTCCCCATCGCTGAGGAGCAGCTGGTCGCCGGCTTGCCAGGGCAGGCCCCAAAGGGGCAGCACGCAGCCCATGGTGACATTTTCTGTGAGGGCGATCCGATGGGGAGGGGCGCCACACCACTGGGCGAGGTGCTGGCGCAGGCGATTGGTGTCGTGCTCCACCACGGGCCACATCGCCGTGGTGAACGGCCCCACCTCCTGAATGCGCTGCCAGCTGGCCACGATCGCTTCTAGCGACGGGGTGGGCAGGGGCCCCTGGCCGCCGTAGTTGAAGTAGGTCTTGTTGGCCAGGGCCGGCATCAGAGCCCGCAGGGCAACTGGGCTCTGGGGCTCTGGGCGTGGCCCAAGGTCGGTGTTCAAAGGGGTTTGGTGTGGCTTATTGGAAGCATGGCAGCTACGTCAGAAAGGCGAGGGCTGGCTACCAGTTGCAGCGGGCGTCACCA
>JBBARZ010000198.1:0-1149 GCA_040399505.1 Cyanobium sp.
TCAGCGATAGTTCTCAAACTGCAACGGCACCTCCAGGTCTTCCTGCTTGAGGAGCTGGATCACCTGTTGCAGGTCGTCCTTGTTTTTGCCGGTCACCCGCAGGCTGTCGCCCTGGATCGCCACGGTCACTTTTTTCACTTGGTCGCGCACGGTTTTGGAGAGCTTCTTGGCCAGCTCCTGGCTCAGCCCCTTGCGTAGCTTCACCACCTGCATCACCCGGTTGCCGCCCACCGCTTCGCTGGGCTGGAAATCAAAGATCTTCAGCGACAGGTTGCGCTTGGTGGCCTTCTGGCGCAGCACATCATTCACCGCCTCCAGGGTCATGTCGCTGGCGGTGGTGATGGTGAGGCTGGCCTCCTCCAGCTCGATCTCCGTCTTGGAATCCTTGAGGTCGTAGCGCTGGGCCACCTCCCGCCGCACCTGATCCACCGCGTTCACCAACTCCTGGCGATCGAAATCGCTCACCACGTCAAAGGAGAAGCTGTCGGCCATGGACAGAGGACTTGGAGGAAACACCAACCCTAAAAGGTCTGTCCTGCCCCGCTTCCTCTCTCCAAGGGCAGTGGCGCACCTAGAAAGGGATTATCGCTTGCCCCGCCCCATGAGCCCTGCGCTGCTGCCCCTCCCCACCCTCTTCGCCACAGCCCTCACGGCCCTGGCCAGCGGCGGCGCCACCACGGGCCTGGGGGCGGGTGCACCCTTTGCCTGGTCGCTCGTGCTCTCCGGCGCCGTGGTGATCGCCAGCCTGATCCCCCTAGGCGCCGCCCGCTCCCAGGCCGATTTCACCCCCTCCGATCTGGCCGCCCCCCGGGCCATGTTCGACCGGCTGCCGGCCTGGGGCAAACGGGCCAACTGGGCGCACCAAAACAGCTTCGAGGCCTTTACCCTCCATGCCCCCGCCTGCCTGCTGGCCCTCATCGCCGCAACCCACGGCTGGCTTCCCACCACCTTGGCCATCGGCGCCGCCTGGCTCCATCCCCTGCTGCGGCTGGCCTACATCGGCGCCTACGTGGCCAACATTCCACCCCTGCGCAGCCTCTGCTGGGCCGGCGCCATCCTCTGCACCGCCCTGATCTACAGCGCCGGGCTGCAGGGGATCATGGCGGGCTGAGGCTGATTCGCTCTGGCGTTGCCAGCTGCTGAAGGGGC
>JBBARZ010000199.1:0-1148 GCA_040399505.1 Cyanobium sp.
GGCGATTTCCAGGCCCGCCGCAGCGCCATCCGCTGCAAGGACGAGGGCAAGGGCACCCGCCTGGTGCACACCCTCAACGGCAGTGGCCTGGCGGTGGGCCGCACCATGGCAGCCCTCCTGGAAGCGGGCCAAGAGGCCGATGGTTCCGTGCGGCTACCAGCAGCGCTGGTGCCCTATTTCGGCGCCGACCGGCTCTCCGCCTCCCCCTAGCCCGTCCCACCCTCCAGAATGAACGCTATTCGCCTTACCCCCGCCTGATGGGAGTTCTCACAGCCCTGGCCATCCTGGCCGGCCTGATCGTGGTTCATGAAGCGGGGCATTTCTTTGCAGCCGTCTGGCAGGGCATCCGGGTCAGCGGCTTCTCCGTGGGGTTTGGTCCTGCCCTGCTGCAGCGCCAGCGGCGGGGGGTGCAGTTCGCCCTGCGGGCCATCCCCCTGGGCGGTTACGTGTCGTTCCCCGACGACGATCCCTCCAGCGCCTTCCCCCCCGACGACCCCGATCTTCTGCGCAACCGGCCCCTGCCCCAGCGGGCCCTGGTCATCGCCGCCGGCGTGCTCGCCAATCTGCTCCTGGCCTACCTGGTGCTCCTGGGCCAGGGCCTGATCCTGGGCATCCCCGCGGGCTTCAGCACCTCGCCAGGGGTTCTCGTGGCCGGAGTGCAGCCGGGCCAGGCCGCCGCCCAGGCCGGCCTGAAGGAAGGCGATCGCATTCTCTCCCTCAACAACCAGCCCGTGGCCGGTGGCCAGGAAGCGGTGGCCGGCTTCGTGGATCAGATCAAGGCCTCGCCTCGCATCCCCCTCAAGCTGGAAGCAGAGCGGGGGGGGCGCACCGTAGCGCTCACTCTCACCCCCGCCGATCTGGGTGGCACGGGCCGGATCGGCGCCCAGCTCCAGCCCTTCGGCACGGAGGCCTTCCGCGCGCCCAAGGGCCCCTTCGAGCCGTTCCGCCAAGCCAGCCACGATTTCTTCACCCTCACCAAGCGCACCGTGGAGGGGTTCATCACCCTCTTCACCCATTTCGGGGAAACCGCCTCCCAGGTGTCGGGCCCGGTGAAGATCGTGGAGATGGGCGCCTCCCTCGCCAACCAGGGCGGCAGCAGCCTGTTTCTCTTCGCCGCCCTGATCTCCATCAACCTGGCCGTGCTCAAC
>JBBARZ010000200.1:0-1141 GCA_040399505.1 Cyanobium sp.
AACTGCGCGGCTTGCCATATGGGCGGCGGCAATGTGGTGAATGCCGAGCGCACCCTCAAAGCGGATGCCCTCAAGGCCTATCTGGCCAACTATGCGGATGGTCCTGAGGTTGCCGTGGCCTACCAGGTCGCCAATGGCAAAAACGCCATGCCCGCCTTTGGCGGCAAGCTCAGTGAAGCCGACATCGCTGATGTGGCGGCCTATGTGATCGATCAGTCCGCCAAAGGTTGGGCCTGATACACCACTGAGCCGAGCAGCCCATCGGCTGCTTCTCACAAACCCGAAACCGCACCTGGCGAATCCCTTTCGCCAGGTTTTTTTGTCTAGGTTTTTGCCAAACGGGCGGCCAGAACAGCCAGATACAAGGGTTCCGGAATCTCGCGAATGTCGTACTCGGAAGGCAACACGCCATGCACATGGCAGTGAACCGCCATCCAGCAGTTCCTTTCCGGATCGGCGCCCGTCTGGTCAAACGCGCGGGACGCTTCCACCAGCTGGCGCACCAAGGCCTGGTCGGAGGGATCGGTCGACGGGAGAGCCATGGGCAGGGAGACTGGGGAAGTACAACCGGCGCCCATCATGGCGAGAGCCCTTCCCATCCTGCTGGCCCTGGTGGCCCCGATGGTGGTGGTGGGAGGGGCTGGACCCCGTGACGCCTCAGCCCAGGAGCTGTCGTCCCCCAACCAGCCCCTGGCCATCAGTGGCCCTGAGGCCCTGGTGCCCTCCCCCTGCAAGCTCGTGGTGTCTGCGGATCAGGCCGTTCTGCAGCCGATGAAGATCCTGCCCGAGCAGGTGCCATTGAAAAACCGCCTAGGTTGCCTCTCGCCGGCCGATGCGGTGTATGGACCCGATGGCTGCCCGGTGCGCCTGTGCGGGAAAAATCAAGGGGCCTTTCAGCTGCCCCCTCCATAGGCCACCTGACAGACCGCATTGAGCAGCTTTTCCAAACAGGCGAGCCGGCTGGCGGTTTTCTCGCCAATCTGGTGGGGTGGGCCCACCACTTGGGGTGAGGCCCGAACCGGCCGATTCGGGCCTCCGCCTGGGCCCCACCCATTCAGGCGCCATACGGTCAGAACATCCCTTCACCAATCCCCCGTCAACCATGCATCCCACCGCCGAACTGTTCACAGAAAAGGCCTGG
>JBBARZ010000201.1:0-1114 GCA_040399505.1 Cyanobium sp.
TCTTTGTGAAACGGGCCGTTGTTGGTGTGGATGCGCCGGTCCCAGATCTGCTGCAGTAGGGGCATCAGCTCCTCTAAAGGGGGGAGGTGGGGTTGGGTGACGCGCTCCATCAGCTGATCCAGCGACCGTGCCTGGGTGTGGCATCCAGGCAGGCTCGGCACCGTGGCGACGAAAAATCCTTCGGCGTCGCGCTCCACCACCACATTGAACTGACGCGTCTTGAGCTGAAGAGGCGCTGCGTTCAGGTTAGGGCTGCGACCCGGACGGGGGGGCGGGTGGCCCAGGGGGAAGCACCTCCAAGAGGCTGACGGATTTCGGGGTGGAGACACCAGATATGGTGTGTGTGCTGGTGCCTCAGGGGAGCACCCGGGAAGCCAGCTGCTGCAGGCGCTGATCCGCCGTGAGCAGCATGGCCGCTTCTCGCCGCGCCAGAGCCAGATACAGGCAGTCGTACACGGGATGATCGAAGTGGCAGGCCAGGGCCAGGGCTTCCACCTGCAGATGGCGGTCGGGCTCGATCACATCCACCAGCTCTGCTGCCCGGCTCAGGCGCTGCTGCAGGCCGTCGGCTGCCAGCTGGCCGGCCCGCTGCAGGCGCCAGAGGGCATTGGCCACCTCGGTAAGCATCAGCTCGGGAGCGAGCACCAGATCGGCATTCAGCACGGCCTCTTGAAAGGAGGCCGACTGCTCAGACCCCTCGATAATCCGCACCACCGCCGAGGCATCCAACACAAGCCTGCCTGTGCGGAGCTCGGCCATCTCAGCGGGACCGGTCCTGCCGGATCAGTTCCTCCGGCGAGGGATCAAAAGGCCGCCTGCCACGCGCTTGAGCCAGGGCCTGAAGATCGGCCAGGGCCTGGCGCCGGCGCTCGCGGGGATCGCCGCCATTGGTTTGCTGCAGATCGCTGAGGGCCTGCTGACTGAGGCTGCGGTGGTGCTGGCGTGCCCTCAGTTGCAGCTGCTGGTGCAGGGGATCGGGCAGGTCGCGGATCTGGAGTGTTGCCATGGGGACCCCTGAGGATCGAATGCATGCACACTACATGCAATTTGCAGGCGAAGTTGGTTTGGGCTGGCGCTCCTGGCGGCTCAGGGGGGAGCCCTCCAGCGCGCTCAA
>JBBARZ010000202.1:0-1108 GCA_040399505.1 Cyanobium sp.
GATCGGCCCCCGGCAGGTCGATCTTGTTGAGCACCGGAATGATCTCCAGATCGTTCTCTAGCGCCAGATACACATTCGCCAGCGTCTGCGCCTCCACCCCCTGGCTCGCATCCACCACCAACAGCGCCCCCTCACAGGCCTGCAGGGAGCGGCTCACTTCATAGGAAAAATCAACGTGGCCTGGCGTATCAATCAGGTTGAGGATGTAGGTGTCGCCATCCGCCGCCTTGTATTCCATCCGGGCGGCCTGGAGCTTGATCGTGATGCCCCGCTCCCGCTCCAGCTCCATGTTGTCGAGAAACTGCTCCTGCATGTCGCGCGCTGCCACGGTTCCCGTGTCCTGCAGCAAGCGATCGGCCAGGGTGGATTTGCCGTGGTCGATATGGGCAATGATGCAGAAATTGCGGATCCGGGAAACGGGAACGTCGGTCATGCGCCGGAGCAGTCGCATTAAATCCTAGGGAGTAGCCCCAGGCCATGCCCATGCCCCCCTCCAACCCCTGGCTGCTCCTGGCGCTGGCCATCAGCGCGGAAGTGGTGGGCACCTCCTGCTTGCGGCTGTCGCAGGGCATGACCCGACCCGGACCCACCCTGCTCGTGCTGGCGGCCTACGGCACCTCCATGCTCCTGGTGTCGCGGGTGGTGCAGGTGCTGCCCCTGGGGCTCACTTATGCCATCTGGAGCGGCATCGGCATCCTGGCCACCGTGCTGGTGGGCGTGCTCGCTTACCGCCAGATCCCCACCACCGCCCAGCTGGCAGGCATGGCCCTGATCGTGGCCGGGGTGGTGATCGTGAATCTCCGGGGCCCGGCCCACGGGTGATTTCTCCCTAAGCTCATGAGCAAAGAGATCCACGCCATGACCACGGAAACCACCACCCCCCTTGAGCAGGCAGCCCCCGAGGCCAGCGCCGATCCCCGTGCTCTCACCATCGAAAACGTGGAGCGGGTGCTTGATGAACTCCGCCCCTATCTGATGGCCGATGGCGGCAACGTGGAGGTTGTTGAACTCGATGGTCCCGTGGTGAAGGTGCGCCTGCAGGGCGCATGTGGTTCCTGCCCCAGCAGCACCATGACCCTCAAGATGGGCATCGAGCGCAAGCTGCGGG
>JBBARZ010000203.1:0-1098 GCA_040399505.1 Cyanobium sp.
TGCCGATGGCCAGCAGCCTCTGCAACCAGGAGATCATCAGCCGCTGCGACCAGCTGATCTGCTATGCCTTCCACGACAGCGAAACCCTGCTCTCCAGCTGCCGCACCGCGGAAGACATGGGCAAGGTGGTGAGCCTGCTGTTCTTTGATTGAGTTTCAGCCCTGGCTGCTGGGTTGGGCCATCACCTGCAGGCAGTTGCCTTCGCGCCCCATCACGGTGACCCGCTCCCCGGGGGTGAGGGGCGTGTGGGGCTCCACATTGCGGGCAGCCCAGCTCTGGCCCTGCCACTGCACCCGGCCGCTGCCATCGGCGCTGAAGGCGCTGATCACCTGGGCCTGGTCGGTGACGGGCGGCAAGAGGGCGCCATCATCGGCGGATCGGAGCGACCAGCGCCGCAGCAGGCCGTAGCCCGCAGCGGCGAGGCCGAAGAACAGCACGGCCTGGGCCCAGGCGGGCAGGGGAACGGCGGCCAACAGGAGCGTGAGTGCCAGGGCGGCGGTGCCCCCCACGAGCAGCAGCCCGTCGCCATCGAGCCCCAGCAGCACCAGCAACCAGAGGGCCGTGGCAACAAGCAGCCAGAACAGGGGGGGCGACGGCATGGCCAAAGGCGGGCCTCCGTCCATTCTCTTCCCTAGCCTGGGGGAACGGTGGCAATGGTTATGGATCCCCTGATTCCTCTGGTGCTGGTGATCGTGGGTGCCCTCGGCGTGAGCAGCGTGAAGGTGACGAGCAGCAGCCGCTCGATGCTGGTGGAGCGCCTCGGCAAATACAACCGGCAGCTGTCACCGGGATTGTCGTTCGTGTTGCCGGGGGTGGAGAAGGTGGTGAGCCATGAATCGCTGAAGGAGCGGGTGCTGGATATCCCTCCGCAGCAGTGCATCACCCGCGACAACGTGTCGATCGAGGTGGATGCGGTGGTGTATTGGCAACTGCTGGAGCACTCCCGCGCCTATTACGCGGTGGACAACCTGCAGGCGGCCATGGTGAATCTGGTGCTCACCCAGATCCGCGCTGAGATGGGCAAGCTGGATCTCGACCAAACGTTCACCACCCGCCAGGAGGTGAATGAGGTGTTGCTGCGGGAGCTGGATCAGGCCA
>JBBARZ010000204.1:0-1096 GCA_040399505.1 Cyanobium sp.
GCTGCCGGAGCCCCTCCAGGTTGCGCTCCACCACCTGGCGCCAGCTCTCCCGGCCAGCCGGCCCCTTGCGGCTGTAGGTGCGGTAAAACACGGGATTGGCAGCCGGGGCGGTGGCGGGGAAATCCTGGGAAAACTCCGACATCCCCGGGGCACTGAATGCAACAGGGGCTGCCTCCTCAGCAGGGCGAGAGGAACTGGCCTTGAGGGGAGGTATGGAGAGGGTCACAGGGATCGAAGGCCAGTGCGTATGAAGCACCATAAACGCCACGGATGGGGCGTGCAATGGCATAGCGCCACCACGGGCGGTGTACTGCTGATCTGCCACGATCGATGCCACAGGCACCAGGAAGCCATCGAACGAATCTGCGAGCCCGAGCTCATGGACGACCCCCACCAGGCGCAGACCTACGCCGAGGCGGATTTTGAGGCGTCCGATCAGGCCTTCCTTGAGCGCATCCTGGACCTGGTCGCCAGTCGGCCCCAATTCGCGCCGGCTGTCAAAAAGGTCCTGGATCTGGGCTGCGGTCCCGGCAACATCACCTTTCTTTTGGCGGAGGCCCTCCCCAAGACGCCCGTGCTCGGTGTTGATGGGGCCAGGGCCATGCTCGCTCTGGCCGAGAAGCGCCTGGCCCAGGCGCCGGAACGGTGGCCCCAGGTGCGCGTGCACCAGGCCCTACTTCCCCTCGCGGCCGATGCCTTGACGGAGCTGCCGTCCCCATGGGCCCCGCCCTACGACCTGATCGTGAGCAACAGCCTCCTGCACCATCTCCACGATCCGGGCGCGCTGTGGAGCACCGTGCGAGCGCTCGGAGCCCCTGGGGCCCTGGTGGTGGTGCGGGATCTGCGCCGCCCCCCCCACCCGGAGGCCTTGCAGGAGCTGGTGGAGCGCCATGCGGCCACCGCCCCTCCCGTGCTGCGCCGCGACTACACCAACTCCCTGGCGGCGGCCTTCCGGCCCGAGGAGGTGGAGGCCCAGTTGGCGGCCGCCGGATGGCCCGAATGGCGGGTGGAATCGATGGCAGACGTCTATCTCGATGTGAGTGGCCAGCTTTGAGATGCCACCCATGCAGCCATCCCATGGCTGCCTGAGCTGCCC
>JBBARZ010000205.1:0-1075 GCA_040399505.1 Cyanobium sp.
CCACTGGTGGTGGAGGTGCCGGCCGGGCTCATCGCCGGTGGGGTGATGGACATCTGGCAGCAGCCGATCACCGATATGGGCCAGACCGGCCCCGACAAGGGTGCCGGCGGGAAATACCTGATCCTGCCCCCCGATGGGCCGGAGGTGGTGGCGCCGGGCTACAGGATCTTCCGCTCCCCAAGCAACCAGGTGTGGTTCGGCACCCGGGGCCTGTCGCCGGACAAGGCCGTGGCCGAGGCCACCGTGCGCCAGCACCGCGTCTATGGCTGGAACCAGCGGGCCAACCCGCCGGCCACCGGCTACAGCGAAGTGGGCGGTCGCCCCTGGCAATCGGCCCAGCCCACTGATCTCACCTACTGGCGCCTGCTCAGTGAGCTCTACGCCAATGAGCCCGTCGCCCCTCGCGACCGCATGATGTTCGGGATGCTGTCTCCGCTGGGCATCACGCCGGGCCAGGCCTTCAATCCCGATGCCCGCCAGGCGCGTATCCTCGGCGAGGCCGCCCAGCTGGGCGATCTGATGGCCCGCACGATCGCCTACGAGAAGCGCACCCCCGGCGCCACGGTGTACCCGGGCAAGCACTGGGAGTATGCCGTGCTGTTTGATCTGGATCAGGAATCGCCCGACAAGCGCCGCGTGCAGTTCGACGAACGCAGTTCCTGGTTCTATGAGGCGATCGGTATGTCGGTGGGGATGCAGGGCAGGGTGCTGGGTTTTGGTCAGGTGTATCTGGAGGCCTCCAAAGATGCCAAAGGCCACTGGCTCGATGGGGGCCGCACCTACCGCATGCGGGTTCCCGCTAGCCCGCCGGTGAAGCAGTTTTGGTCGATCACCCTCTACAACAACCTCAGCCGCGGGCCCTTGATCACCCCCCAGGGCGCCGCCGATCTCAGCTCCCGGAAACCCGATCTGATCACCAATGCCGATGGCTCGGTGGATGTCTATTTTGGCCCCGTGAAGCCCATGGGCGCCACCAACTGGATCCAAACGCTTCCGGGTAAGGGCTGGTTTGCCTACTTCCGCTTTTACGGCCCCACTGAGCCCTACTTCAGCAAGGCCTGGCAGCTCAACGACA
>JBBARZ010000206.1:0-1058 GCA_040399505.1 Cyanobium sp.
GCAGGCGATGCAGGCCAGCGGTGCCCGCAGCAAGCGGGAAGCGGTCGAGATGGGGCTGCGCACCCTGGTCCAGCTGCAGCAGCAGGCCAAGATCCGCGCTTTCCGGGGGCGCCTGGCCTGGGAAGGTGATCTGGAGGCCCAGCGCCTGGATCAGGAGCCTGCCGAGTAGCAGCCGTGATCGTTGTTGATTCCTCGGTTTGGATCGATTTTTTCAATGGGGTCAGCACCCCCGAGGTGGATCGGCTGGATGCGCTGCTCGGGGTGACACCGCTAGCGATCGGTGATCTGATCCTGGTGGAGGTGATGCAGGGCTTCCGTCAGGACAAGGATGTAGCAACAGCCCGACAACTTTTCCGCTCCCTTGCTCTGCTGCCTCTGTTGGAGGGAAGTAACCCTTGGAAAGCAGCGGAGAACTACCGGCAGCTGCGCAGCCGGGGCATCACGGTACGCAAGACAATCGATGGGATCATCGCCACCGCCTGCATCGAAGCCAACCTGCCACTGCTGTTCAGCGATCGCGATTTCATGCCCTACGTGGAGCACCTGGGCCTGGAGGCGGCATGAGCCACTGGGCTCTCCATTAGCCCGGCAGATAGATCCACTCCCCCGCCGGCAGCGTTGTGGAGGGCATGAACCCAGGCACCAGCAGGTGCATCCCGGCCGGGATCGGCGTGGTCGAGCGGTAGATCGGCAGCAGCAGGGTGGTGCCAGCCGGCAGCGGTTCTTCGCTGGGCCAGCTGCCCAGCTCGCCCCACAAGGCGCCCTGCTCTCAGCCGTCATATGGCCACAGCCCCTGTCTCTTCTTCTCCTCTTTGCCGCCACGAGGAAGGTCCCTTCCTGCTGCTGGAATCCACCTTCCATGCGGTGCAGGACATCCTGGTGCGGCGTCGCGGCCAGCCCTTGCGGCGCTCCTGGCTGGATCGGCCCTATGGAGAAGAGGACATCACCCTCCTGGAGGAAGAAGTGCTCCCAGCCCTCAAGGGCTGCCTTGCTCGCATTGGTGAAATCGCCAAGTTGAGGCCCACGTTGGGCTGAGGCCTGGAGGGGGCTGCGGCCCC
>JBBARZ010000207.1:0-1043 GCA_040399505.1 Cyanobium sp.
GCGGCCTTGTTGAGGTCGTAGCTGCGCTTGGCCTGCTCGATCTGCAGCTGCACCTGCTCGATCTCCTCCTTGATGGCCCCCAGCTCATCGATGGCGCCCTTCTCCTTTTGCCACTGGGCATTGAGGGCACTCTGCTGTTCACCCAGATCCGCCAGTTCCTTCTCCAGCCGCTCCAGCCGATCCCGGCTGCCTGCATCAGATTCCCGCCCCAAAGAGAGCTTTTCCATCTCCAGCTGCAGGATGCGCCGATCCAGCTCATCGATCTCCTCGGGTTTAGAGGTGATCTCCATCTTCAGGCGGGCGGCAGCCTCGTCCATCAGGTCGATGGCCTTATCCGGCAGGAAGCGATCGGCGATGTAGCGGCTGGAGAGCACAGCCGAGGCCACAATCGCGTTGTCGGCGATGCGCACGCCGTGGTGCACCTCATAGCGCTCCTTCAGACCGCGCAGGATCGAAATGGTGTCTTCCACCGTGGGCTGATCCACAAACACCTGCTGGAAGCGGCGCTCCAGGGCCGGATCCTTCTCGATGTGCTGGCGGTGTTCGTCGAGGGTGGTGGCGCCAATGCAGCGCAGCTCGCCGCGGGCGAGCATGGGCTTGAGCAGGTTGCTTGCATCCATCGCCCCGCCGGCGGCGCCGGCTCCCACCACGGTGTGGATCTCATCGATGAAAAGCACGATCTGCCCCTCGGAGGCGGTGACCTCCTTGAGCACAGCCTTGAGCCGTTCCTCGAATTCACCCCGGTATTTGGCACCGGCGATCAGGCTGCCCATGTCGAGGGCGATCAGCTGGCGGTTCTGAAGGGCGGAGGGCACATCGCCGTTCACGATCCGCTGGGCCAGCCCCTCCACGATGGCGGTCTTGCCGACCCCCGGTTCGCCGATCAGCACGGGGTTGTTCTTGGTGCGGCGGCTGAGGATCTGAATCGTGCGGCGAATTTCCTCGTCGCGGCCGATCACCGGATCCAGCTTGCCGTCACGGGCGGCGGCGGTGAGGTCGCGGCCGTATTTCTCCAGGGATTCGTAGGTGCCTTCGGGGTTCTG
>JBBARZ010000208.1:0-1041 GCA_040399505.1 Cyanobium sp.
TCAGAACTTCCGCAGCTCCCTGCGCACCTTAAGAGGATCCCCAGAATGGTTCTGATTCACCAGCAGGATGGCCAAGGTGGCCAACACCAGGGCGAGTATCGCCAAAACAGGCCAGGCTGAGGGCGTCTGGCGCCGGATCCGTTGCGGTGGACGATGGCGCTGTCCCATTCCAGGTGCCGGCGGCTCTCGAACCCTACCCAGAGCAAACCGGTGGCTCCTGGCGAAGCCAGAGCCCTCAGCGATCGTTTGGAGTAGCCCCCTCCCGGCTGGCCATGGGCCTGAGCAGGTGGATGCCATCGGCTTCCCATTGCTGGGTGAGCTGCTCCAGCCAACGCCGTTGCCCCTCTCCTCGATCGGGCGGGCTGTTGCCCATGGCCTTGCTGCTCGCTGGGGTTGCCATTGCTTGGGCCTGGCCTGGGGGTCGCAAGACTGGACCCACCTCCACGGGCTGCGATGCCCCCGAATGGGGACGATTCAGCTCTGCCCCCGTGAATGGTGCCCCAGTTGCCTGGCGGGCACATAGCGGGAGCGCTGGCCGGCTTGCTTGAGCTTTTGGTTCGCCCGATGGATCTCCAGCTCCGTGGCGCGGGTGGTGTAGAGCGCGCAGCCCGTATCCCGGTGGAGGAGCACGTAGTCGCTGGCATCCGTGGGCAGAGGTTGGGGCATGGATCGGCGGGCCATCAATGCGCTGGGGGCAGACAAGCCAGGGCTGAATTCGGAAGCCAGGGGGGTGCAACAGATTGAAGGCTTAGGAGTTTTGCTCTGGGGGGGCCTAAGGGTTCCGGGGGGTCGGACGCCCCTCGCTGATCAGCCAACACTCACTGGAACCAGCCGCGCAGGCATCGACCTCCAGCAACCGCGCCAACACCAACTGGCGATCCCCGGGGCTCAGCTCACCATCGCTCTGCCAGCTGAGGCAGGTCTGGCCCAGGCAGTTAGCGGCGGCGTGGACACGGGTGTCGTCCATAGCACCTCCTTGGGGCTGGGTCCAGTGTCCTGCTGGTTTCGTGGGCTGTGGGGTGGGGATTGCCGGTGGGTAGG
>JBBARZ010000209.1:0-1029 GCA_040399505.1 Cyanobium sp.
GATGTGGCCCGGTTGCGGGCGGAAACCGAAACCAAACGGCTCAATTTCCAGCGCTACGACTACCTGGTGAAACAGGGGGCGGCCAGCGCGATTCAGCGGGATCAATTTCGGCAGGATTACATCTCTTCCCGCATGAACCTGGTAGCCCGCATGGCTGATCTCGGCTTCCGCGATCTGCGGGCGCCGATCAGCGGCACCGTGGGCGATGTGCAGGCCAAGGTGGGCGATGTGATCGCGGCGGGGGCGCCGTTCACCAAGATCATCCGCAACGATGAGCTCGTGGCCCGGGTGGATGTGCCGGCGGTGTTCTCCGATCGCCTGCGGGTGGGGCAGCCCGTGATCCTCATGGACCCCGCCACCAACCTCCCCATGGCCCGGAGCGTGGTGCGATCGCTGGATCCGGCTGTGGTGGCCGGCACCCAGTCGCTGCTGGCCAAGGCGGAATTTGCCAATCCCACCGGCGTGCTGCGCAACGGCCTGCGCACCCGCACCCGCCTGATCCTCGACGAGCGGAGCCAACTCTCCGTTCCCTTTGAAGCCGTCACCCAGATTTCCGGCCAGCGGTTTGTCTATGGGGTGGGCAGCCTGGCCGACCTGGAACGACGGCCCGGCCAGGCCAAGCTGGAGCCCCTGCGCAAGCTGCCGCCAGGCACCACCTTTGCCCTGCAAACGCCGGTCGAACTGGGCCCCCTCCAGAACAACCGCTATCCGGTGTTGCGGGGGCTGGAGCCAGGCCAGAAGGTGATTACCTCCAACCTGATCAACCTCCGTCACGGCCTGCCGGTGAGGGTCAACTAGCCGTCATCACCGCAGGGGTCCATGTCGCTCTCCAACACCTTCATCACGCGTCCCGTGCTCACCACGGTGTGCAGCCTGCTGATCGTGATTGCCGGCTTGATTGCCATTCCCATCCTGCCGATCGAAAACCTGCCCGACATTGCCCCCCCCAGCGTGCAGGTGAGCTCCCGCTACGTGGGGGCCGACGCGGTGAGCGTGGAGCAGGGCGTCACCAGCGTGCTGGAGCAGCAG
>JBBARZ010000210.1:0-1028 GCA_040399505.1 Cyanobium sp.
AAATCGCCAAGTTGAGGCCCACGTTGGGCTGAGGCCTGGAGGGGGCTGCGGCCCCCTTGAGCCGGTCTGGGTCTTGGGGCTCAGGCCGTCGTCTGTGCCTAACGTGATGGCATGGACCTCACCCGCATCACCCACGATCCAGCTGTGATGGGCGGGAAGCCCTGCATCCGAGGGCTCAGGATCACGGTATCCACCATCGTTGGTTTGCTCGCAAGCGGAGAAACTCGGGAGCGGATCCTCCAGGCCTATCCCCTGCTGGAGGTTGCCGACATTGATCAGGCCTTGGCCTACGCCGCCTGGCGATTGCAAGCCACCGATGAGTCGCTGATCGCCAGCTGAGCCATGCTCCGGCTCCTGGTGGATATGAACCTGTCACCAGAATGGCTGGCAACCCTCCGGGAAGCAGGCCATCAAGCGTTCCATTGGTCAGAGTTGGGGGATCCCAGAGCCCCTGATTCCGAGCTCATGGCCTGGGCGATCGAAAATGACTGCGCGGTGTTGACCCATGACCTTGACTTTGGGACGGTCCTTGCACTTCGGGACAAACGGGGCCGAGCGTCATTCAGGTGCGTTGCCTCAATGTGCTGCCTGAACGCATTGGCCCCTTGGTTCTGGAGCTCCTCAGTCGTTATGGACCATCCATCAAAAAAGGTGTCTTGATCGTGGCGGATGAACGTCGTCATCGGGTCAGGGTGTTGCCCCTGCAGCGCTGAGATCAAAAGCCCCACTCCGGAACCCTCAGAGGTTCACCGCAGTGGAGCCGCCCATGGAATCCCGTCGCTTGGTGGTGTGGATCTCGGCGGGCATCCTGGGCTTCCAGGGCGGCACCCTGGTGCTCGATCTCCTCCACTGCAGCGTGCTCTCCTGGCTCTATCTACGCCGCTATGGACTAGAGCTGGTGGTGCCTGCCGACAGGGTGGAGCTGCTCGGTGTCAACTACGTTGGCGGGCGCCTACCTAATTGTCGCCGTACAGAGATCCCAGTTTTGGCCTGACCGATCAGATAGAAGGCCAGGAACCAGGATGTCA
>JBBARZ010000211.1:0-1012 GCA_040399505.1 Cyanobium sp.
CATCGGCCGGAACCTAAAGATGTGTGAAGCCTAACCTAACGAAGTGTAAATGTCTCTCATCTGGCAGATTTGGCTGGCAACAGGGGCAGCAAAGCCGCTCAAGGGCTATGCAAAATGCTCCAGCAGCCAGGATGCGGTCTGCAGGTAGATGAACACCCCTGCCACATCCGTGGCCGTGGCAATGAAGGGAGCTGACATCAGGGCCGGATCGAGGCCGAGATGGTTGAACAGAAGGGGAAGAGCCGAGCCCGCCGTTGCGGCGAGGGTGGTGATGGCCAGGAGGCTGATCCCTGCGGCCCAGGCCACAACCCAGTTATGGGAGACATAGCCCGCCCAGGGCACCACCACAAACATCATCAGCAGACCCAGCAGGGCCCCGGCCACCGCCTCTCTTCCCACGGCCATCGCTGGGCCCAGGGACTGGATGCGCTGGGTGCTCAAACCCCGGATGACCACGGTGGAACTCTGGGCCCCCACGTTGCCCCCGGTGCCGATCAGCAGCGGGATGAAGGCCGCCAGCACCACCACCCGCTTGAGGACCGCATCTTCGGAAGCGATCACGGCCGAAGTGGCGGTGTTGGCCAAAAGCAGCACAAGCAACCACACCACCCGCCGCCTGGCCACGGTGAACAGGTTGCTCTGGAAGTAGTCATCCTCGTCGCCGGCCTGCAGAGCGCCGGCGGCGTAAATGTCCCGAGTGGCTTCCTGCTGGATCACATCGATCACATCGTCCACCGTGACAATGCCCACCAATCGCTGTTCCCGATCCACCACCGGCACGGCCAGAAAGTCGTAGCGCTGGATCAAGCGGGCCACCTCCTCCTGGTCGGTGTCCGTGGAAACGCTTACCACCTCTCGGGTCATCACATCACCAAGGCGCTCCTCGGGCTCTGCGGTCACCAGGTCACGGAGCGACAGAATGCCTGTGAGGTGACGGGATGCATCGGTCACATAAAGGCTGTAGATGGTCTCCGTATCCCGGGCTCGGCGCCGCACGATCTCGAGGGCCTGG